>JAQGHQ010000188.1 GCA_028288765.1 Gemmataceae bacterium | reverse complement strand
GCGCGCGGCCGGACGGGAGCCCGGCGAACAGGCTGGCGTCGGCGTACCGCAGGGCCGGGCGGCGGCGGCGGGCCCACCACCACGTCACCACCGCCGCGAGCGGGGCGAGCCACAGGAACTCGGGGTTCGCAAACAGGAGCATTCCTATCATGATGCACCGCCCGGGCTCTCATGCCAAGAGCCACGGGTGGGTGTCGGGTCTGTCGGGTCTGTCGGGTCTCGGGGATACTGAGTGGCCGAAGCGACACCACCAGTCTGTCACGATAGCGCTCCGTTGAAATCCGCAGCACGCGCCGGACTCGTAGGTCGGGTCGAGTCTTCGAGACCCGACACGTGTCGATGTACGTTCCTCTGCCTTCCGAGATCCGACAGACCCGAGATCCGACAGACCCGAGACCCGACAGACCCGAGACCCGACAAACTCCCGCAGGAAGCGTTCATGAAGGTATGCGTCCTGTTCAACCCGCGGTCCGGGTCGGCCGGGCAGATGGGGGTGCTCCGCACGATCCTGGCCGCCGACCCGGGGGTCACCCTGCGCGAGCTCCGCCCGGATGACGACGCCGGCCGGGCCGCCGTCCAGGCCGTTCGGGACGGGTTCGACGTGATCGCGGTCGCCGGCGGGGACGGGACGGTGCGTGCCGCCGCGACCGGGCTCCTGGCGGGGAGGTGTCGGGCGACGCTCGCCGTCCTCCCGCTCGGGACCGGGAACGACTTCTGCCGGACCCTGGCCGTCCCGCTCGACCCGGTCTCGGCCGCCGGGCTCCTCCGGACCGGGACGGTCCGGGCGGTCGACGCGGCGCGGGTCGGGGGCGGCGCGACCGGGTACATGGTGAACGCCGCGACCGGCGGGTTCAGCGGGCGGGTGGCCGCGGGAGTGACGGCGGAGTGGAAAGAGTTCTGGGGCCCGCTCGCGTACCTCCGGGGGGCAGTCGGGCCGATCGCCGACCTGCCCCGGTTCCGCATCACCCTCCGGCTCGACGGCGGCCCGGCCGAACAATTCGACGTGCTGAACGTGGTGGTCGCCAACGCCCGGACGGCGGGCGGCGGGCTGCCCGTCGCCCCGACCGCGAACCCGGAGGACGGCCGGCTCGACGTGGTCCTCGTCCGGGCCGGGGACGTGCTCGACCTGTCGGTCATCGCCGCCCGGCTGATGCACGGGGACTATCTCGCCGACGAGAATGTGGTCCACCGCCTCGCCCGCACCGTGGAAATCGAATCCGATTCGCCAATCCCGTTCAGCATCGATGGAGAACTGACCGAAGGTTCGCGTTTCACGTTCGGCGTCGTCCCCGGGGCCCTCCGGGTGCTGACCGGGCCCGACTACCAGCTGGTCCCGGTCCTGGAGCCGGCGGTCGAGGACGACGAGCTGGGGCCCGCGATCGAGCCGCGGCCGGTGGTCGGGATAGGGATCGGCCCGCGGGTGTTCGGGCTCCTCGTCGGGATGTTGCTCCTCGTGAAGGGGATCTCGCGGGTATCGGCCGTGGGGTTCGGCCTGATCGCTGGCGCGATCCTCGCCTTCGCGTGGCTGGCGCACGGGGTCATGGGGGAGCAGTGGGCGGACTGGAACGAATCGATCCGGGCGGCCCACAACCCGTGGACCGAGCCCGGGTTGCGGCCCCTCGCCTTGGCGTTGACGTGGATCGGCGGCGCGGCCGGGACGGTCGTGGTGATGGCCGGGCTGATGGCCATGTTCTTCGCGCGGAAGCGGTACCTGGACGCGGCCACGCTGGTGGCCGTGTACGTCGGGATACTCGTCCTCGAGGCGGTGCTGAAACCGACCTTCGCGCTCGTCCGGCCGCCCACGTACTATGACCCACCCCTGGCCGGGGGGTTCAGCTTCCCGAGCGGGCACGCCCTGCGGGGCGTCGGGGTTTTCGGGTTCCTGGCCGCCCTGGTGGCGGCACACGGGTATCGCCGCGGGCAGCTGGTGTGGTGGGCTGTGGCTGTGGGGTGCGTGCTGGTCGCCGCCGGTATCTGCTGGAGCCGGGTGTACCTCGGGGTCCACTGGCCGACGGACGTGATCGCGGGCGGGCTGGCGTCGGGCGCCTGGGTAACCGCCTGCCTAGTCGCGCGGCACTATGCCATGACCCGCCCGGGCGCGTCGCCGCCGGCCTGCTGACTGCCGGCGGCGGCGGAGGGCCGCCGCCACCGTTGCGAAAGGCCGGGTGGACTTCCCCGCCCGGAGTTCATTCCGGTCGACCTCACCCGGTCGTCCCGTTCGTCCCGCTGGCCGAAGTCCCGTTCTGCAGGATGGTGGACGGCGGTGTACCCGGGGGTACGTTCGGGGTGGTCCCGATGCCGGGTCCCCCGGTGCCGGTGCCGCTCCCGACCGGGATGAACTGGTCGCCGGGCCCCGGCTGCGTGCCGCCGCCGGATGTCGAGAAGGCGAAGAACTCGATCGGGAGCGACCCGAAAAAAAAAGCGGTCAGCCCGGGCAGGCTCACCCCGATGAGCAACTGCCCGGACAGCAGGTTGGTAGGCGTCGGGAGGGTCGAGGTTCCGGTCAACAGCGGCCCGATGGTGGCCGTCGCGGGCCCCGCGATGATGGGGGCCTGAACGGTCGAAGTGGTCCCGGTCGAAGTGGTCCCGGTCGAGCCGGTTGCGGCCGATCCGGCGGGTGCGTTGTTGACGGCGGTCTGGGCGGGGTCCGTGAGGTTCGCATTCAGGGCGACGACATGGTCGAAACCCCCACCCGAGGTCGGGTTCGCGGTGGCGGGGCCGGTCTGGTTAACTGCGTTCGTCACCACGGGAGACTGGTTCTGAGCCCCGGTAGAAGGAGCCGAGCCCAGGTTGCTCAACAGGGCCGGCTGGGCGTTGAATCCGGCGAACGCGACCGCGGCGGGTGCCGCGACCGGAACCATCCCGGTCGGGGTAAAACGTCCTTCAATCTCTTCGAGACGAGGGACGAAGAGATAAGCGTTCATGAGAATATCTCGGCGAAGGGCCATGGCCGGGAGAAGGGCAGAGACTCGGCCAGGAAGTGAACGATGAGAAAAGAAGCAAGAGGTGTGCCGGAGCCGCGACCGCTCAAAGTGCCATCGCCAAGCTGTTATTTGCAAAATCAGATATGTCTCGGTTCGTTGCTCCGCTTTATAGGCATTTCTGAGACCGGGACTCCTTGTCTGTGCGGGATGGTGCGCAAGTGACCAAAGTGGCAAGGTCGAACCCGGGCGTCACGGGCCGCGCGTCCGCCCGTGACGCCCCGACGCGCGGCGGCGGTCGATCCCCGCACCGGCCGTCTCACCCCGACGTCCCGTTCGTCCCCGTGGCGGACGCACCCGGGGTCGAAGTCCCCGGCCGGCCCGGGCTCACAGCCGGATGCCGCCGGACACGTCCAGCCACGTCCCGGTCACCCACCGGGCGTCGTCGGACGCGAGGAAGGCCGCCGCGTCCGCGATGTCCTCGGGCTCCCCGATCCGCCGCAGGGCGGTGGCCTGCTCCTCCTGCCGCTCCTCCTCCTTCGTCTTCCCGCTCTTCTCGCTGTTCATGTCCGTCCGCGTCGACCCGGGGACGATGGCGTTCACCCGGATGCCCTTCGGCCCGAGCTCGGCGGCCAGCACCCGGGTCATCACGTCAATCGCCCCCTTGGTCGCCGTGTACACCACCGCCCCGGGATACGCCATCCTGCTGATCGCGCTCGACACGTTGATGATGCACCCGCCCGGCGGGATCACCGCCGCCGCCTCCTTGGCACACAGCAGGTACCCGCGGACGTTCACGTTGAAGTGGGCGTCGATCACCTCGGCGGTCACGTCCGGGAGGAACGTCCGCTGCATGACCGCCGCGTTGTTCACCAGGATGTCGAGCCGACCGAAGTGTTTTGTCGCCGCCGCGATCAGGCCCGGGATCTCGGCCGGGTTACCGACGTCCGCCTTCACCGCCTCCGCCGCCCCGCCCGCCTTCCGGATCTCCGCCACGACGGCCTCGGCGGCCCCCTGGCTGTGGGCGTAGTTGACCACCACCTTCGCCCCGTCCGCCGCCAGCCGGCGGGCGATCGCCGCCCCGATCCCCCGGCTCCCCCCGGTTACAATCGCCACCTTCCCCGCCAGTCGTCCGTTGGCCATGTCTGCCTCGCGTTCGGGTCCGCCGCCCGGGACCGGGAACACCGACCCCGGCGGGTCGGGCCCCCCGGTCGGAACACCGGAGAGCGGTCGCGGGCAGTATAGTCGCAACCCGCGGGCCGGCCGCATACTCGGTGTCGGAGAGAAATTCTGACAAAAACGGAATCCCCGGACGGGCCCGGCTCGTCTAAGTATGGGGATATGCGCATAGTCGGAACACGGGTTGGGACGGCCCACCCCACACGACCGGCCAGAACGGTCGCCGGAACTTTTGTCGGACCAACGAACTTGAGTTGTTGCCAGGGACGGCCCACTGCTAAGAAGGACGGATTACCCGGATTGGCATGGTCCCGGCCGCATCCGCCCCACACCCACGCCTCCCCCGGCTCTCGGCAGCCCGACGAGGTGCCCCCCTGTGTGGTCGAAGTTGACCTCCCTCCGATGGATCCAGTACGTTCGCGCCAGGACCTGTGGCGGGGCGAAAGGGCGGACGATCCGCCGGCCCCGGCTCGGCGTCGAGGGGCTGGAAGACCGGTCCGTCCCGGCCGTACTGGGGGCGAGTACCGACCCGGTCACCACCGCCGCCAGGCTCGCCTTCTACGGGCCGACCGGCCAGCGGGACGGGCCGCTGGCCCCGGCCGGGTACGACCTCGCCTACCTCTACTCCCAGTACCTCTCGTTCACCGCCGCCGGGGGATCTCCCGGGGCGTTCCGGCCGGTTGACTCCCTGCTCCAGGTGTCCGGCGGCCGGGTCCTGGTCGACGTCCTCCCGACGGGCACTGCGGCGGCGGTGCAGGCCGACCTCGGGCCGCTCGGGTTCGTGCCGATCGCCGGGTCGGCCTGGGACGTGTCCGGCGCGCTCCCGATCACGTCGCTGGCCGCGGCAGCTGCGCTCCCGGGCGTCCGGGCGATCGAACCGGACTACCGGCCGGTCACGAGTGCCGGGGCCGTTACCAGCCAGGGGGTCCAGGCCGTCCGGTCCAATCTGGTCACCCAGTACCTCGGGCTCGACGGCACCGGGACGACGGTCGGGGTGCTGTCGGACAGCTACAACGTCCTGAACGGGGCCGCCGCCGACGTCGCCAGCGGGGACCTGCCCGGCCCGGCCAACCCGAACGGCCACACCACCCCGGTGAACGTAGTCGCCGACGCGGCGACCGGGACGGACGAAGGCCGGGCGATGCTCCAGATCGTCCACGACGTCGCCCCGGGGGCGCATCTCGCGTTCGCCACCGCCGGGACCACCCAGGCCCAGTTCGCGAGCAACATCCGCGCCCTGGCGGCGGCCGGGGCGGACGTGATCGTCGACGACTTCACCTTCCTGACCGAGCCGATGTTCCAGGACGGGCTCGTCGCCCAGGCGGTCAACCAGGTCGAGGCGGCCGGGATCTCCTACTTCTCGGCCGCCGGCAACCTCGGGCGGGGGTCCTACCAGCAAGGGTTCGCCAACAGCGGGGTGAACCTCGGGACCGCCCCCGGCGGGCTGGGGAAGGTCCCCCAGGCCACGTTCATCGCCCACAACTTCGACACCACCGGCGGCACCGACCTGTACCAGACGGTCACCCTCCCGCCCGGGACCACGACCTTCTCATTCCAGTGGGCCGACCCGTTCTTCTCGGTCAGCGGCGCGCCCGGGGCGGCGACCGAACTGGACGTCGCCGTGTTCGACACGGCGGGGAACTTTACCAACGTCGGCGGGTTCACGCGGACCACCGGGGCCGACCCGGTCCAGGTCTTCTCGGTGACCAACCCGAACGCGGCCCCGATGCAGGTGAAGATCGCGATCGGGAAGGTGTCCGGGCCGGACCCGGCGCTGATGAAGTACGTGGCGTTCGTGCCGATCGCCGGCGAGACCGGCTTCTCGATCGACACCCACGCGACGAACAGCGGCACGATCTTCGGGCACGCGAACACGACTGGGGCCGTGGCCGTCGGGGCCGCCCTGTACTCCGAGACCCCGGCGTTCGGCCAGAGCCCGCCGCTGCTCGAACCGTACTCGTCCCGCGGCGGCACCCCGGTCCTGTACGACACGACCGGGCATCTCCTGCCGGCCCCCCAGACCCGCCAGACCCCGGGCGTCGTCGCCCCGGACGGGGTGAACACGACGTTCTTCGGCCAGCCCGACCCGGTCGGGACCGGGCGGGTCGAGGCGGACGGGTTCCCGAACTTCTTCGGCACCTCGGCCGCCGCCCCGCACGCGGCCGGGGTGGCCGCGCTGCTCCTCCAGGCGAAGCCGGCCCTGAAGACCAACCCGGCCGCGGTCTACGCCGCCCTGGAAACGACCGCGCTCCCGATGGGCACGCCCTCCCCCAACCGGGACAGCGGGTGGGGGCTGATCCAGGCCCCGGCCGCGGTGGCCGCCGTCGGCGGGACGTACGCGGTCACGTTCACCGGGACGGTCGGCGACGACGCCATGCTGATCCGCCGCGACACGTCCGGGACCCACATCCAGTTCCTGCTCGGCGGCGTCCTCCAGTTCGAGCTCCCGGTCCCGCAGGTCACGAGCATCACGGTCCTGGGACTGGGCGGGAACGACACCCTCACCGTCGACAACTCGAACGGGGTGATCGGCGTGCCGATCGGCTACGACGGCGGGGGCGGGACCAACGCGCTCGTCGTCGCGGGCACGCCCTTCCCGATCCAGGTCTCCGGCACCGCCGGCTCGGCGACCCTCACCGCCGCCGTCGGCGGGTCGCCGCCGATCTCGTTCACCGCGGTCCAGGCGGTGACCCTGGCCGGGGCGGGCGGGACGGTCGACCTGGCCGGGGCCGCCGCCGCCGGCCCCGCCGACACGTTCGTCGTCCGGGGGACCGGGCCGGGCGCGTTCACCGAGACAATCGACGGCGGCCCCGCGATCCGGTTCGCCGGCGTCACCGCGTTGAACGTGTCGGCCGGGGCCCCGCCCGCCACGCTCGACCTCACCCCGTGGGCGAGTAACAGCCCCGCGGGGTGGGGCGTCCAGACCTACTTCGCCGGGTCCGGCCCGACCGGGACCGACCTGCTCGTGGTCCACGCGGTCTCGGCGAACCCGGTGTCCGAGGCCATCGCCGTACAGCCGGGCGCCGGGAACGGCGGAGAAGTCCGGGCCACGAACGCGGTCGACGGGTCGCTGATCGCGGTCGTCAGCTACCTCAACACCGACCTGTCCGTCGACGACACGACCGCCTCCCCGACCGCCACGGACACCCTCACCATCGGGGGGGCGGTCATGGCCGAGGACTTCGTCATCGACCTGTCCGCGGCCGGGACGGCCGCCGCCCCGATGGTCGACGTGCGGGCCGGCGGGTTCGGGGGCCCGTCCCTGTACCGGGTCCGGAGCATCACCGGATTCCCGACGATCGGGATCACCGCCCTGGGCGGGGCCGACACCGTCCAGCTCGTCGCCGGGCGGGCCGACGGCGGGGTCTCCCTGGACGTCCACCTGGGGTCGCCCGCCAGCGGGAGCCGCATCGAGCTCGACGGCACCGGCGGCGGCGGCGACGTGTTCCGGTACACCCCGGGCTCGACCCCGGACTCCGGCCGACTCCTGGTCACCCGGTCCGGGGCCGTCGCGCCGACGAGGGTCGACTTCGCCGGCCCCTCCGCCGTCGCGTTCAACGGCGGGTCCCCGCCCACGACCGGGCCGACCGCCGGCTCGGACCAGATCATCCTGGACGGGACGCCCGGGGCCGACGGCTTCTCCCTCGCCGGGACCGCCCCGTTCGCCGGCACCGCCCAGGTCAACGCGGGCCCGCGGATCTCCTTCTCCGCCCTCGGCTCGACCGCCTCCACGATCACCCTGAACGGGCTCGGCGGGGCCGACTCGTTCGTGACCTCCGTGCCCGCGGGGTGGGGGATCGGTGGGGTCACGGTGAACGGGGTCGGGGCGGCCATCTTCGCGGTGACCGGCCCGACCGGCGGGAACAACCTGTTCACCTACACGCCGAGCGCCGGGTTCCTGGCGGTCGGCACCCAGGGCGGGCCGGCCGTCCCGTTCACCTTCAGCGGGGTCGGGCTGGTGGCGGTCGACGCGCCCGGGCCGGTCGCGACCGGCCGGCTGGTGGTCACGGACGCCGTCCCCGTCCGCCCGACCCCGGGCGGCGGCCGGATCCCGTCCGCCCCGCCGCTCTCGTACCAGGGCATCGCGTCGTTCGCGATCGGCCAGGTCCCGGCGGCGGGACCGACCACCGCCACCACGCCCGAGGGGGCGCCGGTCACGATCGACGTGCTGGCGACCGCCACGGGGATCGGGGACGCCCCGCTCACCCTGACGATCACGTCCCCGCCCGCCCACGGGACGGCGGAGGTGGTCGGCACGACCGTCGTCTACACCCCCGACCCGGGCTACGCCGACACCGGGGGCGGCCCGGACACGTTCTCCTACACGGTCACGGACGTGAACGGCGAGTCCTCGACCGCCGCGGTCACGGTCCACGTGACCCCGGTGAACTTCCCGCCGGTCGCCGCCCCGCAGACCGTCTCGACCGGGGTGAACCTGTCGACGGCGATCGCCCTGACCGCGAGCCCCGGGGGCCAGGAGCCCGTCCCGATCCTGACGTACGCGATCGTCACCGGGCCGGCCCACGGGACCCTCACCGGGTTCGACCCCGCCACCGGCCGGGCGACCTACACCCCGGCCCCGGGCTACAGCGGGCCGGACGGCTTCACCTTCACCGCGACGGACGTCACGGTCGGCCCGGCCCCGCCCCAGACGGGCGCGCCGGCGGCGGTCACGATCCGGGTCCTCGCGCCGGTCGCGACCGCGGACACCTACACGGTAGCCGCGGGGGGCACACTCTCCCGCGGGGCCGCCGCGGGCGTTCTGGGGAACGATACGGACCCCGACGGCGACCCGCTGACCGCCACCCTCGTGACCGGCCCGGCCCACGGCACCCTGGCCCTCGCCCCGGACGGGTCGTTCGGGTACACCCCGTACCCGGGCTTCAGCGGGCCGGACGCCTTCGTCTACCAGGCGGCCGACGCCCGCGGCGGGACGGCCACGGCGACGGTCACGATCGCCGTCACCCCGCCGACCAACCCGATCATCGTGACCGGGGCCGGGGCGGGCGGCGGGCCGCACGTCGAGGTGTTCGACGCGCAGACCGGCGCGCTCATGTTCAGCTTCTTCGCGTACGACCCGGCGTACACCGGCGGGGTCCGGGTGGCGGTCGGGGACGTGAACGGGGACGGGGCCCCGGACATCATCACGTCCACCGGCCCGGGCGGCGGGCCGAACATCAAGGTGTTCAGCGGGAAGGACCTGTCCCTGCTGGCGAGCTTCTTCGCGTTCGAGCCGACGTTCACCGGCGGGGCGACGGTCGCGGTCGGGCACTTCGACGGGCAGCCGGGGGCCGAGATCGTCGTCGGCGCCGGGCCGGGGGCCGGCCCGCGGGTCGAGACGTTCAGGATTGTGGCCGGGCGGGCGGTCCCGCTCGCCGGCCCGCTCGGCAGCTTCTTCGCGTTCGAGCCGACGTTCACCGGCGGGGTGAACGTGGCGGCCGGGAACCTCACCGGGGGCCCCACGGACGAGATCGTGGTCGGGGCGGCGAGCCTCGGCGGGCCGCACGTGGTCGTGTTCGACGCGACCGGGACTCAGGTGGAGAGCTTCTTCGCCTTCGCGGCCCCCGAGCTCGGCGTCACGGTCGCGGTCGCGGACCTGACCGGCACCGGGAAGGCCCAGATCATCACCGGCCCGGGCGCGGGCGGCGGCCCGGTCGTCCAGGTGTTCGACGGCGTGTCGGCCGCCCAGCTGAATGCGTTCCCGGTTTACATCCCGAGCTTCCGCGGGGGGGTGACCGTCGCGGCCGTCGACCGCAACGGGGACGGGAAGGCCGACCTGATCGTCGGCCCCGGACAGCAGGCGACGGCACTCCAGATCTTCGACGGCAGTACGCTCAGCCCGGTCGATCAGTTCGACCCCTTCGACCCCACGTTCTCCGGCGGGGTGTACGTGGCCGGGTCGGTGTAGCCGGGCGGTCTCACGGGGTGTTGCCACCCGACCCGGGGCGATGCCCTGGGCTCAGCGCTCTCACCCCGTTGGGGTGAACACCGCCCTCAACGCCCTGCGGGGGTTCAGCACAGCAGTCACAGGTCAAATCCCGGACGGTAGGTTGGTCTCCGACTTGGGACTCGGGACCTCCCGACGCGTGACTTCCGACTCCCCCGCCCAGGCCCGCAGCGTCCACCACGCCAGCAGCAGGCACGCCACCCACTGCACGGTGCTGACCCACAGGTACGTCCGGTGGACCGGGCGGAACGGCGGGATGACGACGATGTACCGCCGCCCCGGGTCCATGTACGAGTCGAGCAGTTCGTGGAAGACGAAGAGGAGACACTGGCACCCCACCGCGACGCCCCAGCACCACCACCGGGCGGCGGTCCGCCGGGCCGCCGGGTCGCGCGTCAGGGACAGGTCCCACGCCACCGCCGCGAGCCCGATCACCCCGCACAGGTTGAGCGCGTCGGCCACCCGGGTCGTGACCGCCCCCTGGGCGGCGGTCGACCCGAGCACCTCCGTCCCGGCCGGGACGACGAAGGCGGCGTAGAACAGGAACCCGCCCTGCCAGAGCAGGAGGGCCTGGAACACCAAAAACCGGCGGAGGGCGGTCATTCGGAGATTGTAGGCGATTGCCGAGTCTTGAAGTCCGCCATCCAGAAGCCCGGTTTCTTCCGCCGGCGGACTGAGTCTTGGAGAGCGGGGCGAGTCTTCGCGTTCCCCCAGTCGGGCTGTCAATCGAACAGCCCCGGCTGATGCTCCTCGGGGGTGGGCGGGTCGATCACCCGGATCGACGGGGCGGTCGCCTTCAGCACCGCGGAAAGCGTTCGGGCGTTCGCGACCGCCTGGGTGTTCACACAGTTGGTGAAGAAGAACACGCCCGAATCCGCCCGCCCGGCGTCGGCCACGGCCTTCAAGGCGGTCGCCCACTTCCGGATCACCGGCTCGGGGTAATCGTAGTCGTACCGGTCTTCCCCGCCCTTGTACCAGTTGTCAGCGTTCTGCGAATGCAGCCGGGCGTACACCCGGCGGTTCGCCACCCGCGGGCCCGACGGGAACAGCGTCGGGAGGTCCGGGACGCCGACGCTCACCACGTCCACCGCCGCCGCGGCGGCCCATTCGACGAGGGCCGGCGTGGCCCACGAGTGGTGCCGGAACTCGACGGCCAGGGTGTGCGGACGCAGCCCGTCGGCGATCTGCTTCAGCCAGTCGCGGTTCGCGGCGGAGTTGTGGAACGCCTCCGGCACCTGCACCATGAGCCCGAGCAGTTTGCCCAGCGCGGCCATGCGGTCGGCGGCGGCCTTGAACGCGGGCAGATCGGCCGGGTCGCGGTCGTGGCTGACCGTCCTCGGCACCTTCAGGGTGAACCCGAACCCGGCCGGGGTGCGGCGGGCCATCTTGTCGATCTGGTCGAGGGGCGGCGGGCGGTAGAACGACGAATTCACCTCAACCGCCGGGAAATGCCGGGCGTAGAACGGGAGCAGGTCGTGGGCCGTCATCCCGCGCGGGTAGAACGCCCCGACCCAGTCGGGGTACGAGTAGCCGGCAGTCCCGATGCGGAGGTCCATGCGAGAAAACGGCGAGTGGCCGGTCAGGAACGAGTGTAAACCTCGAAGAATTGTACCGGACGGCGGGGATACCGCGGCAAGGTCCGTTGACGTGGACGGCCACGGCCCGCTGGCGAGTATCTCGTTCCGCAGGAACTGGTCAACGCTCGACGAACCCTTGTCTTGTCGGGTGTGGAGGCCCTTCCCGGGCCCGTCCCACCACACCCGCCCCGGCTCAGAACACCGCCGACGACCCGCGGGGCCGCTCGCCGGACGGCGGGGGTAAGATGGTCGTCTGCTTGAGCCCGGCGAACGGCGGGCGGCTCCCGCCCTTCAGTCCCGGCTGCGGCCCCGGCGTCGGGCGGATCATGTCCGGGGTCGCCCCGTTCGCCCACGCCAGCACCCGCCGGGCCACGTCCGCCGCCGCCTTGCTGTTCGGGGCCGGTAGCTGGCCGCCTCCGGGCAGCCCGAGCTCCAGCCCGAGCACGTTCTGCAGGATGCCCCCGATCTGCACCGCCAGCTCCCGGTTCGGCTGCCGGGCCAGCCCGCGGAGCACGTCCACCCCGTCCGGGTCGTTCGGGTTCGCCCGGAGCATGACCTCCGCCGCGAACAGCCGCATCGGCCCCAGCTGGTCGAGGTTCGTCATCCGGTCGAGCAGGTCCGGGCCGAGCATGTGGTGGTCGCGGAGCAGGGCCGCGAGCTCGATCCGCAGGGCCGGCGGGGTTTCGGCGGCGAGCATCTGGCCCGCGAGATCGCTCGCCAGCTCCGGCCGGTCGGCGTCGAGCAGCCCGCGCTGGTACTGCTCGATCAGGGTCTGCACCGCCCGGCCGGCGAGCGGCGTGTGTTCGGCCGTCCACATCGTCAGGTCGGCGATGGCCGCGGCCGGCAGGCGGCTCGCCCCGACGAACAGCGGCCCGTCGGCGGCCAGTTTCGGGTCGGCGAGGGCCTCCCGGACCGCGTCCCGGGCGGACGGCCAGCGGGCGTCCCCGTCCCAGAGTAGGGCCTCGGCCGCCGCGTGCCGCACTTCCGGGGCGGGATCGCGGAGGAACCCGGCGAGCCCCTCGATCAGCTCCGCCGGCCGCACCCCGGCGAGGGCGTAGGCCGCCGCCGCCCGGACCGCCGGCTCGGGCGAGGCCTTCGCTACTCTCAGAACCAACTCAGCTTCCCCCGGCCGCCAGTGCGGGCGATATTCCAAAGCCCCGAGGGCGGCGGTCTGGACCTGCGGGCGGGGGTCCGAGAGCAGGGCCAGGGCCGGCCCGGGCTCGTCCGCAACGGCCTCCCGCAAGGCGTCCGCCTCCGGCAGCCGCCGGCAGTCGGCGAGTTGGAGCGGCCAGTGCGACCGGAAGGTGATCCGCCGGGACCACTTGTTCGCCCGCCGCAGGGGTTCCGCCCCGGTCCGGGTCAGGTCGTGAAGGGCGACCAGCCCGACCGCCCCGAGCAACAATACACCCTGCCCGACGTGTACGGCCCAGTCGGCCGTTCCGCGGGTCGGGAGCCACGCCCACCCGAGGGCGATGAGGTACAGGACCACGACCGACGCACTGACCGGCGGGCGCCAGACCGGATGGGCCTGGAGAAACACGAGGACGAATAGGAGCTGGACCCCCGCCCCGGCCGCCAGCGGCGCCGCCTCCAGGCGGTAGGCAAGGGCCCCAAGGACCGCTGTCGGGATGAGTAGGAGTAAGCAACTGACGACCCACGGGCCGAACCCGAGATCGTGCCGCGAGGAGCGGTCGGACCAGCGCATGGTTCCCTGACACCGACCCGAGGTCGGGATTTGTGCCGTGTGGAAGGGGCACACGGCAGCTACGGGCCGGACGGGAAATCACGGTTCCGTTAGTTACCGAAGCTTAACAGACTGTTTCGCCCGGGTCAAACCGCCGGGCCCAGATCGCGTAGATAACGGCCACCCGAGGATCCGCTGTCAGAAGCCGGGGCGACGAGGGCGGGAGGCTACCGGACCCAAGGCAACCGGAGAAAGAGCTTGAAAGGGCACATCGAGTCAGCGACCGCGCACAGACGCAGCGAGGAACCTACTGAATCTCGGACCGCAAGCCGCCACAAGTACGGCCTCGACTTTCTGGAAAGATTCAGATGGGGGAAAAATCAGAATTGACATCTGGGCCGATCAGGAATAGCATCTGATTAATCAGATTTGACCTCTGGTCCATCACTGCTCCAGGTCGCCATGGCGATAAGTTCCGGAAAGCATGAAAATGCGATAGACCGATTGATATCGTATATTTCAGTTAAAAACCTCACGACCGGAAACCGGCTGCCCTCGATCAAGAACCTGGCGGTCGAGCTGGATCTGCCGCCGCACGCCGTCCGCGACGCCCTCCTGGAAGCCCAGACGATCGGGCTGGTCCGGGTTCAGCCCCGGTCGGGGGCGTACGTCCAGTCGGTCAGTTTCTCGCCGCTGGTCGCGGCCTTCTCGAAGATGCTCCCGCGGACCCTGACCGGTGACGACAACAACCTCCTCGACCTGCTCGAGGCCCGGCGGTTGATCGAAACCGACCTTGTCGGGATGACGGCAACCCGCCGCCGCCTGGCGGACCTCGTGCCGGTGCGGGACGCCGTCCAGGGCATGTACTCGGACAGCCGGGACTACGACGCCTACGTGCGGCACAACGAGGAGTTCCACCTCGGTCTCGCCCGGATCGCCGGCAACCAGGTCCTGCTCATCGTCCTGCGGCACCTCCTCCAGCTGCTCCGGGCGGTCCTGGTCGAGCGGCAACCCGCCAGTTGGTGGGACGAGCAGAGCGCCAAGCGCGAGGCCGACGCCCGGGAACACGAGGCGATCTACACTGCCGTGCTCGCCGGCGACCCGGCCGCGGCCAGGGCCGCGATGCTCGTCCACCTCCGGGACACGACCGAGAGCCTCCTTCCGACGTATGCGACGAAGTCGTCCTGACCCCCGCCCCTCCGCCCTCCCGCCCCGCCTCCTCTCCCTCCCCCGGAGCAGATCGCCCTGCCCGCGGAGATCATCCCCGGGCGACCCCGGGTAGGTCCCACTTGTTGGTCTCATTCCATTTACTCGGAGCTTGTGATGGTGAACCGAGATGACAGCCGGATCGGGTTGATGAAGCGCCCGCGCGGCGGTTTCACGCTGATCGAGTTGTTGGTGGTGATCGCGATTATCGCGATCCTGATCGGGCTTCTCCTGCCCGCCGTCCAGAAAGTCCGCGAGGCCGCCGCCCGGAGCAGTTGCCAGAACAACCTCAAGCAACTCGGTCTCGCCGCCCACAACTATGCCAGCGCGAACAACTACCTCCCGGCGGGCATGGACGCCGGCGGTGGGGGGCCGATCACCTACCTCCTCCCCTACATCGAGCAGCAGAACCTGTTCAGCGGTTACAACCTGCTCTCGACGCCGTACTGGTGGTCCCAAAACCGCCCGCCGTCGACCGGGAGCACCACGCCCCCCCGGCCTCCGGCGCGGTACGGGGCCGAGGGCGAGATCAAGACGCTACAGTGCCCGTCGAACCCGCCCCCGGCTTCCTACCAGGGGGTTATTATGGATTCCTTCTACGGGACCCCGGGCACCGACTACCCCACGGCATGGGGCCCGAACGGCAGTCACGTCTTCTCCGGCAACCCCGGGGCGGTCATCCTCGGCCGGTCGAACTATGTCGGCGTAGCCGGCGACTGGCGGTACGGCGATGGGTACAAGGGTGTGTTCACGTTCCAGAGCAAACTGTCGCTCGTCGGCATCACCGATGGGACGAGCAACACGGTCATGTTCGGCGAGTGGTCCGGGGGGAGTTCTGATGGCGGCTCGACCATCTCGACCTGGACATGGGGCGGCGGGGCCGCGTTCACCGCGTTCGGGCTGTGCAGCACCGGCGACAAGAACTGCTGGTACACCTTCAACAGCAACCACACAAACGTCGTAAACTTCGTCTACGCCGACGGCTCGGTCCGGCCGCTCAAGAACCCGGCCGGGCTGGATTTCGGGACTTGGGCCGCGATCTGCGGCAAGTCCGACGGCGTAGTCCTGACGTACGACAACTGACCGACCCGCTGAACCCTCAGAGGATGATCCTTACATGATCCGTCGAGTGCTTTTGCCGGTGCTGGTCGCTCTCGCCGTCGCGGGTTGTGGCGGGGACAGCGATTCGAAGCAGCCGAAGGTCCAGAATGCGAACGACCCAAAGCTACAGAAGCTGAGCTCGGCCCCCGCTCCTGCGATGCCGGGTGCGAAAGGCGGCCCGGCTGCCAGCCCGCCACAATAACCACTGCTCGCAGGTCCTGTCGCCGCGGGACGTCCCTCGCCCACGACGGGCGGGGGACCCTCTATCGCTCCCCCCGAAGGCGTTCACCCCACCACTGACGGGGCCACCGTCCGATGGACACGTGAACCCCCCAGAGCCGTGGGCTCGATACTCCTAATCCTACTCCTTGTAGCACATCGGATAGCCGCCGACGGGTCGCCACGGAAGGCGACCCCGGCCACTCAACGGCCTTTGTGACACCTCCGACCTGGACTTCCGTCACTTCAAGGTCCCTAATAGTACTCCGATGATAACGGGAACGGTGTGACCCCGTCGGCCCGGGTGGGCGTCTGTCGAGGGCTTCGCCATGCTCGCGCTGAT
Organism: Gemmataceae bacterium; assembly: GCA_028288765.1. Classification (GTDB taxonomy): domain Bacteria; phylum Planctomycetota; class Planctomycetia; order Gemmatales; family Gemmataceae; genus Urbifossiella. The sequence goes on along the minus strand of JAQGHQ010000188.1, from coordinate 34,026 downwards.
GGAATGTGTGGCCCAGGCGGTGATGAACAAAGGTGTCCGCGGGCTGGCCGAGTTCGTCCCGGGCGGGCCGTACCTGCTCGACGTCGCCGGGGATGCGTACCGGCTGTTCCGGGAGCGGCGGCGGGTGGCCGAACTACGGGACGAACTGGTGAAGGCCGCGGCCGCCGGGGTCGAGGAGGTGAAACGGGCGGCCGGGGAGGCGGTCCGCCAGGTCGCTGCCCAGTCCCCGATCGAGGACCGGCTGACGCTCGAACTCTACCTGACCCAGATTCCCGGCTGCGTCCGCCAGTCGCTGAAGCGGGCCGACGACCCGTCCGGAAAGTCGGTCCCGGCCGATTTCGCCTTGAACACCCCCGAAGACCTGGCGAAGCTCCTGCCGCACCGGGTCCCACAGTTTCGCCCCGGGGCCGATCTGCCCGGCCGGTCCGGGTGGACGCTCGACGATCTGCTCGGGGCGGGTGGGTTCGGGGAGGTCTGGCTGGCCCGGCACTCGTTCATCCCGAACCCCCGGGCGGTGAAGTTCTGTACCGACCCGCTCGCGAAGGCGAAGCTGGTGTCGCACGAGGGGAAGGTGATCGCCCGGGTGATGGCCCAGGGGCACCACCCGAACGTCGTCCCACTCGTGGACGCGGTCCTCGACGGTGAGGCCCCGTGGCTGATGTACGAGTACGTCGGCGGGGGGAGCCTGACCGACCTCATCCACCGCTGGCAGGGACTCCCGCCGGCCGACCGGGAGCGGGCCGCGGTCGGCGCCCTGCACGAGCTCGCCGCCGCCGTCGCCACCTTCCACCGTCTCGCCCCGCCGATCGTCCACCGGGACTTGAAGCCGTCGAACATATTGGTCAATGCGGAAGGCGGAAGGCGGAACGCGGAGTCGAGACCCGAAGACGACTCGTCTGCTGCTTCTCGCTCCGCGCTCCGCGCTCCGGATTCCGCGCTCAGGATCACCGACTTCGGCATCGGCGGGGTCGCGGTCGAGTACATGCGGACCCACCACCCGGTGGGGGCGTCGCTGATGACCGGGTGGCTGGAGACGTCGCTGCGCGGGTCGTACACCCCGCTGTACGCCTCGCCGCAGCAGCGGGCCGGCAGCCCACCCGACCCGCGGGACGACGTCCACGCCCTCGGGGTGATCGGCTACCAGATGGTGACCGGCCGGCTCGACCAGGGCCCGGGGATCGACGCGGCCGAAGACCTCCGCGACGCCGGGGCCGGCGACGGGTTCATCCTCCTGCTGACGAAGTGCGTGGCCCAGAAGCCGGACCGCCGCCCGAAGGACGCGGGAGAGTTGGCCGAGAAGCTGGACGAGCTGCGCCGCGCGGCCCCGGTGATGAAGCCGACGGTCGCGCCTGCGTCTTCTCCCCCTGAAACCGAAGGGAAGGCACCCCGGCATCCCCTCACCCCTGACTCTTCTCCCTCAAGGGGAGAGGGGAACAAAGCTTCGAAGCCGTTCGCCCCCACCCCGATGGAGGGCGGCGACGTCCCGTTCGCGCCTCCGTCAGCCCCGAAGCCGTCGGCCGCTCCTGTTCCCTTCAGCGCACCCACGCCCCCCGCGCCTCCGAAAGACAAGCTCCAGCCCCAACAGGCGGCACCGGTTCCGCCCCGGTCGCCTGTCGTGACACAGTCGAAGTGGCTTATCCCGTTCCGTGCGATCTGGTTCTCCCGTCCGACCGAAACCCCGGACGTCGCATGGGCGGCTCAGCCCGGCCGCCTGCCGGGTGAAGTGACGGTGAAGCCGGACGAGACGTATCGGCTCGCCCTCCCCCCGGACGAGACCACCGATTCGACGTTGGCCAAGTTCCGCTCCCTCACCCAGATTCCGCGCTTGGAAGCGGTCGACCTTTCCGGGTGTGGGAAGGTGACCGACGCGGGGCTTGCCCATCTCGCGGCCTTGCCCGGCCTCATGGCGGTCGGCCTGGCGGACACGGCGGTCACGGATTCGGGCGTCGCCTTGCTGCTCAACCGGTTCCCAAACCTGGAAGCGGTCGGGTTGGCGAACGCGAGGAATGTATCGCAGACGGTGGTCCCATACCTCACCAAGCTGAGGAAACTGAAGCTCGTGTCGCTCCCCCCGCGGGCGGACACGGTCGACGTGCGGGTCGAACTCGCGCGGCGGCTGCCGGGGTGTAAGGTGGTTTGACCGGACGGGTCACGGTCCACGTGTGGTAAAATGCCCGCACCCGCGGAGAACCGGCGATGTCGTTTCGCGATTCACCTACCCGGACGTGGTTCCACAACTCGGTCTTACCGAGGAAACCATCCCCGACATGTACGCCCACATCCCACCGATATCACCCGGCGAACCGGTCAAGGCCGCCCTCCCGCCCGGTGCCCAGCTCGGCCCGGCCGCCCACAGTGAAGTCGCCCGGATGATCTGGATGGTCGGCCCTGTACTACTCGACCTCTGGGGGCGGTATCGCGGGCACATTAGCCTGAATGCCGGGGTGGAGTTCGAGGCGGACCCGGCTGACCGGGTATTGCGACTTCGTCATCAGCCGCGGCCCTCAACGGGCGATGATCGGCGCCCCAGAGGTCCTCATATTTGAGGCCAAGCGGGACAGCATCCCGGACGGTCTCGGGCAATGTATCGCGGCAATGGAAGGGGTAGTCCAGTACAACCGTCGGCACAACGCCCCCTCTGACCCGGTCTTCGGGTGCGTCACAACCGGCAGCCTGTGGAAATTCCTCCAGCTGAGTGGCGGGCGGGTGAGCATCGACCTGGCCGAGTACACAATCGCCCAGGTCGACCGGCTCCTCGGCATTCTGGTTCACATGGTCGGCCCGGTCCCACAGCCGGCCGCGGCGTGAGTCAGCTCCCCGGGTACGGGACGGAGTACGTGCAGTTCAAATCCGGGTTGGGCAGCGCCAGAGCTGCGCCGTCCGGCCACGTTACCGTCACCCGGTCGACCCGCGTTGCGCGGCCGAGGCCGAAATGAGCGACCGGCTCCATCTGACACATGAAGCCGCTCCCGCCGTCAATCACCTTCACCATCACCCGCCCGCCGATCCCCGCCCGCACCACCGCCCCCCGGGCCGGGGCTCCGAACCGCGTCCGCGGAAGGACCCGCAGCCACCCGTTCCCGGCCGTGCCCCGGGCCTTGTAGACGCCCAGCGGCTGCGGGCTCGATTCCCCGTGCGCCACGAGCAGCTCGAGCACCCCGTCGCCATCAATGTCTGCGACCGCCGCCCCCGTACCGGGCCCGTCTGGTTCTGCCGCGTCGCCCGCGTCGAGCATGGTCAGGGTGTGAGCCTCCACGGGCTCATGCCCCCCGCCCGCCAGGATTCGGAACAGCCGGTTCGGTTCGCCGGCGTTGTTGAAGAAGAGCTCGTCGTGCCCGTCGTTGTCGAAGTCGGCCGCGATCACCGTCCGCACCGCCGACGGGAAAGCCAACCCCGGCGTCGCCCGGTCCCGCCACGCCGCCCGGTCCGCCCGGCGGACCATCAGCCGGTGCGGCCCCTCCCAGTTCCCCCAACACAGGTCGAGCCGGCCGTCGCCGTCCAAGTCCACCGCCGCCGCCGCCCGCCCGTGTTCGTCCGGGTCGGCGAGCTGGAGGCCGCCCGCGCACTCCTCGAACGTCCCGTTACCGCGATTGCGGAACAGGAAGTTGGGGCCGCCTTCGTTCGCGCAAAAGAGGTCCGTGTGGGCCCCGAAGAGCGGGGCCGCGAGTACCCCCCACGCGCCGGCGGCGCGACTCAGCTCCAGCGGCGGGGCGAGGTCCACCAGCAGGCCGGCGGGGCCGAGCTCGTACAGCCGGGCCGGCTGCCCGCAGTTCGCCACGAAGAACCCGTACCGGCCGCCGCCCCGGCGGTCGATCGCCGCCACGGCGCGCCCGGCGGCGAGGTTCCACACCGGGCGGTTTGCGGGCCGGGCGAACAGGTCTTCCCACTGGCCGTCGGGGGCCCGCTTGAACAGCCGGTCAGCGAACCACTTCGGCCCGGTGAACGTGTCGGTGTTGAGGACGTACAGCTCTTCGGCCCCGTCCCCGTCGAGGTCGGCGGCCGTGACCCCGACTGCCTGCCGGTCCGGGTCGGCGAGTACGGGCGGGGCTATGTCCCGCAGCTGGCCGCCCGCCCACTTCAGCACGCGGTTCGGGCCCGCGAACCCGGCCACCACGAATTCGAACCGGCCGTCCCCGTCCACGTCCGCCACCGCCACCCCGGAATACCGGCCCGGTGGGTTGTGGGCGATCTGGTCGGAAACGTCTCGGAACATCACCGCATCCGAAACAGATCGGGAAATCCGAAATTCAAAGCACGTAACCCGAAACACATTCAAATATCCGAAATCCCAATACTGAAACAAGCCCCGAGCCAGGGAAGATTCGGCTCGGGGCTTGTTTCAGTATTGGGATTTGGGTTTGCTTCGGGTTTCGTACTTCGAAATTCGGATTTCCCGCCAAGGGTGAGGGAGGGTTACCGAATCTGACTGTCGTGCTCCCGCCCGGCGGCCTGGATCTGGGCCAGCGACACGTGTCCGGACTGCTGACCGCCCGGCCGGCAGTAGTAGACGAAAATGTTCTCCGCGTCCAAACCCTCGGGCAATGTGTGCTTCGGCCCGATCGGGTACGGGTACGGAGCTCCGGGCCGTTGCACCATCCACCGGCCCGCCGGCAGATCGTACATCGTCAGCGTCCCACCCTTATAGACGATCCGATCAGGTGCCGGCGCCGGCAGTTGAGTCATGGACGGGCGATACGGGTCCGGGCTCGGGACGCCGCCGAGGCCCCCGTCCTGTGATTCCCCGCTGCACCCCGTCATCCCGACCAGAACCACACCCAGCCACATCGCCAGTCCCCTCAGGGACCCCACCCGGCGTGTTCCCCGGGTCTGGCATCGGCGATCGGTATCCGGTCGGGTCATCCGTAACGCCATCATTACAGCTCTCCTGAGCCGTTTGGGAGAGGCGAAATGAGAGTGTAAAGGTTCCCGCCGTTCGTTTCCACGGTCTGTCGGGCGAGGCGGTGCCGGGACGGATCGGAAACGGGGCCGGAGAACCGGCCGCTCTCACATGATAGCGTAGCACCGGATTGGGTTTAGCGGAAGCCCGATCGCCCGGCCGCCTCGGGAAAAGTGATGTTCGGGCCGTCACTTCCGGACTGTCGGTGTGGATCGCCGCCCTCCGGTCGTGGGGACGACGGTAACGGAGGAAGGGTGGCATGTGACATGGCGCAGGGACATCGGGCTGTGAACCCCCTTCGGGCGTGCAAAGCCGTCTCTCGCCGGTTCTGATCCGAGAAGTTGTCGAAAACGCCTCCAATAACCTGGCCGCAGTCCCGGGGTGGGTGGGTACGGCGCGAGATTGAGGGGCTTCTTGATGTGTTGAAAGGCTTGCGAGGGGCGGGCCGATACGACGGTCCGCCGGAACCGGCCGATCCAGGCGAGGCGCTGCCGCCGGCCCGCCTTCCGTCTCAACACTTCCGGATGACGCCCGCGAGCACCCCGAGGATGTGGACGTCTTGCCGGGCCGGGTCGACCACGATCGGCTCCATCGTCGCGTTCATCGGCTCCAGTCGGATCTGGTCTTTCTTCTTGTAGTACTTCTTCAGGGTCATCGCCCGGTCCACCATGGCGACCACCTTCTCCCCGTTCTCGCACGTCTCCCGCTTCCGGATCACGACGAAGTCGCCGTCGGCGATGTGCCCGTCGATCATCGACTGGCCCTTCACCTTGACCACGTACAGGTCGTCCCCGCCGAACATGTCCCGCAGTTCCAGGTGGTCGTCCTGCTCCTCCGCCTCGATCGCCCGACCGGCGGCCACGACGCCGCGGAGCGGGAGGCTGAACCCGCCCGCCGACACGCCGGGAATCGTGATCCCCCGGGCCTGCGCCCGCTGCTTGTTGTCCCGCTTCTCGACCCGGTTGATGTACCCCTTCTTCTGGAGCGCCTTCAGGTGGCACATCACCCCGTTCGGGGAGGAGATCGAGAACGCCTCGCAGATGTCCCGGATGGCCGGCGGGAAGCCCTTCGTCTCGATGTGCTTGCGGATGAAGTTGTAGATCGCCTGTTGCTTGGCCGTCAGGGGGGTGCTCTCGGTCATGGCGGGCTCCGGGTAAGGTGGGGTGGTCGGCCGGGGTTCCTCCACGGACGCTCGGCTCCTGGGTACGGGAGGGTGTCGGGGTTCGCGATCGACCCGCCGGGTCTCACCCGGGCCACCGGATGAATCGTTACACCTGTCCATCATGGATGAAAGTATAGTCGGCATCCGTACACAAAGAAAGAGAGAAATTGTCGCTCCCGGCGGTGATCCGCTACCGTCGACGGGGTCCGGTCAGTGGTGCAGGGTTTCAGCTCTTCCGGCGTAGTCGACCCGGTGCGACCTGAGCAGCTGGGGCGCGGTCATTACTGACCCGAGTTGGTGCCGGTGTCCGAACCCGGGCGGCCGACCTCCGCGCCGGGCAACGGAACGAGCCCGCCGCTCAAAGATCGAGACCCTCGGTTTCACTTCCGGGGTCGAATTCGCCTTCCACCTAAATGCTCCCGCGCGCGGCACGTCCTTTGAGCTATGGTATTCACATCCCGCTTCGTCCCGTGAGAGTCTTCGCCGCCCGTCAGGCCGGAACAGTCAAGCCGCGGCCTTGGCAGTACCGGGCTACACGGGATGTCGTCGTCGGAACTGGCAGGTCGGCCCGGTAGCCGCGGGTTCGCCGCCCTCCGGACCGGTGCTTCGTCCCATGACCTTTCACCCCGGCCGGCGGAGGCCGTCTTCCGCCGGGTCGCCCTGTTGGGGCCGTCCATGACTGCCGAGCCCGGGCCGCGGATCGACCCCGCCCTTCTTTCCCGAGGGGACGAACTGTTCGGGGACGAATTCGACCGGTTGTGCCGGCGGACGAGCCGACTGTTCGCCCGGTTCCTGGTCGTCCAGTGGGCGGCGGCGGTCGCCCTCGCCGCCTGGGTCTCTCCGTCCATCTGGACCGGGGTGGCCGGCCGGGCCCACCCGCACGTCTGGATCGCCGTGGGACTCGGCGGGGTCGTCGTTGTGTACGCCGTCCGGCTCGCGGTCACCCGCCCGACCCGGGTCCTGACCCGCCACGTCGTCGCGGTCGCACAAATGGTCATCGGCGCGGTCCTGATCCACCTCCTGGCCGGGCGGATCGAGGCCCACTTCCACGTGTTCGGGTCGCTCGCCTTCCTGTCGATCTACCGCGACCCGCGGGTCCTGATGACGGGCGCGGCCGTGGTCACCGCCGACCACCTCGCGCAGGGGTACTTGTGGCCGGTCTCGATCTACGGGACGGCGGACGGGGCCGACTGGCGGTGGGTCGAGTACGTCGTCTGGATGGTGTTCGAGTGCGCCTTCCTCGCCGTCGCGGTCCGCCTGAGCGTGCGGGAGATGAGGGCGAGTGCACACCGCCGGGCCGGCCTGGAGCGGGCCCACGAAGCGGTCGAGCAGGCGGTCCTGGATCGGACCACCGAACTCACCCGCCGGACGGAGGAACTGCGGGCGAGCGAGGCCCGATTCCGGACCCTGGCCAGCCACTCCCCGGTCGGGATTTTCGAGACGGACGCCGCCGGGCGGCGGACCTACATCAACGACCGCCTGTGCGCGATCGCGGGCGTGCCCGCCGACGTTCCCACCGCCGGGCTGATCACCGCCGTCCACCCGGACGACAGGGCCCGGGTCACGCGGGCGTGGCAGGCCGCGGTCGCCTCGGGCGGGTGCATGGCCCTGGAGTACCGGTTCGTCCACCCGGACGGGGGCGTGGCCTGGGCGATGACCCGGGCGGTCGCCCTGCGGGACGCCGCCGGGGCCACGACCGGGTTCGTCGGGACGGTCGTCGACATCACCCCCATCAAGCGGGGGGAGGAGACGCTCCGGGTCCTGTTCGAGTGTTCGTCGGACGCCCACCTGCTGTTCGCCGAGGCCGGCGGGATCATCGACTGCAACCGGGCCGCGGTGGACATGCTCCGCTGCAAGGACAAGGCCGAAGTCCTCGGTCTGCACCCCGCCGTCCTGTCCCCCGAGTTCCAGCCGGACGGCCGGCGGTCCCTGGAAAAGTGCGTCGAGATGGACGCGACCGCCCGGCGGACCGGGCACCACCGGTTCGACTGGTGGCACCGGCGGACGGACGGGGACGTGTTCCCGTGCGAGGTTACCCTCACCCCGGTCGAACTCAACCGAGCGTCCGTCCTGCTCGTGGTGTGGCACGACCTGACCGAGCGGAAGCGGGCGGAGGCGGCGCTCCGGGCCAGCGAGGAACGGCTCCGGCAGTTCGTCCGCACCGCCCCGGCGGCGGTGGCCATGTTCGACCGCGAGATGAGGTACCTCGCGTACAGCCGCCGGTGGCAGACCGACTTCCGGCTGGGCGACGGCGACCTGACCGGGGGGTCACTCGCCGCCACGTTCCCGGACTACCCGGGGCGGTGGGAGGAGGTCCACGCCCGCTGCCTGGCCGGGGCGTCGGAGGAGCGTGCGGAGGACACATTCACCCGGCCGGACGGGGCCGTCGATTACCTCCGGTGGGAGGCCCAGCCGTGGCCGGACGCCGCCGGCGGGGTGGGCGGACTGATCCTGTTCACCGAGGTCGTCACGGACCAGGTCCGGGTCCGGCGGCGGGCCCAGATCCAGCACGCCGCCGCCCAGGCACTGGCCGCCTCCTCTCTCTCGCACGCCGTTTCGACCGTCCTCCAGGCCGTGTGTCGGCACATGAGCTGGGAGGTCGGCGAGTACTGGCAGGCGGCGGCCGACGGGCTGACCCTCCGGTTCGTCGCCGGGTGGCACGTCCCGGCCGCGGCGGACTTTGCCGGGGCGAGCGCCGGTTTCACCTTGGCCCGCGGCCAGGGATTGCCGGGCCGGGTCTGGGTCGCCGGCCGCCCCCATCACGTCCCGGACCTGAGCGGGGATCCCGAATTCCTTTGGGCGGCGGCCTGGTCCGGGCTGCGGTCGGCCGTCGCCTTCCCGGTCGTGGTCGGCGGCCGGGTGGTCGGGGTGATCGACTTCGTGACCTCACGGCCCGCCGCACTGGGGGCGGACGACCAGGCGATGCTGGACGGGCTGGCCGGGCAGGTCGGCCAGCGGGTGGAACGGGCCCGGACGGAAGAGGCCCTGCGGGAGAGTGTCGAGCGGTTCCGGGGGGCGTTCGAACACGCCGCGATCGGCATGGCCCTGGTCGCCCCGGACGGGCACTGGTTGCGGGTGAACCGGTCGCTGTGCGAGATCGTCGGGTACACGGAGGAGGAGCTCCGGACCCGGACCTTCCAGGACATCACCCACCCGGACGACCTGGCGGCCGACGTCGCCCTGGTCGGGCAGATCCTGGCCGGGGACATCCCGACGTACGCGATGGAAAAGCGGTACTACCACAAATCCGGCCGGGTCGTGCGGGTCCTCCTCAACGTCTCCCTGGTCCGGGACGCGGCCGGCCAGCCGCTGTATTTCGTTTCGCAGATCAAGGACATCACGGCCCGGAAGCAGGCCGAGGAGGACCTCCGCCGGACCCGCGGCCAGCTGCTGGACGCGATCGAAAGTCTGGACGCCGGGATCGTCATGTACGGCCCGGACGAACGGCTCATCGTCTGTAACACCCGGTATAAAGAAATCTACCCGGCGGTGGCCGCGGACATGGTCCCGGGGGCCTGGTCCGAGGACATCCTGCGGGCGTTCTGCCGGGCCGGGGGAGGCCCGCCCGCCGGGCCGACCGCCGACGAGTGGGTGGCCCGACAGCTGGCGGCCCACCGGGCGCCGGCGAGCCCGAGCGAGCAGCAGCACGGCGGGCGGTGGATCCGGGTCAGCGACCGGCGGACCCGGGACGGCGGGCTCGTGAGCCTCCGGACCGACGTGACCGACCTCAAGGAGGCCCAGCACGCGGCGGAGGGGGCGAGCCGGGCGAAGAGCGAGTTCGTGGCGAACATGAGCCACGAGATCCGGACCCCGATGAACGGCATCCTCGGGATGACCGAGCTGGTGCTGGAGACCGACCTGACCCGGGACCAGCGGGAGTCGCTCGGGCTGGTCAAGTCGTCGGCCGTAGCCCTCCTCGGGGTGATCAACGACGTCCTCGATTTCTCCAAGATCGAGGCGGGGAAGCTCGACCTGAACCCGACCCCCCTCGTCCTCCGGGACCTCGTGGAGGACACCCTGAAGGCGCTGGCCCGGGGGGCCCACGAGAAGGGGCTCGAGCTGATCTGCGCCCTCGCCCCGGACCTGCCCGGGGTGGTGACCGGGGACCCGGTCCGGCTCCGCCAGGTGCTCACAAACCTGGTCGGGAACGCGATCAAGTTTACCGACCGGGGCGAGGTGGTCATCCGGGCCGAGGCCGACGCCGGGGCGGACGGCTACCGGCTGCGGGTCGCCGTGTCCGACACGGGGATCGGCATCCCGGCCGACAGGCTCCAGGCGGTCTTCGACCCGTTCGTCCAGGCGGACGGGTCGACCACGCGCAAGTACGGCGGGACGGGGCTCGGGTTGACCATCTGCAGCCGGCTGGTCGGGCTGATGGGCGGGCGGGTCTGGGCCGAGAGCGAGGTCGGCCTAGGGAGCACGTTCCGCTTCGAGGTCGGGCTCGGGCGAGCCCCCGCGGCGGCCGCCGCACTCGCAGCCGGGGCGGACCAAGCGGCCGCCGCCCCGCCGCCGCCCGGGGGCGATCGCGGGGCGCGGTCCCGGGCGCTCCGGGTACTGCTGGCAGAGGACCAGCCGGTGAACCAGCGGTACGCGGTCCGGCTGTTGGAGAAACTCGGGCACACCATCACGGTGGCCGGCACCGGCCGGGAGGCGGTGGCCGCGGCCGCCGCCCGCCCGTTCGACCTGATCCTCATGGACGTCCAGATGCCCGAGGTCGACGGGTTCGAGGCGACCGGGCTGATCCGCCGGGCCGAGGCGGGAACCGGCCGGCGGACGCCGGTCGTCGCGATCACCGCGCACGCCATGAAGGGGGACCGGGAGCGGTGCCTGGCGGCCGGGATGGACGACTACCTTTCGAAACCGGTCGTGCGGGACGAGTTGCTGGAAGTCCTCGCCCGGGTGGCGGCCCGGCCGGCGGCCCCGGGCCCGGCCGCCGGGCCCCCGGGTGCGACCGCCGGGCCCGCCGTGTATGATCGAGAGACCGCCCTGGACCGGGTGGACGGGGACGCCGCCCTGCTTGCCGAACTGGCCGGCCTGTTCCGCACCGGCGCGGGTCGCGTTCTGGGTGACATCCGCCGGGCGGTTACGACCGGGAACGCGGCCGACATCCGGCGGGCGGCCCACGGCCTCAAGGGGTCGGCCGGGTGTCTCGGCGGGACGGCCACCGTGGAAGCCGCCGCCCGGTTAGAGGTGATCGGGGCGGTGGGCGACCTCCCGGCCGCCGCCGGTGCGCTGGCCGCTCTGGACCGTGAGTTGTCGCTGTTCGTCGCCGCGTTGGGGGCCACTTCGGGTCCCGTCTGACCCCCGGCCGAGGGTTCGTCATGCAGCCCGTTGAGGTCTTCCCGGTCCCGGGCGGGGAACCGGCCGGCCGGCCGGTCGTGTTGGTCGTGGACGACTCCCAGATCGACCAGCGGGTGGCCGGTCGGCTCCTGGAGCAGGACGGCGAGTGGCAGGTGGGCTACGCCGGGGACGGGGTCGAAGCCCTCGAGGCGGTCGCCCAGGCGGTGCCCCAGGTCGTTCTCACCGACCTGCAGATGCCCCGGATGGACGGGCTGGCCCTGGTCGTACAGATCCGAACCCTGTACCCGCGCCTCCCAGTCATCCTGATGACCGGGCAGGGGAGCGAGGAGGTGGCCGTGGCCGCCCTCCGGGCCGGGGCCGCCGGCTACGTGACCAAGCGGAACCGGGCGGTCGATCTGGTCCCCGCCGTCGTCCAGGTCTTCGCCGCATCTCGGACGAGCGCGAGCCGCGACCGGGCACTCGGGTGCCTGAGGCGCAAGACCCTCCGCTTCGTTCTGGACAACGACCCGACCCTCGTCAGCCCGCTCGTGGGGCTGCTCCGGGACGACCTGGCGGCCTTCGGCGTCTGCGACGACAACGCGACCATGCGGGCCGGGATCGCCCTGGAGGAGGCCCTCCTGAACGCGATCTACCACGGGAACCTGGAGGTCAGCTCGGACCTCAAGCAGGAAAGCGACGAGGCCTTCAACGCGCTCGCGGCCGAGCGGCGGCGGGAGGCGCCGTACCGGGACCGGCGGGTCCGGGTGGGCGTTCACCTGACCCCGGCCGGGGCGACGTTCGTGATCTCCGACCAGGGCCCGGGATTCGACACCGCGAAGGTGCCCGACCCGACCGACCCGGAGGCCCTGCTCCGGCCGTGCGGCCGGGGCATGATGCTGATGCAGATGTTCATGGACGAGGTGTCGTACAACCCCGTCGGGAATCGGGTCCGGATGACGAAGCGGAAAGCCCCCGCGAGGTGAGTGGCGTGAGCGACAGGATGTCAGGCCGTCCGGGACACTTCCGGTTCCAGTAGCGCCGCCCTCGGTGTCGGCCCGAGCCCCCTGCACTTCACGTTGCAACGCCCCCGGCAACTCACCCTCTCTCAACCAAAATCAGGACAGGTTTCACCCCAAACGGGGTGAGAGCCTTGAACCCCGGACAACGCCCGGGGTGGGGGCTGAAAACCATTTCCTGCACCAGTTCGCCCCGCGAGCGGTCGGTTCCGCGGCGTCGTAGACGAACAAATAGTCGATCACGCTAGAGATTGTCTTACTTATAACGACCCCGATCGAATCTGGACTTCCGACGCCGGGTAGTGATAGAACAGGTCTTCTGTCTTCGGCGGGGTCGTCGGCCGCCGGTGTCGCCCCGGGCCGGTCGGTCAGTCCTTCCTGACATCTCCTGCTGGGATCCTCGCCCTACAAGGTGCCGTCCATGACCGCGAACCACCCGGTCCGCCGCCTCCTGCTCCACGTCTTCCGACCGCGGGCCAAAGTCTCGATCCGGAAGGCCGGGGCGCAACCCCGGTCGGTCGGCGGACGGCTCGAGGTGCTGGAGGACCGCGTCACCCCGGCCACGTTCGCGGCGGCCGGGGCGCAGCTGACCCTCGACCTGAATACCGCGAACGAGCACGTCGCCGTCGTCTCGAACGGGAGCAGCTACACCCTGGGCCTGACGGGCGGCACCTGGACCGGGACGGATTCGGGCACCGTGTCGGGCAACGGGACGGCCACGCTGACAGTAACCGCGGCCGGGATCGCGGCATTCACGACGGCGATCAACGTCACCGACTCCGCCCCCGGCACGAGCGTCGCCTTCACCGACAGCGGGGCGAATAGCTATGCGAACACGTTCCTCGTCGTTCTCGACAACGGCTCGGCCGGGGTCGTCTTCTCCGGGGCCTCGGCCTTCGGGGGCTCGTCTCTCAGCGTCCAGACCGACCGCACCATCGCGGTCACCAGCGGGGCGGCGGTCAGCACGACCAGCGGCAACCTGACGCTGTCGGCCAACCAGCAGGCGACGCCGACGGCCGGTAACTTCGTCGGGGTGGATGTCAATAACGCGACCGTCCGGAGCACCGGTACCGGGGTCGTGACCGTGCTCGGCCGGGGCGGGACCGACCCCGGCGGCCGTCAGTTCGGCGTCGAGGTCCGCACCGGCGGGGTCGTCGGCGGCGGCAGCACCGGAACGGACGTCGTCACCGGGACCGGCGGGACCTCCACCGGGGACGTCAACATCGGGGTGTTCGTCACCGACGCGAGTTCGAAGATCACGTCCGGGGGCGGGGCGGTATCCGTCACCGGGCACGGGGGCGGGGCCGGGACGAGTGCCCACAACTACGGGGTTCACACCCAGGCGGGCGGGGCGGTCACGGCCGGCGGGGCCGGGACCGTGACCGTGGCCGGGACCGGCGGGACCACCACCGGGGACTTCAACTACGGGGTGTTCGTCTTCCAGGCCAACTCGGCGCTGACGTCGGGTGGCGGAGCAGTGTCCGTCACCGGGCACGGCGGCGGGACCGGGACGAGTACCCAGGACTACGGGGTCATGATCCAGGCGGGCGGGACGATCACGGCCGGCGGGGCCGGGACCGTGACCGTGACCGGGACCGGCGGGACCACCACCGGGATCACCACCGGGACCACCATCGTGAGCTTTGATTTCGGGGTGCTCGTCACCGACGCGAGTTCGAAGATCACGTCCGGGGGCGGGGCGGTGTCGGTGACCGGGCACGGCGGCGGGACCGGGGCGGGCGACCAGAACTACGGGGTCATGATCCAGGCCGGCGGGACGATCACGGCCGGCGGGGCCGGGACCGTAACCGTGGCCGGCACCGGTGGGGCCACCGCCGGGAACATCAACATCGGGGTGTTCGTGATAGATGCGAACTCGGCGCTGACGTCGGGCGGCGGGGCGGTGTCGGTGACCGGGCACGGCGGCGGGACCGGGGCGAGCGCGCAGAATTATGGGGTCAGCATCGAGGGCGGCGGGGTGATCACGGCCGGCGGGGCCGGGACCGTGACCGTGGCCGGCACCGGCGGGACCACTACCGGGGACTTCGAATACGGTGTGGAGGTCGCCGGCACGGGTTCGGTGCTGACGTCCGGGGGCGGGGCGGTGTCGGTGACCGGGCACGGCGGCGGGACCGGGGCGGGCGGGAACAACGCCGGGGTAATCGTCCATACCGGCGGGACGATCACGGCCGGCGGGCCCGGGACCGTGACCGTGAATGGAACCGGCGGGCCCACCACCGGGAACGCCAACATCGGAGTACTGGTCATCGACGCGATCTCAATGATCGCTTCGGGCGGCGGGGCCGTGTCCGTCACCGGCGTTGCCGGAGGAGGTACCAGCGCCTTCGGCGTCGATCTTCTCACGTCCGGAACTCTTTCCAGCGGCGGGACCGGCGGCCTGACGATCGCCGCCGACAGCCTGTCCGCGTCCGCCGGAACGACGATCAAGGGCGGGGGCACCGGGACCCAGACGGTCACCATCCGGCCCGTCACGCCCGGGACCGCGATCAACATCGGCGGGGCCGGCGGCCCCGGCACCCTCGGGCTCGATGCCACGGACCTCGGCACCATCACCGCCGGGTTCCTGGCGATCGGCGACGCGACCACCGGGGCCATCACCGTCAGCGCGGCCACGAACCCGGCCGGGGTGACGGCCGGGGTCACGATCGGGGCACCCGGGGGCGGCGGGGTCACGCTCAACGCCGGCGTCTCCACCTCCAACAACGCCGGCCTGACCGTGAACCCGGCCGTCTCGCTGGGGACGGACGTGGCCGTCGCGACCGGCGCCGGCAACATCACGTTCACCGGCACGATCGACGGGGGTCATGTGCTGACCCTCACGACGACCGGGGCGACCGCCCTGAACGGCGCGGTCGGCGGGGGCACCGCCCTGACCAGTCTCGGCATCACCACGGGAACCCTGACCGCGGGCGCGATCGCGACGAGTGCCGGGGTCGCGGTCAACGACACCGGGGCCGGGACCATCGCCGGGCCCGTGAGCAGGCCCGGGGCGACTCTCACCAAGCAAGGTGCCGGCGCGCTCACCCTGTCCGGGGCGAACACTTACACCGGTGCCACGACCATCGCCGCGGGGACCGTGATCGCGGCGAACCCCGGCGCCCTCGGCGTCAACAGTGCCGTCGCGGTCGCCGCCACGGCCACCCTCCAGGTGACTGCCACAACCCTGACGATCGGCTCTCTTCAGGGGGGCGGCGGTGTCGTACTGAACCCCGGCAGTTCCCTCACCACCGGGACGGACAACACGAGCCAGGCCTTCGGGGGGATGATCTCCGGTAACGGCACCCTGACCAAGGTAGGGACCGGGACCGAGGTGCTGAGTGGGTCGAACACCTACGGCGGCGCGACCACCGTGACCGCCGGCACCCTGGTCGTGAACGGGAGCCAGCCCCAGAGCGCGGTCACGGTGTCCGCCGGCGGCGCCCTGGGCGGGGCCGGGACGGTCGGGCCGCTCTCCCTGGCGGCCGGGGCGTCGTTCGACGCCCAGGTCGGCCCGGCGACCACCCCATTAACGACCGTCGGGCCGGCTAACCTGGGCGGGGCCGCACTCACCCTCACCCTGTCCGGCCCGGTCCCGGTCGGGACCGTCGTGGTGGTCCTGAAGAACACCGGCGGCGGGCCGATCGCGGGCACGTTCGCCGGGTTGCCGGAGGGGGCGATCGTGTCGGGCGGGCGCCCGTTCCGGATCACCTACCAGGGCGGGAGCGGGGTCGACGTGGCCCTGACCGCGGTCCCACCGGAACCCGCCGCGCTGGCCGTCGGCGGCCCGAACGGGCAGGCGGTCGTGTTCACCCCGAACCCCGCCACCGGGCACTACTCGGCCACCCCGGCGGCCACCCTCAACCCGTTCGGGAGTCTCGGCGCGGACGTCCGGACGGCGGTGGCGGACGTGAACGGGGACGGGTTCCCGGACACCATTCTGGTCACCGGCCCCGGCGTCCCGATCCGGGTCGCGGTCGTCTCCGGGGCGGACAACAGCACCCTCCTCGTCGCCCCGTTCGACCCATTCGGGGGGAATTTCACCGGGGGCGGGTTCGTGGCCGCCGGGGCCTTCGACGCCACCGGCCGGGCGGCGTTCGTGGTCACCCCGGATCAGGGCGGCGGGCCCCGGGTCAGCATCTTCAGCCTGCTGCCGGCCGGACTGACGACCCGGGCGAACTTCTTCGGGATCGACGACCCGAACTTCCGCGGCGGGGCCCGGGCCGCGGTCGGGGACGTGAACGGGGACGGGACCGCGGACCTGATCGTGGCCGCCGGATTCGGGGGCGGTCCCCGGGCCGCCATCTTCAACGGGACCACCCTGTTCACCACCCCGATCAGGCTGGTGAACGACTTCTTCGCGTTCCCGGGGGCGGACGCGACCACCCTCCGGAACGGGGTGTTCGTGGCCGCCGGGGATGTCAACGGGGATGGGTTCGCCGACCTGATTTTCGGCGGCGGGCCGGGGGGCGCCCCGCGGGTATTCATCCTGTCCGGCCAGCTCGTCGCGGCCGGGAACGTGGGCGGGGCCCAGGCGAGCCCGGTCGCCAACTTCTTCGTCGCCGCCAACTCGGCGGACCGGGGCGGGGTGCGGGTGGCGGCGAAGAACGCCGACGGGGACGCCCGGGCAGACGTGGTGGTCGGGTCGGGAGCAGGGGACGTGGGCGACGTCCGCGTGTACCTCGGGAAGAACTTCACCGGGAGCGGGGAGCCGGGCACGTTCCAGGAGCTCGCCCCGTTCGGCACCGCCCCCCTCGCCGACGGGGTGTACGTCGGCTGACTACCAGCCGGCCGGTGCCGGATCGCCCGCCGGCCAGAGCAGGAGGCGGCCGTCGTGCCGGGTGGCGGCCAGGAACGACCCGTCCGGGGCGAACGCGACCCCGTTCACCTGGGGGCCGCCGCGGGCGATCGCGAACAGCTCGGTCCCGGTGCCGACGTGCCACAGCCGGACCGACCCGTCCACGGCCCCCGCGGCCAGCGTTTTCCCGTCCGGCGAAAACGCCACCGCGTTGAGCCGGGAATGCGACCCACACGCCCGGAGCTGTTCCTGGCCGGTGGCGGCGTCGAGAAAGACGACCTGCCCTGTCTCGTACCCGACCGCCAGGGTCTGCCCGTCCGGCGAGAGGGCCAGGCAGCTCGGGCGGAGCCGCAGGTTGACCCCGTGTACGCGACGCCCGGTCGCCCCGTCCCACCACACCATCTCGGTCTCCGATGGGGCGGCAAGCAGGGCCTTCCCGTCGGCGGAAAAGAGGATCGCGTGGACCCGCCCCCCGGTCCCGTCCAGCCGATACCGGAGCAGCCCGCTCCCGACGTCCCACACGCTCACCGCCCCGGTCTCCCCTGCCGCGGCCACCGCGCGGCCGTCCGGGGATACGGCCAGCGTGCGGACCATGTGGCCGTGCGCCAGGACCTGTCGGGGGGCGGCGGACCGGGGGTCCCGGACGACGACCCGGCCGTCGAAACTGCCGGTCGCGAACCACCCGCCGTCCGGGGCGAAGGCGGCCGCCGTGACCAGCGCCCCGTGGTCAGTCCGGGCAGCCCGGCACGCCCCGGTCCGGGCGTCCCACACCCGGACCGCGTGGTCGTCCCCCCCGGTGACGATCGTCCGCCCGTCCGGAGAGACGGCGACCGCCCAGGCCTCGTACTTCCCGCCGACCGGCCACCCGGCTTCCGGGGCCGGCCGGACCAGTTCCATCATGTGGACCATCGAATCCATACCCCCGACCAACAGCCCGCGGCCGTCCGGCCGAAACCGCACTGACTGCACCAGACAGGGCGGGATTACCCGGCTGGTTGCCCACCGGCCGTCGCGCGGGTCCCAGACCGCGAGCTCGATCTCGCGGCCCCCCCCGGCCGGGTCGGGCCAGGTGGCCACGGCCAGCCGGCCGTCGGCCAGCCGGTCGGCGCTCTTCGCCGGTCCGCCGGCCGGGAATCGGAACGTGGCTCGTACCTCTAGCTCCGCCACATCCCAGACCTGGCTTTCTTTCTTGTCCAGGGTGTTGAGAACGAGATACCGGCCATCCGACGAGAGTGCCGTCAGGCCCATACGGGGTGGGACGGTCCCTTCTTTGTGTTCCCGGCCGGACGGGATGTCGTACCGGACGACGGAGCTCGCGGAGCGGGTCGGGTCCGTGGGGAAATAATTCACTATTGCCGTGAGTCCGTCCGGGTTTACACCCATCAAACCGACGATGTGCCGGTCCCGGCCGAGCGTCCGGACCAGGGTGCCGGTCGGGGCGTCGTACACGCCGAGGGTCGGCCCGGCGACCACCAGGAGGTGGTCGTTTGCGGCGAATTCGATCTGGTACGTGGGAAGCCCGCGGGTCTTCTCGATGACCCGCGGGACCTGGTTCCCGTGCGTGAACAGGAGCACCCCGGCCTCGCGGTCGACCGGCACGGACGCGACGAACCGGCCGTCGGCCGACACCGCCGCCAGGTTGTCGAGGTCCGAGGAGTGAGTCCACCCCGCGGCGACCCGCCCGGTCGCCATGTCCCAGAGCCGCACCTCCCGCCCCGCGACCGTGGCCACCCACCTCCCGTCGTCCGTCACCCGCCCCAGGCTGACCGGCCCCTGGTGCCCCGGCCACGTCCGGGTCGCCCGGGCCAGCCGGGTGAGATACCGCCACTCGAACCCGCGGAGGTCCTCCCCGTGCTCCGGGTCCCACGCGCCGATCGACCGGTCGGTCAGCACCTCCCGGTCGGCCAGGCCCGCGGCCTCCCGGATCTCGGCCAGGTACGCCCGGCGGCGGAGGAGCCGGAACCGGTCGACCGCCAGATCCCGCTGCCGGTCGGCGGTCAGTGCGGCGGCGTGTTCGCGCGCGAGCGAGGCCTGGAGGGCGACATTATTCTCGGCCAGGTCCCGCTGGTACATCCAGCCGATGGCCGCCAGCAGCACCAGGCTCGTGGTCGCCAGCCCCCCCAGGGTGGCCACCACCGGGTTCCGCCGGGCCCACATCCCGACCTGCTCGGGCCACCGGACCGGGCGGGCCAGGGTCGGCTGGGCCGACAGGAACCGCCCCAGGTCCGCCGCCAGGGCGTCCCCGTCCGGGTACCGCCGGCCCGGGTCCTTCGCCAGGCACTTCCGGCAGATCGCCTCCAGGTCCCGGGGGACGTCCGGACGGACCGACCGCGGCGGCGCCGCGGTCTCGGCCACGATCCGCCGCAGCGTGTCCGCCGCCGACGCCCCGACCAGCGGCGGCCGGCCGACCAGGAGTTCGTACAGCACCGCCCCCAGGGCGTACACGTCGGTCGGCGGGCCGACCGCGGCCGCCCGCCCTTCGGCCTGCTCCGGCGCCATGTACAGCGGGGTCCCGACGATCACCCCGGTCTGGGTGGCGGCCTGGTCCCGCTCCAGCAGCTTCGCGAACCCGAAGTCGGCCACCCGCGGGACCAGGCCGGGGAGGGGGGGCCACGGGCCGCCGGGTGCGACGGCCTTTCCGCCCGGCCCGAGCAGGATGTTCGACGGCTTCAGGTCCCGGTGGACGACCCCCCGGCGGTGGGCGTACCCGATCCCCGCCGCCAGCGCCGCCACCAGCCCGGCCGCGTGCCCGGCCGGGACCGGCCGGCCGGCCCGCTCGAGCCACCGGGCCAGGGTCGGCCCGGGGCAGTACTCGGCCGCGATGTAGCACACCCCCCCGACCGTCCCGGCCTCGAACACCGGGACGATGTTCGGGTGGGACAGGATGGCCGCCGCCTGGGCCTCCCGCAGGAACCGCCGCTGGAGGTCCGGGTGGGACAGGACGTCCGGCCGGGGCACTTTGAGGGCGACCGGCCGGCCGAGGACCGGGTCGTCGGCCAGGAACACCACCCCGCACCCGCCGGACCCGAGTTTCCCGCGGGCCCGGAACCGGCCGAACGCGAACGGGAACCCGGACGGGGGTGGGGTGAGGGACGGGTTCGGCCGCGGCGAGAGGAGGTTCAACCGGTCGACGACCAGCCGGGCCGACTCCAGCCGGCCTCGGCTGACGGGGTCGAGCCCGTCCCAGGTCGGCGGGGTGTCGCCCGCGGCCGCGGGGTCGTAGGCCGCGAGTAGGTCGGCCAGGCGGTCCTCGCCCGGCGTGTCGGCGTCACCCAATGGAGTCATCGTCGGTGCCCAGTTCGCGCCGGAGTCGTTCGACGGCCCGGAACCAGATCTTCCGCCCGGCCTCGGGGGTCTTGCCCAGCCGGGCCCCGATCTCTTCCCACCCGAGGCCGTCCTCGTGCCGCCACCCGAGGACGGCCCGGGCGTCGTCCGGGAGGCGGGCGATCGCGGCCCGGAGGCGGCCGACGTCTTCGGCCAGCTCGACCCGGTCCGCCGGCCCGGTGGTATGGTCCGGGAGGATCCCGGGCGGCATCCGTTCGAGCGGTTCTTCCCGCCCGACCGCCCGGCTCTCCGCCGTCCGGTACCGGCGGGCGAGGTCGGCCAGGTTCCGCCGGAGGATCACGACCACCCAGGCAAAGAACTCCCCCGGAGTCGTCCCGCGGAACCGGTCGAACCCCGCCCGCACCTCGAGCAGGCTGTCCTGGACGAGGTCGGACGCCCCGGCCTTGGGCCGGAGGGTCGACCCGAGTTCGGACTCGGCCACCGACAGCAGGTATCCCCGGCAGGCCTCCAACACCTTTCCCAGAGCATCCTCCGAGCCCCGCCGGGAGGCCTCCAGCCACGCAGCGAAACTGTCGAGGGCGGGGGCGGGAACGCCCGGCAAGGGGATGTCTGTCGTCATAGGCGTAACGAGCGGGAGAAGCGGACGGAGAAAATCGCGGTCCCGAATAAATCCTACCCCCGGAATGTGCCTCGGGCAAATAGGTGAGATCAGGCGGGGCAGGAGAATTGAATAAAAATTGAACCCGTCCCCATTCAGGCCGCCTACTCTCGGGTGAGACTCAGCCGATGAGAATCAGAATATCAATATTACAATTAGTTATATTATATGTAATGAATATATTTATTATTATGTCAATCCCTGAACGTGAGGCCGGAACTGCCGAGGACGGAGGATACCCGGATCGCCCCATTTCGGAGTAGGTCCCCGGGCCCCGGCCCGTTCGCGGCGGATGGCGACGACCCCGGTCCGGCGTATGTTGTCGTGAATACTGTCACGGTCCTGCCCACCCGGCCGGGGTCCGGCCCCTCACCCAGCGAACCCACTCATGCCCCGTGCCCACTACCTGCTCCTGCTCGCCCTCGCGGCCTACCTGCTCACCGGGCTGGCCCAGGTGCGGCCGGAGGAGCGGGCCGTGGTCCGGCGGTTCGGGAAGGTCGTGGCCCGCCCCGGGCCGGGGCTGTGGGTCGGGCTCCCGTGGGGCGTCGACCGCGTGGACCGGGTCCCGGTCCGCACCGTCCGCCAGCTCCGGGCCGGGTTCGTGCCGGAAACCGCGGCCGACGCCCCCGATACCCCGCCCGGCCAGCTGCTCACCGGCGACCAGAACCTAGTCAACGTCCAGCTCGTCCTCGACTACGCCATCGGGGAGGCCGACGCCGACCTCGACGACTTCGTGATGCACCGGGACCAGGTGGACGTGGCCCTCGCCCGGGAGGCGGAGGCCGCCGCCGCCGAGTGGGCGGCCGGCCGCGGGGTGGACGAGGTCCTCCTGACCGGGAACGCGGCCCTGCCGGCGTGGGTGATGGGCCGGCTCCCGGACCGGACGGCCGGCCTGCGGCTCGGGGTCCGGGTCCAGCGGGTGAGTGTCGCCGGGCTCGCCCCGCCGGACGAAGTCCGGGCCGCGTTCGAACAGGTCACCCAGGCCCAGACCGGCATCCGCACGAAGGAGTACCAGGCCCGCCAGGAGGCGGACCAGCGGGTGCGCCAGGCCGAGGCGCTGCGGTACAAGCTGGAGCAGGAGGCGGAGGTGTTCCGGGACGGCCAGCTCCGCCAGGCCCGTGCGGACGCCGCCGACTTCCTCGCCCAGCTCGCCGCGTTTCGGGAACTGAAGAAGACCAACCCGGACGCGCTGGCGGTGATGTGGTGGGACGAGATGAGCAAGACTCTGCTCGGGATGAAGGCC
Source organism: Gemmataceae bacterium (assembly GCA_028288765.1). Lineage (GTDB taxonomy): Bacteria > Planctomycetota > Planctomycetia > Gemmatales > Gemmataceae > Urbifossiella. The sequence goes on along the minus strand of JAQGHQ010000188.1, from coordinate 11,690 downwards.
CGGGGCGGCCGGGTCGAGCCGCTCGACGCCCATCTCGGCAAGGACGGGCTCGACGTCACCCAGATCCTTAGCCCAAAGCGGCGATAACCCGCCCCCTCCCCGCCCCCGGGGCGGGGCGGTGGGGCGGTACGGCCCGTCCCGATTCTGTCGCCGGTTCCGCGTGGATTATTCCGGCGGGATCGCCGCCGGGTTTTCGGCGCGCACATCTTCACCCCGTCGCCGCCCCGCCGTCCCCGCGCGGTAATAACTCTGTGCGCCCGTCCCTCGCGCCCGCGGTCCGGTCCGTTTTCCCGAGCAAGCCTCCGATGCTCCCCACCGCCGTTCTCGCCCTCGCGCTCGCCCCGTGCCCGGCCGGGGTCGCCTTCGACCGCCCGCTACTGCCCGTGACCGTCCCGGCCGAGGCCCCCCACGGCTACACTTATGCCCCGGCCCGGGACCTCGATATGGTCGTCCGGCTCCCGGCCCGGCGGTACGACCCGCAGCCGGGCGACGTCATCCTGATGAGCGACACGAACGCGGTCTGGACCACCTTGTACGCCATCGCCTTTACCGGCCCCCCCGGGCACATGGGGATCGTCGTCCGCCTGCCGGACGGCCGGCTCGGGATGCACGAGGCCGGGTTCAACGGGTCCCTCTGGACCCGGGCCAGCCCGCTCGACTACCGGATCAACCAGTACCCCGGGAAGGTCTGGGTCCGGCGGGTCCGGACGCCCCTGTCCCCGGAGCAGGACGCCCGGCTGACCGAGTTCGCCCAGCACACGGACAACGCCCGGTACGACATCCACACGGCCATGCTCCAGCTCACCCCATTTCGCCGCCGGGGGCCGCTCCGCACGGCCTTCCTCGCCCGCCCGAACGGGCCGCACCAGAGGCTTATCTGTTCCGAGGCGGTGTTGGAGGGGCTCGTGTACGCCGGGGTGATCGACGGCCGGACGGCCCGCCCGGGGGCCACCTTCCCCCGGGACCTGTTCTTCGACCGGTCGCCCAACCCGTACATCAACCGTCACCCCCCGCTCGCCGCCGGGTGGGATGAGCCGGCCCTGTGGACGCCCGTCGTCGGGCTCGCCAGCAAGGGCAAGGAGCGCCCGCCGATCGAGGGGGTGGTCATCCCGCCGCCGGAGGTCCCGTCGCAGGGTCGTTGTTTCTGCCGTTGATCGGTTCCGGGTGCCTCACTTCGTGCACTGAACGCTGAAAGCGTTCTAGACCAGAGCCCAGGGTCGCGAGCGGAGCGAGCGCACCCTGGGCGGGCGAACCGAAACCCGTCGCGGATCGAGTCATCGGTGTGACGGCCGTCAAAAGTTTGATGGCATTCCTGTTTAGTACCCTTGGTTAACGGATCTCATGTATCGCATTCCAGAATGCAATTTCAATGCCAATGCCAATCGAGCGATTCTCGTCTTAAACTGAACCACCTACTGAGAGAGACGACAGGCAAGCCGGCAGGCCATCATGCAGACCGGACCGCTACCTCTGTCGAAAGGACCGGACTGCTATGGCCACCGACCGACAATTTGCCGCGAACCGGGCCAACGCCGCTCACCCGACCGGGCCGCGACCGCCGACGATAAGGCCGCGGCCAACCTCAATCGTCTGTCCCAGGACTGCCAAACTCTGCCAATCCCTGTCAAAAGGCCCCGGACGCCGAAATACAGACAAAGGCCAGTACGAACTGCCAAACCCTGTCAAAACCTGCCACCCACCACCAGCCGTCGCGAACCGTGACCGACAACCACTCTGGGGACTGCCAGACTCTGCCAATTCCTGCCACGGGGTTCGCGATGCCGAAATACGACCGCGCTTTGAAACACACCGTTTACGTTACGTCCGGCCGGCCGGTTTCCCTGATTGATCCGCCGCCGCCGTCGGCCCATACTGGGCGTACTCGTTCTGTCGCGCGGAGGTCTGGCCGTGTTCCGATCGCTGCTCTTGCTGCCGCTCGTGGTGTTCGTCCCGTTCGTGCCCGTGGCAAGTGGGGGGCCTGAGTCCCCCCCGCCCGGTGTCGCGACAGCTGATAACAAGGCGGGACCCGCCCCCGCCCGCCAGGACACCCCGCCCGCGGGCTTCCACCAGGTCAAGCTGAACGGGCACACGTTCACCCTGCCCGAAGGGTTCACCATCGAGCTCGCCGCCGGGCCGCCGCTCGCCGACCGGCCGATCGTCGCCGCGCTCGACGAGAAAGGCCGGCTGTACGTCTGCGACTCGTCCGGGTCGAACGAGCCGGTCGCCGTGCAGGTCAAGAAGAAGCCGCACCGGATCGTCAGGCTCGAAGACACGGACGGCGACGGGAAGTACGACCAATCGACGGTGTTCGTGCCGAACGTGATGTTCCCCGAAGGGGCGATGTGGCTGAACGGGTCGCTGTATGTCGCCGCCCCGCCGCAGATTCTGAAGTTCACCGACACCGACGGCGACGGGAAGGCGGACAAGGAGGAAGTCTGGTTCGACGGGAAGACACTCACCGGCTGCGCGAACGATCTGCACGGCCCATACGCCGGCCCGGACGGCTACATCTACTGGTGCAAGGGGGCGTTCGCGAAGCAGGAGTACAAGCTCCCGAACGGGAAGATGTTCACCACCCGGGCGTCGCACATCTTCCGGGCGAAGCCGGACGGCTCGAACATCGAACCCGTGATGACCGGCGGGATGGACAACCCGGTCGATGTCGTATTCACCCCGGGCGGCGAGCGGATCTTCAGCACCACGTTCTTCCAGCACCCCGGGAACGGCCGGCGCGACGGTCTCATCCACGCCATCTACGGCGGCGTCTACGGCAAGGACCACGACCCGGTCTACGAGCACCCCTGGACGTCGCCCCAGCTGATGCCGGTGATGACGCACCTGGGACCGGCCGCCCCGTGCGGGCTTCACCGGTACGAGTCCGACCAGTTCGGTAAGGAGTACGAGAACAATATCTTCTGCTGCCAGTTCAACATGCGGAAGGTAAGCCGGCACGTGCTGGTGCCGTCGGGCTCGACGTACACCACGAAGGACTCCGACTTCGTCGTCTCGGACAGTCTCGACTTCCACCCGACCGACGTGATCGAGGACGCGGACGGCTCGCTGCTCATCCTCGACACCGGCGGCTGGTACAAGCTCTGCTGCCCGACCTCCCAGCTGGTCAAGCCCGACGTGACCGGGGCGGTCTACCGGGTGAAGAAGGTCGGGGCACACAAGGTCAACGACCCGCGCGGGCTAGGGATCGACTGGAATCCAAATACTTTTCAGAATTTCGGCCTGCTTGGAGATCCCCGGCCAGTAGTTCAACAGCGGGCGATCGAGTTCTGTGCCTCACGCGGACAGGTGGTCGCACGTCATCTGGCGAAGCTGGTGTTCACTGTCGACCGCCACAGACGATTCGGCCGAAATGTGATTCGCGCCCTTGCCCGTATAGATGCCCCCGAAGCCCGTGAGGCGGTGCGCGAGGCGATGACGCCCGATACCAGGGACGACGCCCTGACCGCGATTCATGCTGCCAGCCTGTGGCGCGATGCGGCTGCCGGCCCGCAGTTGGTCAAACTGCTGGCGCACGAGAACCCGCACGTCCGCCGTGCCGCGGCCGAAGCCCTCGGCCGGATCGGCGACTCGAAAGCCATTCCGGCGATCATCGGCGCGCTTGCGGACGAGTCGAACGATCGCGTCCTCGACCACTCGCTAACCTACGCGCTGATCGAGATCGCAGACCCGAAGACGACGGCCGAGGGGTTAAAGAACCCATCGCCGCGCGTTCGCCGGGCGGTCCTGGTCGCCCTCGACCAGATGCCCGGCGGCACGCTCGACGCGGCCACAGTCCTCGCCGAACTCGGCGCCAAGGACGCCGCCTTGCGGGAGACGGCGTGGTGGATCGCCGGCCGACACCCGCAGTGGGGCGACCAGCTCGCCGGGTACTTCCGCGACCGGCTCAAGCTCATCGAGAAGATGACCCCGCCCGAGCAGGACGAACTCACCAACCGGTTCGTCCCGTTCCTGAAAACCGACGCGGTCCGGAAGGCTGTCGGCGACGCGCTGGCCGGGACGCTGGACACTTCGGCGAGCCGATCGATCCTGCGGGGGCTCGCCCGGTCGGGCCTGAAGACCTTCCCCGAGGAGTGGACGGGCGGGGTGCTGCTCGCCCTCTTCTCCGGGGACGACGACACCGCGCGGGACGCGATCGCCGTCCTCCGCGCCGTCCCGCCGACCGGGCCGGGCGCGGCGGACATCATCGCGAAGGTCTCCGCCCACCGCAAGCGGGTCGGGAAGCCGTGGCCGACGGAACTCGACTACGCCCTGCGAGCGGTCGCGCCGGCCGGTGCGCAGCTGGCGGTCCCCGACGCCGGGGGGGTGATCGCCGATACCCACAGCGACCGGACCGGGCCGGTACGGGCCGCCGCCGCCGACCTGCTCACCCGCGCGGCGCTCACCCCGGAATCGCTCGTCGCCCTCGCCGCCGCGATCCGGACGGCCAACCCGGTCGAGGTCGGCAAGCTGCTGCCGGCGTTCGCCAGGTCGGCCGACGAGAAGGTCGGGCTGGCGCTTGTCGCCGCCCTGTCCGATCCCAAACTTCGGGCGGTCGTCCGGGCCGAGCAGGTGAAGCCGATTCTCGACAAGTACCCGAAGCCGGTGCGGGACGAGGCGGAGAAGCTGTACGCCCTGCTCGCCGAGGCCCGCAAGGACGAGCACGCGAAGCTCGAACGGTTGGTGAAGGAGCTACCGGCCGGCGACGTCCGCCGTGGGCAGGTGGTGTTCAACGGGGCGAAGGCCCAGTGCGTTTCGTGCCACAAGATCGGGTACGTCGGCGGGCTGGTCGGCCCGGACCTCACCCGCATCGGCGGCATCCGGGCCGAGCGCGACCTGCTGGAGTCGATCGTCTTCCCGAGCGCGAGTTTCGTCCGCAGCTACGAGCCGGTCCGGGTGACCACCGCCGACGGCCGCGTCTTGCAAGGCATCGTGAAGAAGGACGCCCCGGACGAGATCGTCCTCGTGGTCGGAGCGGACAAGGAGGAGCGGGTCGCCCGGGCCGACGTGGAGAGTATCACCCCCGGTACGGTGTCGGTCATGCCCGCCGGGCTCGACACCCAGCTCACCCCCCAGGACCTCGCCGACCTCGTGGCCTTCCTCAAAGCGTGTAAGTAGACGGAAAGAAAGGAGGATTCACCACAGAGCCACAGAGAGCACACAATAAGAATGGTCAGATATATTTGTTTAATTTAAGAATTTCTTTCTCTGTGTCCTCTGTGACTCTGTGGTGAATCCTGCATACCTGACCACAGGATCACCGCATGATCAGGCCGCGCCGCCCGCTCGCCGTCGGGGTCGTCGCCGACCACTACCAGGAACTCGACCGGCTCTACCGCGAGGTCTGGGGCGAGCACGTCCACCACGGGCTCTGGCGGACCGGCCGCGAGTCCCCGGGGGAGGCGGTCGAACTGCTCGCCGGGTTCGTCGCCGGGCAGGCCGGCGTCCGCCCCGGCGACCACGTCTGCGACGTCGGCTCGGGGTACGGGGCGAGCGCCCGGTACGTGGTGAAGCAGTTCGGGGCCCGGGTCACCGCGGTCACGATCGTCCCGGCCCAACACGCCTACGCCGAGGCGACCGGCCCGGTGAACGGAAACCCCCGCTACCTGCTCCGCGACTGGCTCGACAACAGCCTACCGGACACCTCGTTCGACGCCGCTTACGCGATCGAGAGTACCGAGCACATGGACGACAAGGCCCGGGCGTTCGCCGAGGCGTTCCGGGTACTCCGGCCGGGCGGGGGGCTGGCGGTGTGCGCCTGGATCGCGGCCGAGGCGGTCCGCCCGTGGGAGCGGCGGCACCTGCTCGAACCGATCTGCCGCGAAGGCCGGCTCCCCGGGATGGGCACCGAGACCGACTACCGGGCGCTGCTCGCGGGGGCCGGGTTCGCGGTCGAGGCCGTGACCGATATTAGCCGCGAAGTACGGGGGACGTGGGGCATCTGCCTGCGGGAAACGCTCCGCCGAATCCGGACCGACCCGGCGACGCGGGCGTTCCTGCTGAGCGCGGCCAGCCGCAACCGCATCTTCCTCCTGACGATGGCCCGGATCTGGGCGGCGTACCGGACCGGGGCGATGCGGTATCTCGTGTTCCGCGCCCGGCGGCCCGGGTAAAAACCCCTCCCCCGGCCCCTCCCCTGAGAAGGAAGGGGGAGACAGACCCGGCCGAATCTTTCTCCCCCTTCCTTCCCAGGGAAGGGGGCCGGGGGGTTAGGTTCTTTCTCCCCCCGCCGGGGCGGTGTACAACACACCCATCCCTCTCCGGCCTCCCGGCTCCTCGAAAGGACACCGCATGACCCCGCCGCTTCGCGCCGTCGTCGGCGTTATCGCCGCCGCCGCGATCACCCTGTCCGCGTTGCCGGCCCCGGCCGCCGACAAACGCCCGATGCAGGTCGAGGACCTGTTCAAGTTCAAACGGGTGGCCGCCCCGCAGGCTTCCCCCGACGGCAAGTCGGTCGTCTACCAGCTGACCTCGGTGAGCCTGGCGGAGAACAAGTCCACCACCGCCATCTGGCTGGCCGCGACCGCCGGGAAAACGCCGCCGAAGGCGCTCACTGACCCGAAGGGCAAAAAGGATAGCAACCCGCGGTGGTCGCCGGACGGGACACGCATCCTGTTCGAGTCGAATCGCTCGGGCACGTCCCAGCTGTGGGTCGTGCCGGTGGAGGGCGGGGAGCCGAAGCAGCTCACCACCATCAGCACCGGGGCCGGGAACGGGATCTGGTCGCCGGACGGGTCGCACGTCGCGTTCGTGTCGGGGGTGTACCCGGAATACAGCGACAAGCCGTTCGCCGAGAGCGACAAGCTGAACAAGATGCGGGAGGACGAGGTCGAGAAGAACCCGGTGAAGGCGAAGGTGTTCACGAACCTGTTCTTCCGGCACTGGGTCGAGTACGTCGGGGACAAGCGGCAGCACCTGTTCGTCTCCAAGGCCGACGGGTCCGACTGCCGCGACGTGACCCCCGGCGACCGCGACGCGTACCCGACCAGCACCACGTTTTCGAGCGGCGACGATTTCACCTTCAGTCCGGACGGCAAGTTCCTGGTCTTCACCGCGGTGCCGGAGAAGTACGAGGCGTGGAGCACGAACTACGACCTCTGCCGGGTGGGCATCACGAACACGTCGCCGAAGTGGGAGACGCTGACGAAGGACAACCCGGCGGCCGACAGCGGGCCGAAGTTCAGCCCGGACGGCAAGAAGCTGGCCTGGCGGACCCAGAAGAGGGCCGGGTACGAGGCGGACAAGTGGGACATCGTGGTCGCCGACTGCAACCCGGACGGAACGCCGACCGGCGACCCGCGGAGCGTGACCGCGCGGGCGGACCTGTCCGTCAACGAGTTCGGCTGGGGACCACGGGACAATTTCCTCACTTTCGCCGCGGACCGGGACGGGGGCACCCCGGTGTTCGCCGTCCGGGTGGATCGTCCCGAGTCGAAGGAGCCCGCGGTCGAGGACGTGGCAGTCGGGGGCGTATTCGCCTCGCTGTCCCTGGGCGGCGAACACCACGGCGTGGTGGCGTTCACCCGGGTCGGCCTGGATCACCCCGCGGAGATCGGGGTCTTCGGGTACATCCGGAACTTCCCGAACCTCGTCCGGGCGGACCCACGGCCCGTGGACCACGCGAACGACACCCTCCGTACCGAACTCGATCTGCCGCGGCCGGAGTCGGTTCGTGTGTCGGTCGAGGGCGGGAAGATGCAGATGTGGGTCCTCAAGCCGCCGGGATTCGACCCGGAGAAGAAGTGGCCGGTGGTGTATCTCGTCCACGGCGGGCCGCAGTCGGCGTGGGAGGACAGCTGGAGCTACCGGTGGAACCCGGAGATGTGGGCCGCGCAGGGGTACGTCGTGGTCCTGCCGAACCCGCGGGGGTCGACCGGGTTCGGCCAGAAGTTCGTGGACGAGATCAGCGGCGACTGGGGCGGGAAGTGCTACCGGGACCTCGTCGCCGGGCTCGATTACGTGGAGAAGTTGCCCTACGTGGACAGGGACCGGATCGCCTCGGCCGGGGCGAGTTTCGGCGGGTACATGATGAACTGGTTCGCGGTGAACGACATCGCCAAGCGGTTCAAGTGCCTGATCACGCACTGCTCGGTGTGGAACTTCGAGAGCATGTGGGGGACGACGGACGAGCTCTGGTTCGACGAGTTCGAGCACGGCGGGCTGCCGTGGGAGATCCCCGGCAAGTACCGGGAGTTCTCGCCGCACGCCAAGGCCGGGAACCTGGGCAAGAACAAGACCCCGATGCTCGTGATCCACAACGACCTGGACTTCCGCTGCCCGATCGGCCAGGGGCACGAGCTGTTCAGCGCGCTCCAGCGGCAGGGGGTGCCGAGCCGGTTCGTGAACTTCCCGGACGAGGGGCACTGGGTGCTCAAGCCGAAGAACAGCCAGTACTGGCACAAGGAGGTGTTCGGCTGGCTGACGAAGTACTGCCCGCCGGGCGGGAAGTGAGCCCGCCCGATGGCGAATCCGTTGGACGCCACCTTGAAGATGCTGCCCTGTTGAGATCCCGCTGGGGAGGATTTCTCGTGGCCCACCGGTGTTAATCACGGTGGGCCTCGAAGACTCGACCCACCCTACAAAACCCCGAGCATTTCAACAAAGCAAGATGATGCGTGAAGTCGACGGTCAGGTGGCATGTCCACGCCATGCGTGGACATGCGAGACTCCACCCGGATGCCCATCGGTCCCGGAGTAGGCCGAGTGTGTGACCGGCCCCACGTCGAACAGCCATCACAGAGCGATGCCCTGAGCTGAGGGCTGTCACCCCTTCGGAATGAAGCCGAGGCACCGATCAGTCGGGATTTCGCCCCGACGGGCGAGCTCAGAGGCCAGGGACTCGCCCTGGATCGGCTCCGGAAATCAGCGCGAACCTGCTCTCCTCGACCCACCACCCGGTTCGCGCATCGCGGAGAGCGCCCCCCACCTCCGCCAGCGCTCACCTCCGGATACACAACCCGAACTCCCGCATGAAAACGCTTCCGTAGAAGGAACGGTTTTCATGCCTCATCACAACCTGTAGACCCGTCACGCCCTCTTTGATCGGTCTAATTGACAGCACCCGCGGGACTGTTCTAGAGACTGTACAGACCGGTCGCACGATACCCCGATCCGCTTGACACGTGCGAAGCGGTCGCCGCACCAGCTGGGAACGGGCGGTGTGGCCCGGAGGACCTCGACCCGTAGGTTCCCCGCCACCCGAACTCTGACCCGGCACCTGCCGCACCGCTCCGACACGCCGCCAACTCGCGCCCGGGCGGCCCCGGAGACGGTCCGTCCCTGCCGGGGTTCCCCGGGGCGGCATGACCACGCGGTACAACCGGAATTACCGTTGCATTCGGTCCGGTCGGCAACGACACTAGACGCTTTCTTTGTCGGGAGCCTTCCGACCCCACACCGGCCGCTGGATCGGCCCGGATGAGGTCGTTGTTTGCCCCGAGCAGAAAGGGCGTCCAGGGACGTGCGCCAGCCGGCCACCCGTACGGGATGTCACAGGTGACCACGATGTGGACTTGGTTCTCTCATCTCCTATCGACCTCGGCCGCGCCTGTCCGCCGCAAGAAAGCCCCGAAACCAGAGCCCCGGCCGACCCGGCGCAGGGCGCAACTGGGCATGGAGATGTTGGAGGCCCGGGACGTTCCGGCCGTCACCATCCAGCTCGACTACTCGTACGACACCAGCGGGTTCTTCAACGACCCCTCCCGCCGGGCCCTGCTCCAGCAGGCCGTGAACGCCGTCGCGAGTAACCTCAACGCCTCCCTCCCGGCGATCGTCCCGGGCGGCGGGAACAGCTGGACGGAGACGTTCTTCAACCCGGGGACCGGGCAGCAGACCACGATCAACAACCCGATCGTGGGGTCGAACACGCTGGTCGTGTACGTCGGCGGGCGGGCGATGCCCGGGTCCGAGGCCGGGGTCGGTGGAAACGGCGGGTATTCGGCGGCCGGCGCCCAGGGGTGGCTCAACTCCCTCCAGGCCCGGGGCCCGGGCGGGAACTTCCTGTGGGGCGGGAGCCTCGCGTTCGACACGACCACCAACTGGTACTTCGGGTCGTCGGCCGCCGGGATCGGGGGGTTCCAGGTCGACTTCCTCTCGGTCGCGACCCACGAGTTCGGCCACCTGCTCGGGCTCGGGACCTCCTCGTCGTGGTTCGGCCAGATCAGTGGGGGGGCCTTCGACGGGCCGCACGCCGAAAGCGTGTACGGCGGCCCCGTCCCGGTCTACGGGGATTCCGCCCACTGGGCGGACAACCTGTCCGTGAAGGGCCAGCGGGCGGTGATGGACCCGATCCTCCCGACCGGGACCCGGGTCACCTTCTCGGCCCTCGACTACGCCGCCCTCCAGGACATCGGGTGGTCGGTCGGCGGGCAGCCCGTCTCGCCCCCGGGGTCCCCGCCCGCCGCGCCCCCGCCTCCTCCTCCGTTCACGCCCCCGGTGCTCAACTCCCCGGGGGTGACCCCGGTGGTCCTGACCGGGCCGACCGACGGGTCCGCTCAGGCCTACACCCTGGGGGCGAACGGCCAGCTGGTCGCGGCCGGCGGGCCGATGTACCCGTTCCCCGGGCTGACCGGAGTAATCCGCTCGGCCGTCGCCGACTTCAACGGGGACGGGGTTCCGGACTATGCGTTCGCCACCGGGACCGGGCCGGCCGCCACGGTCGTGATCTACGACGGGAAGTCCGGGGGCACCCTGGTCCCCCCGACGACCGTCCTCGGCGGGTTCAACGGCGGGGTCTACCTGGCCGCCGGGACGGTGGCCCGGGACGGGCACACGGTGCCCATCCTGGCGGTGTCCGCGGACTCCGGCGGGGGCACCCGGGTCCAGGTGTACGAGGTCGGGTCCGGGGGCCTGTCGCGGCTGGCCGACTTCCTGGCGTTCGGGGACCCGGGTTTCCGGGGCGGGAGCCGGGTGGCCCTGGGGGACGTGAACCGGGACGGGTCGGCGGACCTGATCGTGGGGGCCGGGATCGGGGGCGGACCGCGGGTCGCGATCTATTCCGGGGCGGCGCTGGCGAACGGGCAGGTGGCGAGGCTGGTCCCGGACTTCTTCGCCCTGGACCGGTCGCTGCGGAGCGGGGTGTTCGTGACGGCGGCGGACTTCAACGGGGACGGGTACGCGGACATCGCGTACAGCACCGGGAACACCGGCGGGCCGCGCATCCGGGTCGTCAGTGGGGCCGTTCTGTGGGCGAACTCGGGGGCGAATGTGGCGAACCTGCCGGCCCTGGCCGACTTCTTCGCCCTCGACCCGAACGACCGGAACGGGATCCGGCTGGCCGCCCGGGACCTGACCGGGAGCGGGAAGGCCGATCTGATTGTCGCGAGCGGGGACGCGGCTCACGCCACGGTCCGGGTGATCCCGCTAAGCCAGATGAGCGTCCCGACCACCCCGCTCCAGAACCCGTTCGCCAACCCGGCCACCATTGACGGCGTGTACGTCGGGTAGCCCGGCGGCGATGGCCTCGATAGACGAAAAAGCCCACCCGTAATGCGGGTGGGCTTTTTCGTCTTCAGGGGGGGCGCGGGCCAGCAAGGGTACCCGGACGGGCTGGCCCTCCGAGTAGGTGCCGCGCGACCCGCGAGCGGGTACCCCGGCGGCACAGGCCGTCCGGCCGGGGTACCCGCTCGCGGGTCGCGCCGGCCCTACCCCGATCGAGCTGAACGGCGCAACTGCCGAGTCGGTCCGGCGCGACACGGATC
>JAQGHQ010000185.1 GCA_028288765.1 Gemmataceae bacterium | reverse complement strand
CACGATCTCCCGTTGCGGGTACGTGCGGGGGCGCCCGACGTTCCCCTTCGCTCGGGGGAACAGGTGCTCGATGTTGTCCCACTGGAGGTCGGTCAGGTCACTCGGGTATTGCTTCCGGGTCACGGTGTTCATGACCGGAGGGTAATATTACGCTAGACCCCGGGGAACCCAGGTTTCTAGACGGCCTCTGAGCAGAAAGCGAAAGAGCTGGCGCATAGTCTCCATTACGATAGGCTGTTCGACGGCACGACAGGCATGATGGTGGTCCACCACCAAGACAGAGACATCATCCGCACGGAGGCATTCGAATGACCGCCGCCCCGAAACAGCCGCTTGTAGAGCGGGTTGCACGGAATCTCGCCGCTGCCGAAGGCATCCGGTGGATTGAGTTGAATTACCTGCAGATCGAGCAGTTCGAGAAACGTGCCAAAGCTGACATCGAGTGCTGCCGAGAGACTTACTTCAATGCCGCTGGGGAGATTTTCGCTGTCGTGGGTGATATTTTGGTGGACACGGCTTACTCGAAGCCGCATCGCATCGAACTGTTGGCGGATGCCAAACTCCGTCTGTTCCCGCCCGCATGACTCGGACCGTGCAACTCTCCCTCGGCTCTTCCCCGCTCACCGGCAAGCAAGGAATCGACCAGGCCACCCGATTCAAGGACCAGCTCCGTTCCCTGCGGAAGAAGCCAACCGGGGTCACGCTGCTCACCGTGGTGAGCGTCGAAGCACCGCATATGAGCGTGGTGGCGATGTACGACGCCGACGATCCGTGCGCGGTGGAGTGGGTTCGTCAGGCCACGGCGGTCAGCGCCGAGCTGTGGCAGAAGATGAACGAGCGGCGAAAAGTTGTGGTGCGATGATAAATGTACCGCGTGGCCATACCGCCGGTGCCGTCCCGGTGGCAGGAGCGTGCTATGCTCACTTCGTCAAACGCGGCATTGCCGGGTGAATTCCACCCGGGCCGCTGCCCGCCCGTGGTATCATCTACTTCAACCAACCGACACCGTGTAGCCGACCCCCCGATTCGACCTCGGTGGATCGAGGGGGAGCGAGATGCCAGTGCTGACGCGCGAGGTGCCCGCGCCGGATATCCTGGAAGACATCACCGACGCCATGCCCCACATGGTGTGGGTGGCCGATGCGGGCGGGGCGACCACCCACCACAACCGCCGCATTCTGGACTACGCCGGGCTGCCCGCTGGCACCACCCTTGGCGCCGGTTGGGAGCAGGTCCTCCACCCGGACGACCTCCCGCCGACCCGCGCCGCCTGGTCCCATTCCGTCGAGACCGGCGAGCCGTTCGAGACCGAGTACCGCCTCCGCGGCCGTAACGGCACGTACCGGTGGTTCCTCGCCCGCGCCACCGCTCAACTCGACCGCCGGGGCCGCGCAGCCCGCTGGGTCGGGACGTGTACCGACATCGACGACCAGAAGGGTGCCCAGGCCCGGTTCCGGGCGATCATCGAGCAGAGTTTCGACGCCGTCGACCTGATCGACGCCTCCGGCACCCTTTTTTATTCCAGCCCGTCGTCCGTCCGCCTCCTCGGCCTCTCCGTCGAGGACCAACTCGGCCGGGACGGGTTCGCGTTCCTCCACCCCGACGACGTCCCGGCCGTCCGGGTGGTGTTCGCCCGGCTCGTGGGCGCGCCCGGTTCGTCGGCCGACTCGGTCCACCGCACCCGGCACGCCGACGGCCACTACCTGTGGGTGGAGTTCCGGGCCACCAATCTGCTGCACGACCCCGCCGTCCGCGCCGTCGTCGTCAACTTCCGCGACGTCACCGACCGGGTGCAGGCCGAGGCGGAGGCGCGGGACGCGCGGGCCGCCGCCGAGCGAGGCTGGACCCGGCTGCGCGCGGTGGTCGAAAGCATGACCGACGGGCTCGTCACCGCCGACCCCGAGGGCAACCTGCTCGACTGGAACCCGGCGGCCCTGCGGATCCACGGGTTCGACAGCGTCGCGGGGGCCCTCCGGCACATGGCCGCGTTCGTCGATACGTTCAGCTTGGCCCGGCCCGACGGGAGTCCGGTGCCGCACGCGGACTGGCCCATGGCCCGGGTGCTGCGGGGCGAGACGGTAAGCGACCAGACGCTCCTGCTCCGCCGGTCGGACACCGGGACGGAACGCGTCGTCGTGTTCAGCGGTGCCCCGGTCCGCGGGTCGGCCGGGGAGATCGAGCTGGGCGTCGTGACGCTCCGCGACATCACCCGCCGGAAGCGGGCCGAGGCCGAGGTCCGGCGGACCGCCGACCTCCTCCACGCGGTGGCGAACGAGACCACCGACGCGGTGTTCGTGAAGGACCGGGACGGCAAGTATCTGCTGTTCAACCCCGCCGCCGGGCGGCTGGTCGGCATGTCACCCGAGGAGGTGATCGGCCGGGACGACACGGCCGTCTTCGACCCGGACGGCGCCCGCGCGCTGATGGCCAGCGACCGGCAGGTGATGGCGTCCGGGGCCGCCGAGACCCGAGAAGAGGAGCTGACCGCCGCCGGGGTGACCCGCACCTACCTGGCGACCAAGGCCCCGTACCGGGACGCGCACGGGACCGTCGTGGGCGTGGTCGGCATC
>JAQGHQ010000114.1 GCA_028288765.1 Gemmataceae bacterium | reverse complement strand
CGCGGCCTCGGGCGCGGAGTCCTCGTTCGCCCGGGTCCGGGAGGCCCTCCGGGGATGCTCCGGATCGACCAGCCCGTCGACTCGTTGGAACGGAACACCCGCCACATGGCCGGGTCGGGCGAGGCGTTCCGGGGTGCCCGACCGCCCCCGCCGACGGAGGACGAAGGGGACCTGTTCGTGGTGTCGGCCGAGGGCAAGGGGGTTGTCATCCGCCGGGGGCCGGGCGACCCGCCGCCGAAGGCCCACCGGGGTCAGGGGGACAAGGCGAACACGAAGCGGATGGCGCTCGCCGGGGGGGTCGACTCGGTCGACCGGTACGCCCGGACCCCGGCGGAGATGGCCGCGACCTTGTTCCGGGACCCCCGCACCCCGGGGGAGCCGGTGCCGCGCCGGCCGGTCCCGGCCGGCAAGCACGCACGTGTCCCCCCGGCTGTGGCAGGCCGGGCACCTGTTCCACAAGGCGGGAAGTTCGGCGGCCGCCGGGTTCGTGCGGGACCGGCTGGTGCGGGTGCTGAGCGGGGGGGGCGGGGGGTGGTGAAAGGGCTGCGCCGGATGGGAACGGCGCAGGGATTGGGTGGGCCCAAGAAGAAGGCGTTGGCGACGATCTGCGGGTACCTGGCGTCGAAGGCGGGGCGGCGGACCGATCGCAGACGGCGAATCGTCCGCGAACTGCACCGAGGCCCCGGAATACGAACTGCCGACCCGGGCCGTCACTTCCGGATCGTGATCTCGTAAACGCGGTTGAACGGCGGTTCGTTCTTCCGCGCGGGCGGAGGGGTACCGCGGAGCATGGCGGTGCCGTCCTTGAGCTCGTAGGGGAACGGCCTCCCGGTGACCGGGTCCACGGGCACTGGCAACTTGGTCGCCTCGAGCGTCGGCGGCAGCGCCCCGCCGTTCTCCGCCGCATACGCCCGGACCGCCTCGGCCGCCTGGAGCATGGCAACCCGCTGCTGGATTCGAACCTCGGCCTCCCGCACCTTCCGGACGGCCGGGATCACCTGGGTGAAGTGCCCCGGGGGTGGTTTTTCCTGGTCGAAGTCCGTCGGAAGCCGCCAGAACGGGAGGCTCGTCCACTTCATCAGCTCGTCCCGGGCCACCTCATAACCGGTGTAATCGTCCATCATCACCAGTTGGAGCGGGGACAGCTTCTCAAGGGCATCGGACTTGAACCCCAGCTTCCCGAGGCGGGTCTTGGCCGCGGCCAGAGTGGCCGGATCCGCGAGCTGTCGCGCGTACCAGTTTCCGGCCCTCTCATGCTTCTCGCCATCGCTGATAACGACGATGGGGTCGAGGAGAGCGAGGAGCCGGTTGAGTTCGGTCGGGGGGATGGGGGCGGTCTTCCGGAGGACGTCGAATTCCTTGCTCAGCCACGTTCGCTCGCCCTGCATCCCTTTTCTCAGCCCGACGAGCGGATCGGGCAGGTCGACGAGCGCCCAGAACAGGTTCGGCGCGTCCGGTTGCTGGGCCATCTCTTCCAGCGCGTCCAGTGCCAGGTGCTCTACAGCCACCCCAACGAGGGTCCCAATGAGGAGCGGGTGTTCGTCGAACGTCCGGGCCAGGGCGAGCATCGTCTGGGCGGTGCGGATGGCCGTGCCGTACTCCTTCCGGGCCACCTCGCCGCGGAGCTTGACCTTGAGGACCGTGGCCAGTTCCCGCATGTGCTGAACGTCCGGGAGGAGGAGGTTAATCCCTTCGACCTTCAACCGGGCTAACACGGCCCAATCGACCGAGTCGAGCCGGGCCGCGTAGTCGGCCTGCCGGGTGGACGCCCCTCCGTATCCGGCGAGGTCTTTCTTCCCGGCCAGGTCCGCGAGCGGGGCGGCGAGCCATTTTTCCCGCCGGGCGATCTCTTCCTTGGACCGGTAGAAGTTGTTCTGCTCCATGAAACACTTGTAGAACGCCGGGATCTGGTTCCCCGGCTCGAGGTCCCGGAGTTCGGGCAGGAGCTGATACTTCAGCGCCGGCACGGGGACCGGGGCGGGACTCAAAGTGAGGGGGACGACCAGCTTGCCGTCTTTCGGCGCCAGAGGCGGTTGGCCTCTGGAGCTGGTAAGCGTGGCCAGAACGGCGACGACTGCGAACAGGAACCACGGGCAACGCATTGCGTGCCTCCTGGGGGGAGTGCGGGCCCCGGTACGCCAAGTGAACCGGGGTCGCTGCGAGGAAACGGGGTCAGTCGATCTCACCGCGACGGGCGGAGAGCAGAGTGAGCGGGCGATCGGCCGAGGTCGGACCGGGGTCGGGTTCGGGCCCCGGCAATGTGTCGGGATCGGTCGTACGGGTCAGGGCTCCGACACTCCACGGGGACTCAGGGCCGGTGGGCGGAACCGGCAGTTCCGGTGCCGGGGCGGGGATGACCACCGGGACAACAACCGGCACCGCTAACGGCTCCGCGGGCGGCGGGGCCGGGGTCTGGCCGCGGACGATCAACACTCCCGCCGTCGCCGCGTTCGCGAGGAGGAGCCCCACGACGGCGAGCCTCCACCCCCGCGGGGTGCGAACCGACGCCCGGCCGGCGCGGAAGAGGATCTCGGCCGGGTCAACCGCCGCATCCGGGGTGAACCGGACTAGCTTGTCGAGGGTGGGGTCGGGGGTCATTTCTGACACGGAACACCGAACCTTTCCCGCAGGGCCGCGATCCCGGCCTCGAACCGCCGGTGGGCGGTCGACACCGAACATCCGGCCGCCGTCGCGATCTGTTCGAGCGTCAGCCCACCCCACAGCCGGGCGATGATCACCTCCCGCAGGTCGGGCGGAAGCGATTCCAGTGCCGAGACGGCGGTCTCGGCGTCGAGCCCGTCCACCTCCGCCTCGACGAACCAGCGGACCGGGCGGGCCGCGGCCTGCTCCCGTCTCACCCGCCGCCGGGCCGATCGGCCGGCGTCCACGGCCGCGTTCCGGACGACCCGGAACAACCAGGCGGTCGGATCGGCGGGCGGGGTCCCGGGGACGACCAATTTGCAGAATGCATCCTGCACCACGTCCTCGGGCGTGTCGCACCACTGGCGGGCGTACAACACGAGGGCGGCGGCGTGGGCGGCGGTCAGGTCGGCGATCTGCCGGGGGGTCATTTCAACAAGGAGACGGCAGCGGGGCCGATTTTTTCCGCGACATTCTGGAGACGGGCCGTCCAGGGCGAATCTCTGACCACCTGTTCGGTATGCCGGACGATCGGCCAGACCCGCCGCGGGAGATCTCTCGGGAAGAGAGGAGACGAGCGAGAGGCCAGGGACGGTGGAATGTCATCGGCAGGAGAAAAGCTCGAGCGCCAGGGCAAGTCATTCTGCCGATCCCGGGTTCGGTACGGTCATGCCGGCTGTCCGTTCCTGGTACACCAGAATATCACGAATTGTGCCAGGATAAAGCTTGGGGTCGGGCCCGGCGGTTCCGAAAATGAATCCCGACGGGCCTCCCCGGTCCGGGCCGCGAACGGGACGAGGTCTGGTATGCTCTTCGCCTCACTCTACACCAGCGGGTCCGGTGTTCAGGCGGCGTCGAGTTATCTGGACATCACCGGGAACAACATCGCCAACGCCACCACGACCGGCTTCAAGACCGTCGAGGCCGGCTTCCAGGACTTCCTCTACAACGGGCTGATTACGGGCGGGGCCAACAGACCGGGCCAGACCCCGCCGGGGGGGATCCAGGTCGGGTCCGGGGCGGCCCTCACGTCCACCGAGGGGGTGTTCACCCAGGGCCCGCTCACCCCGACCGGGCATCAGTTCGACCTCGCCATCAACGGCAAGGGGTTTTTTCAGGTCACGCTCCCCGATGGCTCGACCGCTCTCACCCGTGACGGCTCCTTTAATCGCGACTCGAACGGGCAGCTGGTCACGTCCCAGGGATTCCTGCTAAACCCGCCCATCACTGTTCCCCCCGGGACGAGTTCGGTCGGCATCGCGAGCGACGGCACGGTTACCGCCGTGACCCAGTCCGGCACGCAAACACTGGGACAGATCACCCTGACCGACGTCCGGAACCCGGCCGGCCTCCTGCGCGTCGGGAGCAACTTGTACACCGCCTCCCCCGCGTCCGGCCCGCCCCAGGCCGGCACCCCTGGTACAGGCGTGTTAGGGACATTGAGTCAAAGCACGTTGGAGGGCTCGAACGTCGATATCTCGACCGAGCTGGTCCACCTCATCATCGCGCAGGGCGCGTTCCTGTACAATTCGCAGGCCCTGCTGGCCTCGAACGAAACCCTCGCCGACACGACCGCGCAACTCTTCCCATAACCAAGGCGCCGAAGAGGCTCTTTCTTCCTGTCACAGGTCTGGTGACTGGACCGTCAGTCAAGAGCTGCGCTGCCTGCGAGTCCGGCCGGTTGCACCCCTGACCAAACGGGAACGTGGGCGAGAAGGACCAGTTCCGCCAGCGTCGTCCAGTCGTCCTTCCCCTGGCGAGCAGGACGAGGAAGTTCAGCCCGACCGCCGCCCCGGCCCCGAGTGGGAACGCTGGCATCCCGGCCCGTCGTAGGACCGGGAACAGCAGGGCCCACCTGAGCTCGCGGCGGATCTTGCCTGTGTCGGCCACCGGTTCCGCCGGGTCGCCGGCCGGTTGGGTTCCAGTTTCCAGTGGAATTCAAAGAAAATGACACGGCATTGGCCGCCTGCTCAGCTGGATCAAATCACTCTGATTCGGTCTCTTCGGTTCCATTTCCCCCAATCAAAAGACGTCTGTCGATGTCTGTCGGCTTGCGGTATTGCTCCTGCTCGAGCATGATCCGCATGACCACGCGAAGATAGCTAAGGGCAGCGGTCAGAGGGCCATTCGCGTCTCCACCAAAATGCTTCCGAACGAGTTTCTCGGTGGTGTCCCTGGAGCATTGAAGATGTCTACTTCTACTGTTTCCCGACTTGACGTCGCGCAACTGTTTTTACGACAATTCCTTCCGTTCGGCTGGTCTTTACGGAAGGAGATCGTCACGGACGACCGATTCGACCTCCGCCTGCGCGAGATGATGGGCGAAGCGGACCTCACCTCGGACGTGATGGCCGGGATGCGGGGACGGCTTCGGGAGTTCGTCCGGCCGTTCGCGGCCTCGTTGACGGAGCCCGAGCAGCGAGCCCACACCGCGGAGTACGTGAGCGGATTGCTCTCCCGGTTGGAACACAAGACCAGCGAGGCGATCGCGTACCTTCACGACTAGATACCTCCCGCCAAAGGCGGAAGTGGCCTCATTTTCCGGGCGTTTCGCAGTACACCTTGGACCGCACCCGGAACGGGCCGTGGGCCTCGAACCAGTCGAACGTCAAGTCGAGCAACTCGTCCATCGTCCGGCACCGGTGATTCCGGGTCACGGCCTCGTGCAGCCGCCACCACACCCGCTCGATCGGGTTCGTGTCCGGGGCGTACTTCGGTCGGTAGTGGACCTTCACCCGGTGGCCCCACTCACCCAGGTACGCCCGGACCAGCTTCGACCCCTCGGCCGTGTGGGTCCCAACGTTATCGCACAGGACGTGGACCACCCGGTAGTGCCGGAACGCCCG
>JAQGHQ010000096.1 GCA_028288765.1 Gemmataceae bacterium | reverse complement strand
CACGATGATCAACACCGGTGGGCCTCGATGACTCGACCCACCCCACAAGAGCGAACCCGCGCGTCGGTCGCACCACCCCCTTCTATCCCAGCCGGAACCTCTGTCGCAGACTGACCGACCCACCTATTCTAAATCGTGTTGATCTGGGTGGTTTGTTCCAGTAAAGTCACATTCTCCAGCGGACTTCCGACCACCGATTTACAGTTTCCCCACGGTCGCGGCCCAGGGCGCCACGAACACCTACGGACAGGCGGTGACACTCGTCGCCACCGTCCCCGCGCTTCCGGGCGTCACCCCCACCGGGACCGTCGACTTCACCCTCAACGGGACCGATCTGGGCCAGGCCACCCTTTCCGGCGGGACGGCGACCCTGACCTCGACCTTCGCCTTCCCCGCCGGCATCAACCCGATTACCGTCTCTTACTCCGGCGACTCGAGTTATAACCCGACCGACGGAAACGGGAACATAACCGTCGCCCCGGCCACCCTGGCCGTGGCTCCCGACCCGCAGACGATGGACTACGGGGGGACCGTCCCGGCCCTGACGTACACGCCCAACGGGTTCGTGAACGGGGACACCCCGGGCCTTCTGTTCGGGGCCCTGGCTACCACCGCCACCCCGGCCAGCGGGGTCGGGGGTTACGCCATCACCCAGGGAACCCTGTCCGCCGGCCCGAACTACACGATCTCCGTCTCCCCGGTCACGCTGACGGTCCGCCCGGCCACCCTGACTGTGACCGCCACCGCGCAGGCGACGGTCTACGGGGCACCCGTCCCGGACCTGACCGGCGCGTACGCGGCCGGTGGGTTCGTGAACGGCGAGTCCACTGCCCTCCTACAAGGGTCTCTGGGCACCGACGCCGGTCCGACGCCGGCGGCCGGGAGTTACCAGATCACCCAGGGGACGCTGACCGCCGGCCCCAACTACTCGATCCGGTTCACCGGCGCCGCCCTGACCGTCTCCCCGGCCGCGCTCGCCGTCACCGCCGACCCGAAGACGATGCAGTACGGGGACACCTTGCCCGCCCTGACCTATTCGCTCGCCGGGTTCGTGTACGGCGACACCCCGTCCCTCCTGATCGGTACTCTGGCTACCGCCGCCGTCTCCGGGAGCGGGATCGGGCGGTACAACATCACACAATGGGCCGTGGCGGCCGGCGCCAACTACGCAATCAATTACCGGCCGGCCTGACCGTGACCCCGGCCCCGCTCACCGTCGCCGCGAACGACCTGACGGCCCCGACCGACGGGCCGATCCCCGCCCTGACCTACACCGTCACCGGGCTGGTCAACGGCGACACCCGCGGCGTCGTGTCCCGGGTAACCCTGTCCACCACCGCCACCGGGTCCAGCCTCCCGGGCGGGTATCCGATCACCGTGACCAGCAGCTTCGCGGCCAACTACACGATCACCGCCCGGACCGGCACCCCGACCCTGACCCCGTCGGCCCTGCTGGTCGGCGCCCCCCAGTTCGTCGTCGGGACGAACGCGAGCGGGACCGGTGCGGCGACGGCGTACAACCCGGACGGGTCGGTCGCGAAACGATCACTCCGTTCCCCGGGTACACCGGCCCGGTCCGGTCGGCGGTCGCCGACTTCAACGGGGACGGGACCCCGGACCTGATCTTCGGGACCGGCCCCGGGACCACCGCCGAGGTCAAGGTCTACGACGGGATAACCCACCAGGCGGTCTTCGACGTCAACCCGTTCGGGACGTTCTCCGGCGGGGTGTACGTCGCCGCGGGCGACATCAAGGGCGACGGGACCGCCGAGTTGGTCGTCACCCCGGACACGGGGGGCGGGCCGCGGGTGACCGTCTACCACACCGGCAGCATCAACCCGGTCGCGACCTTCTTCGGGATCGCCGACCCGACCTTCCGGGGCGGGGCCCGGGTCGCGGTCGGGGACCGCGACCACGACGGGCACGCGGACCTGGCGGTAGCCGCGGGGTTCGGCGGCGGGTCGCGGGTTTCGGTGTACGACGGGGCGGCGCTCGCCCAGGGCCGGCTCGTCCACCCGGTCGGAGACTTCTTCGCCTTCTCGGACACCCTGCGGAACGGGACGTACGTGTCGATCGGGGACGTGAACGGGGACGGGTTCGCCGACCTGGTGATCGGGGCCGGGCCGGGCGGCGGGCCCCGGGTCCTGGTACTCTCCGGGCGAACTCTGATGCCCCTGGGGGCTCCCGCCGCGGTGGCTAGCCCGCTCGCGAACTTCTACGCCGGCGCCACGTCCAACCGGGACGGGGTGACGGTGGCCGCGAAGAACCTGAGCGGCAACGGCCAGGCCGACATCGTAGTCGGGGCCGGGGGCGGCGGTTCGATCGTCACCGCCGACAGCGGCACCTCGGTCGCGGCCGGCAACCCGCCCGCGGTCGACGTCTTCGACTCCCTCCCGGGGTACGCCGGCGGGGTGTTCGTCGGGTAACGCTTCCCCCCCGGTCCCGCCGCCGAGACACCGGCCGGGCGCGAGAACACGCTCTCCGGGTGCCGGTCGAAGCCGGTGGTATCGATCCGACCGTCCGGTACGGGCAGGCAACCAGTCCGCCCCTCATATTCTTTTATATAAACAGATTTGCAATTATCATATCTAAGGTCGACTCGGCGCACCGACGAGACCGGGCGGCCGGGGTCCTTACCCCGGCCGCCCGGTCTCGTCG
Source organism: Gemmataceae bacterium (assembly GCA_028288765.1). Lineage (GTDB taxonomy): Bacteria > Planctomycetota > Planctomycetia > Gemmatales > Gemmataceae > Urbifossiella. Next base: position 24,735 of record JAQGHQ010000096.1, on the reverse strand, counting down.
GCCGTCGGGGAGCCTTACCCGACGTACACCCCGTTGTTGAGGCCGGGGAAGGCGTCCAGGGTGTAGAGGATGTCAGGCTGACCGTGGGCCAGGGAGGACCCCTTGTAAGCAGTGACCGTCGACCCCGTCGCGTCCCCGGTCACGACGTCGGTGTCGAGACTCCCGACCAGGGTCTTGGTCGTCACCCGGACCCCGGACCGGTTGGCAATGTTCCCGGCGAAGAAGTTCGCCATCGGGTTGTTCACCGCCACGAGCGGTCCCTGGTTGATGACCGTCTGCCCGTCGACCACGATCACCCGCGGCCCGCCGCCCGGCCCGGCCCCGATCACCAGGTCGGCGAACCCGTCCCCGTTCACGTCCCCGGCGGCCACGTACGTCCCGTTCCGCAGGGCCGGCTCGTACGCGAAGAAGTCCGGGACCACGTTCACGAAATGCAGTGAGGAAAGGGCCTTGCCGTCCCAGATGGAGATCCGCGGGCCGCCGCCGAACCCGGCCGCGACGACCAGATCCGCGAACCCGTCGTGGTTGATGTCCGCGAGCGTCGCCCGGGCCCCGCCCCGGAAGTTCGGGTCGTTGATCCCGAAGAAGCTCACGATCGGCGTGAACGTCGCGCCCGAGAAGGCGACCACCCGCGGGCCGCCCCCCTGGTCCGGGGTGACCACCAGGTCGGGAATCCCGTCCCCGGTCATGTCCCCGGCGGCCACGAACACCCCGCCGGTGAAGTCGGCGAACGGGAAATCGACGAACAGGTCTGCCCCGGTGGCCCCGTCGATGACCTTGACCTGGGCCGTCGTGCCCGGGCCGGTGGCCACCGCGATGTCCAGGACCCCGTCGTGGTTGAAGTCCGCCTCGACGGTCCGGACCTCGCCGGTGAACCCCGGGAACGGGATGATCGAGTTCAGGAACTTGCCGGCCGCCGAGTAGATGTTCACCGTGGCCTGGCCCCCCCCGCCCGACCCGACGGCGAAGCTCGTCAGTTGGGGGGAGACGGACAGGACGCCGGGGAGCACGTTGACGACCGTGTAGTTCGCCCCGGCCGTCGGGGTGCCGGCGGCCGTGATCGGGTACGTCCCGACCGGGCTCGACTGAGTGGCCGTGGTGCTCAGGGTGAGCCCGGTCACCACCGCCGACGTGTCGCCGCCGACCAGCCCCTGGGCGGTGAAGGTGAAGGTCGGGTTCGGGGCGCCGACCACCCGGCTGGCGTTGTCCACCACGATCGTCAGTGGGGCCGGGGTCACCGTCAGCGTCCCCGGGGTGAAGGACGTAATCGTGTAGTTCCCGTCCGGGGTCAGAGTCCCCTGGGTGATCTGGTACTGGCCCACCGGGCTGGGCGGCGAGACGGTGGCCGTGGTCACCAGCGTCCCGGTGAAGCCCCCGCCCGGGTCAGAGGGGAGGAGCCCGGTGACCGTCCTGGTCAGGGTCGGGAGCGGGCCCCCGTACGGCATCGTCTGGTTGTCCGCCGTGACCGTGATCGGGGCCGGGGTCACGACCTGGGTGATCGGCGGCGAGGACCCCGGGGGAATCTCCGCGTTACCCGGGTAGGCGGCGGTGATGGTGTGCGTCCCGGCGGTGAGGATCGGGACCGTCTGCGACGCCTGGAAGGTGGTGAAGCCCCCGGCGGTCCCGGTCTGGGACAGGGTCTGGACGCCGACCTGGGTCGACCCGTCGAGGAAGTCGACCTGGGTCCCGGTCACGAAGGAAGCGAGCTGGGTCGGGACGGCCACCGTGGCGGTGAAGGTGACCGCCTGCCCGTAGACGATCGTCGGGTTGCTCGACACCACCGTAATGGTCGGGCTGCTGAACACGAACACCGACGTCGTCGCCGAAGTGGTCGAGTTCCCGGCCAGGTCCGTCCCCGTCACGGTGACGAGGTACTGCCCGTCCGGAACCGTCTGCCCGAACTTGGCCGGGAAAGAGGGCGAGTTGTACGTCCCGTTCCAGTTCACGTTCACGGCGGCGCTGGTGACACCCGTGGTGGAGACGGGCTTTACGAAGACCGGGTGGGTGGGGTCCCCCTGCAGGAAGACGCTGAGTGTCCAGCCGCTCAGGTTCGTATCGCTCACGGTGTCGGTCAGGGTGACGCTGGTCGGCACCGAGCTGGCAACGGACGGGGCGATCACCGGGGTCGAGGCCCCGACCGCGGCAACGGCCGGCGAGGTGTTATCGACCACCACACTGACCGACGCGGTGGGACCGACCGTGTTCGTCCACGGGTCGGTGAAGGTCAGGGTGACGTAGTACTTGCCGTCCGGCACGAATGCCGTGCTGTCGTTCTTGCCGTCCCAGACGGCGTTGATGGCGACGTCCGTCCCGGCGAGCACGCCGGACCCGGTGAACGTCCGCACCCTGCTGCCCGCGCTGAGGGACGGGTCGCTGTACACGTTGACCGTGTAGGTGGACGCGGACAGCTCCTGACTGACCGTGGCCGAGAGGGTGGTCGTGTCCTGAACGGCCGGGCTGTCGTTCGGGGAAATGTACCCCGGGAGGCCGAACGTGGCGACGTTCGTGGCGGCCGCGGTGAGGGTGCCGATCGACGGCTGCAACACCACCTGGTTCTGGGCGAGGGTCGCGGACGAGCCCCCCATGAAGTTGGACACGTCCCCGTTGAACACCGCGGTCACGGCGTAGGACCCCGGGGGGAGGCCGCCGGCGATGTCGGCCTGGGTGTCGAGCACCCACTTCCCGGTGACCGGGTCTTTGGTCTTCGTGACCGTGATCACCGGCCCCGTCAGGGGGGTCAGGGTGAACGTGACCGTGTCGGTAGCCGGGATCGTGCCCGACCCGGGCTCCCCGGTCACGGTGGCCGTGATCGTGAGCGGCTCGTGGACCTCGGCCGGGTTGGCCGACGACACCAGGTTGGTGATCGTCGCGGTCGCCAGGACCTTCTGGAGGATGACCGACGTGTTGGTGTACGTGATCTGGAACTTCTGCCCCCCGAGGAACACCGAGGTGTTCGAGAACGTTCCCGTCACCTGGGTGGCGGTGATGATCGTGAACGTGTCGTTGTTCTGGATCCCGGGGCCGGTGACGGCGTCCAGCACCGCCCCGTTCAGGTTCAGGAACCCGTTCACGACCAACTGGCTGTAGTCCGTCCCCGCTACGGGGTTCGGGTGGGTGTTGCTGGCGTTGGACAGGAACACGGAGAAGGTGGTACTCTGCGACCACGTGTCCGTGAACGTCGGGCCGGCCGGGGTGCTCGTCAGTATGCCGGCCGAGCGGTTCGCGGAGGGGAAGCCCACCCCCGGGCTGATGGTGCCGACAGTCGTGCCGAAGTTGACCGGGCCGCCGGTGATCGTGCCCACCGACCCGTTCCCGCTCAGGTTCCCGCCGTCCAGCCCGACCGGCCCGGTGACGGTGTCGACCTGGAGGTCGCCGGCCTGGACGTCGATCAGGTTGGCGAACGCCGTCGCCGGGGCCAGTTCGAACAGCCCCTGGCCGAGCTTCACGAGTTGGGTTACCCCGGCCGTCTGGAGGACCACGCTGACCAGGAGGTCGACCGGGCCCGTCCCGGCGTTCACGGTCACCGTCGGCTTCGCCCCGAGGAAGTCGAGTGTACCCGCACCGGCGATCGTGGCCGGGACGGCGGTCGCGGCCGGGGCTGTGACGGACGAGGTCGCCGTCAGGTTCCCGTTCAAGTTCAGCGTCCCGCCGGTCCCGATGTTGACGGTGCTCCCCGTCAGGCCGGCGGCCTGGACGGTGTCCGTCGTTCCCGCCCCAAGCGTCAGCGTGCTCGCCCCGGTCATTGTCAGGTTGCCGGCCGTCACCGTCCCACCCCCGACGGTGAGCGTACTCTTGTTCGCGAGGGTCTCGTCGGCGGTAGTGGCAGTCAGCCCGGTGCCGGTCGTGAACGTACCGCCGTCCAGGGCCACCGTACCCGCGGTCCAGGCGTCGGAGTTGCCCAGGGTGATCGAGCTCGCGGTCACCGAGACGTTCCCGGACGACAGCTTGGCGTTGGTGTTGCCCAGGGTGACGGAGCTGCTCCCGGTCAGGGTCAGGGCTGCGGGGGTCGTGCTGCCAACGGTCAGGGTGCTGGCGTCACCGAGGCTGATCGAGCTGCCGGCGGACAGGCTGACGGCGCCGGTCGTCGAGACCGTCTCGTTGCCCGTCGCCCCGGCCGCGAGCCCGATCGAACTGCCGGCGAGGGTCAGGGAGGCGGCCGCAAGGGTATCACCTTGCCCGAGGGTGATCGAGCTGTTGGTCATCATGACCGCCCCGGCCGTCACCGTACTGTTCGCCCCGGCGGCGATCAGCGCCCCGGCGGTCATCGACACCGCCCCCGAGGTCAGCGACCCGCCCACGCCGACGTCGATCTCGCCGCCGGTCATCGTCACCGGACCGGTCGTCAAATGCCCACCGGAGTTGCTCGTGCCGCCGACCAGGACCTTGCCGCTGCCGTTCACGGCGAGCGGCCCGATCTTGTCGGTCAGCGAGTTCAGGTCGAACGTGCCCTTCGTGTTAACCGTCACCGGCGAGGTGTCGGCGACCTGGTTGCTGAGTTGCTCCTGGACGGTGGCCAGGGCCGACCCGTCGCTGACCACCAGCGGCCCGAGGATGGCCCCGCCGGCCGCCGTCGTGCCGGTCTCGCGGAGGTTGAGGACGCCGTTGTGGACCGTGGTCGTCCCGGTGTACTGATTGTCGCCCGCCCCGGCGAAGGTCACCGCCCCCGGGCCGTACACGTCCAGGTTGAACCCGTTCCCCTGATCCGTGATCGTGGTGTTGAAGGTCAGGGCGTCGTTGTTCAATGTGCTGGTCGTCCCGACCGAGGCGTTGCTGCCGAGGATCAGCGGGTTGGAGTTCCAGAGGACCGTTCCGCCGTTGACGTTCAGGGCCCCCTGGTTGTTGAACCCCTGGCCGTTGATCGTGACGACTTCCGGGCTCATCACGAGCGACCCGCCCGTCGGGACGGGGGAGATCTGGAGGGTAGCCCCGGGCTCGACGGTGGTCCCGGCCGGGCCGTCGTTCAGAGTCGTGACGATGGCGGTCGTCCCGCCGGTCGTCGACGGCTGGAGTTGGGGTACGTTCGCGTTCGCCAGGGTCCCGCCGAAGGTAATTGTGAAATTCGCCCCGCCCGGCCCGCCCGCGGTGCCGGTCAGGGTCACGATCACACTCCCGCCCACCCCGCCGATGTTCGGGAGGGCGTTCAGGGCGTTCTGTACCTGAAGGGCGGTGGCGTTGAACAGCAGGGGCTGGGTCGACTGCGCCACCCCGTTGAGCCCGTTGAACGTCAGAGTGAACGTCCCGCTCCCGCTCCCGGTCGAGATGACCTGGAGGTTCTGAGTCTCCGGCCCGTTGCCGGCCTGTGTGACCGTGGTGAACGCGCCGCCGGTGCCGATCCCGGTCGCGACGATCGTCGGCAGGTTGGTGTTGCCGAGGTTGGACGTCGTATCGAAGACGATCGTGAACTGGACGCCGCCCGGGATGGGCGTGCTGGAGACGCTGGAGACAGAGAGGTTGCCGTTATAGTTGCCCGTGGAACTGGTGCTGCTGGCCAGCAGGTTGTTCAGAGCGTTTTGCACAGTTAAGCCGGTATCCGTCTGGTTCAGCGGCAGCGTCGTGAGCCCGTTGAACCCCAGCTTGAACGAAGGGCTAGTCACCGTCACGATCTGCTTGTCCGGCCGGACGGCCCCCAACGCGTTCGCGTTGGAGATGCGGAGCACCCCGCCGACCACGTTCGTCTGCCCGGAGTACGAGTTCGCGTTCGGGAACACGACGGTCCCCTGTCCGACCTTCTGGAGCTGGGGGGCGGGGACGACCAGCGGGCTCGGGTCCTGCACACTGTTCACGGTCAGGGTCGTCCCGGGCACGGCCCCGATGCTCGCCCCGGACTGCCCGGCCGTGAGGTTCGGGTTGTGTAGCCCCCCGAGCGTTACCGGCCCGGAATAGGTGTTCGAGCCGCTGACGTTGTCCAGCCCGCCGAGACCTTCCTGGGTGCCGAGAGGGCCGACGGCCCCACCGATCCCGGTCAGGGCGGTCAGGGCGGCCTGGACCTGGGCCGCGGTCGCGTTGAACGGCAGCGGGGCGGTCGTCTGGCCGGCGAACGACAGGGTGAACGTCCCGCTCGTCGCGGTCACCATCACCGCCTGGGTGCCGGAGGCGGCCCCGCCGGTCTGTATGGTGGTCGCCGTGGCCGTGGACGAGCCCACGGTCAGGAGCGGGACGTTAGAATTCGCCAGGGTGCCCCCGAAGGTAACGGTGTACACGTTCCCGCTCTGGGTCACGGTCACGCTCCCGCCCACCCCGCCGATACTTGGCAGGGTGTTCAGGGCGGCCGCGAGGCTCGCCGGGGTCACGTTGAACGGGATCTGGGCGGTCGTCTGCCCCTGGAAGGTCAGGGTGAACGTCCCGCTCGTCCCCGTTACCGTCACCGATTGCTGCTCGGAGGTGGTGGGGCCGCCCGGCAGGACGACACCGGTGTAGGCGGTGACCGACGCGGCGGTGATCTGCGGCTCGGGCGCACCCGGCTGCGTGTCGAATGTGACAAGGTAAGTCGACCCGCCGGGGGCGGTGGGGGTCCCGCCCAGGGTGACCGAAACGGACCCCGCCGCAACGATGGCAGGGAGAGCGTTCAGGGCGGCCTGGACCTGGGCGGCCGTGGCGTTGAACGGGATCTGGGCGGTCGTCTGCCCGCTGAAGGTCAGGGTGAACGTCCCGTCGTTCCCGGACACATTAACGGCCTCGATCTGCGGCGTCGTCACGGAGACAGTCGCCCCGTTCGCTCCGGTCGCTGTCAGCGGCGGGAGTACGAGCCCGCCGAGCGCCCCGCCGAGGGACACGGTGTAGACCGTCCCGCCGGTGATGGGGGCGGAGGTCACGGTCGCGGTCCCGGCGGGGCCGTCCCCGTTCACCGTGAGAACCTTGTTAAGGGTCAGGGACGAATTGTTGTGGGTCGGGTCGCCGTCCACTTCCAGGGCTGCCCCCGGGGCGACGACCACCCCGGCCCCGCCCGCCTGGGCACTGAGGACGGTCACGGTCAGCCCGGACGCGACGTTCGTGGCGGTGATCAGCGGAACGGGGCCGATCGCCAGCGCCCCGGTGAAGGTGACCGTGAACTGCTGGCTGTTCAACGCGGTGGAACCGGTGACGACCACGTTCCCGTTGATCGTCGGGAGGGCGTTGAGCGCGGCCGCAACCGTTGCGGCGGTAGCGTTCGAGGACAGAAACCCGGTCGACTGCCCCTCGAACGTCAGTGAGTAGGGCAACGGGTTGGTGGTCCCGACCACGGTGATCGTCTGGACCGCCGCCGAGAACGGAGCCGACCCCAGACTGTTGGCGTTCTGCACCCGGACGGAACCGGCATTGATATTCGTCACCCCGGTGTAATTGTTCGCCTGGGCCAGGGTAAGCCGGCCCGGGCCGACTTTGATTAGACCGAGCGAGGTCTGAGTATTTGCCGGGTTGTCCGGGACGATCGTGGTGTTGAGGATGAGTGTGTCAACTATCCCCGGCACGCCGGAGTCGGCGACCCCGATGGCGATCTGGCTGCCCGGGGTGGTCGACGGGAATTGCCCCGCTGCCGAGGCCCGGTCGGTGAACGTGATCGGGCCGGCCCAGGTGTTATCGTTACTCCCGGTGGGGTTCGTATCGCCCCGGACGTTCTCGAGCGCCCCGGTCCCGAAGATCCCGGTCCCGGCCAGGGTGAGCGCTTCCGTGAGCACCACGGTCGGGGCGAGGGTGATCGAGTTCCGGGAGATTTGTACCTGCGCCCCGTCCCGGACCAGCGTCCCGCCGGCCCCGAGGGCGTTCCCGTTCTGGACCTGGATGACCCCCTCGTTTACGGTGGTCAGTCCGCCGTAGGTGTCCGCGTCCGCCAGGATCAGGGTCCCGGTCGACTCCTTGATGAGGCTGAAGTTGTTCCCGGCGTCGGTAACCGTCCCTGTCCCTTGTAGCCCCGGCTTGACCCCGATGGTCAGGGTCGTCCCGGAGTCAACCCCGATGGTGGCGTTCGACCCGAGCGTGAGCGTGCCGGTGTACGTGTTGTTGTTGCTGACGTTCCGGAGGGCGCCGGTGTTGTGCCCGTTGAACGGGATCCCGTCGCCGAAGATCGTAATCGGTTCGGCCTGGAGGTCGGATTCGAGGGCCAGCTGAGCCCCGGCCTCGACCACCGTGTTCCCGGTCGCGCTGGCGGCCCCGAGCGCGTTCGGGTTGTTGACCTCCAGGATCCCGAACCGGACGTCGGTCTGACCCTTGTACGTGTTCGTCCCGGACAGGATGACGGTCCCCAGCCCGGTCGCCGTTCCGACCGTGAGCTTGGGAGGGGTCGGCCCGGTCGTCTGGTCGTTGATCGTCCCGAGGAAATTGACGGACGCGGCGGCGATGCCGTTCTGGACGTTCTGGGTCCCGTCGGCGGCGATCGTCGTGTCGCCGACCAGGGTGACCGGCCCGGTCCAGACGGACGACCCGCTGATCGCGCGGACGGCCGCCCCGGTGTTGGCCGCGTAGTCGGTCAGGAACAGCTGGTACGCGCCCCGGCCGTAGGTGGCGGCGGTGAGGGTGTTGAGGGTCTGGTTCAGGACCAGGTCGGTGACCTTCACGGCCGGCATCCCGGCCCCGAACCGGGACCACGCGATGGGGATGACCGATCCGGAAACAGTGGTCGAAGCGTGCGGCAACCGCCACACCCCATTCTCGGTCCCGATGTACAGCGTGTCGGTCCGCGGGTCGACGGTGGAGGACCAGGCGCTCCCGGCCGGGAGGGCCGAATCGCCTTGGGTGAGATCGCCGGTGAGATCGACCCAGCTCTGCCCGGCGTCGGTGGACCGGAACACCTGGGGGCCGTTCTGGCCGTGGGGATAGCTCTCGGTGATGTAGACCGTGTCCCGGTTGCTCGGGTCGACGGCGATACTGGTGACGGTGGCAATATTCGCCAGGATCTGCCGCGAGACCGTGGCCGAGCCCTGCCCACCCTGGGCGATTGTCGTCGAACTCGTGACCGGTCCGCCGCCGCTCACCACGGTCGCGGTTATCGGATTCTGAACTGCGCCAGCCAGCCCGCCGCCGAAGGTAACGGTGTACCTTTGGAACGGAAGGGGGAATCCGGGGATAGTGCTCGGGGAGACCGTGACGGAGCCTGGCTGCCCACCCACGCTCTGCCCGCCGATGCTGTTCAGGCCGTTCAGCGCGTTCTGGATCGTCTGGAAGTTGACTGCTTGACCGTTCAGGGGGACGGTGATGACGGCCGTCGTGTCGGACGTCCCGCCCGGGGTCACATAAGTCAGGGTGAACTGCGAGCCGGGCGGCAGGTACAGGTCGATCTGGTCCTGGGTCGGCGGCCCGGGCACCGGCCGACTGGTCTGGATGTTCACCGTCTGGGCGGTGACCTGGTTGACGTCGGTGTTGGCCAGGGCCCCCACGCTGAAGTCCAGGGTGTACTGGATGCCCACGACGTTGTTCGCCGCATCGGTGACGAAGGTCGAAGTGACGGTGACGTTCCCGTTGAGCCCCGGAAGGGCCCAGAGGGCGGCCTGCACCTGCCCGTTCGGGGCCAGGGCCGGGAGGGGGGGCGTCGGGTTCCCGTTGAACGTCAGGCTGAACGCCCCGGTCGTGCCGAGAACCTTGACCGTCTGGATCTCGGACTCGACGAACAGGTTGAGGATGGCGTCCAGGGCCGCCTGCACCTGGGCGGCCGTGGCGGTGGCCAACAGGGTGGTGGTCGTCCGGGTTACCCCGTTCGGGTCGGTGAAGCTCAGGGTGAACGTCCCGCCGTTCCCGGTGATCTCGACCGTCTGGATCTCGTTCAGGCCGAGGGTCGGGCTCCCTTGCTGGGGCGTCGCCACCCGCACGTGTACCCCGAGGGCCCCAACCCCGACGAGTTGGTTCACGTCCTTGATGCGCAGGGACCCCTTGAACGTGACCGTGTACGTCGTGTCCGTGACAGTGGGGCCGCGGGACACCCAGGTCACCCCTTCGTTCTTCGTCACGTTCACCGACTTCCCGTCGGAGATATAGATGGTGCCCGGGGTGTAAGTGTTCGACAACTGGTCGGTCACCTGGGAAAAACCCGGGTCGGGTTGGAACGGACCCTGGTAGGTGGCCAGGCCGAAGGTGGTCACGGCGGTTGGGGCGAGCAGGTTGATGAACGACCCGGGCACCCCCCCGGCGGTCGACTCCTGGAGGGATCCGCCGCCGATTACCACCCGGCTCGGGTTCACCCGATCGACCGCCAGTGGGAACTGGTCGAGCGCGCTGACGTTGAGTAGTTTGGTCCAGCTCACTCCCCCGTTTTGCGTCTGGTAGAGGGCCCCGTTGACGGCGGCATACTGAATGAGCGGGTTCTGTGTGTTGTACCGAACGATCCCGCCGTTCACCCCGGCGGAACTGTTCGTGCCCTGCCCGGCTGGGGAGGTGGCGGCCGGGTTCCCGATCTGCTGGATCCCGTTGTTCTGGCTCCCGAGGATGGCCTGATTCGGGTCCGTCGGGTTCACGTCGACGCCGTTCAACTGGGTAATCGACAGGTCGCCATTCAGGTCGGAGAAGGACAGGTTGGTCGCGGGCGGGGCGGCGGCCGCCCGCCACACCCCGCCGTCGCTCCCGGTCAGGAGCCGGTTGCTCATGTCCAGCGCGAGCGCGTGGAAGAAGACCCCCGGCCCGTTCCCGCTCGCGTCCGGGTTGATGGCCGTCCAGCTCGCCCCGCCGTCCTGTGTCTCCCAGATGTTGTTCTGGCCGGCCAGGTAGACGGTGTTGACGTTATTGTCGATGTACGCGTTCGGGTTGTAATCCTGGGCAAGGATGGCGTTGTCGTACTGGCCCAGGGCGGAGGACGTCGGGGTGTCCACCCCAAACGGGTTCGGGGGGAGGGAGCCGGTGGCGGCCCACCCATTCCCGCTGGTGGTGGATTTTTGGATGTCGAGTAACTGCCCGGTCGTGTTGGCCGCGTACGGGAATGTCTGGTAGTCCGGGACCAGGTTCGAGGCATAGACCACGTTCCGGACCGGAAAACCGAAGAGAATGTTGTCCCGGATCGAGGCCGGGTCGGTCACCGCGGTCACCTTGATCGCCCCGTTCCGGCCCGGGAGGGTGCGCCCGTCCTGGGGGTCGGCGACGGGCCCGGTCGGGTACGTGCCGGCGCTCCGGCTGTCGATGCCCCCGTCGCCGATGTTCCAGGTCGGGTTGTCCGACCCGAGGGTGGACGTCCGGTAGACGGCGTTGAGGATCGCCTGCTGCGGGAAGAAGCCGGCCGGCGCGGTCTCGAAGAACTGCTGGCCCTGACCGACCGACACCACGTTCGCGGGGATCGGGCTCGCGTAGTTGAAGGGGAGCACGTCGCCGGGGGCGTACAGGGCGGCGTAAAGGGTTTCGGACGGCGGCCCCCCCGGGACCGTGTCGTTCACGATCGATAGGCTGCTCCAGGCGAACTGGGGTACCGTCCCGTCGGACCCGGGGAAGGTAATACGGTAGTCGTCGTTCGGGCCGATTGTGCCGGGTGGCCCGAGCCCGCCGCTGTTGTTCCCGCTCGAGTCAATTTTCGGCGCGTCGTACGGGCTCTGGCCCGGAGTACCTATGCCCTGTCCGGGGAAGAAGATGCCGTTCTGACGGGCCGGGGAAATCGCCTTCTTCCCGGTCATGTCGTACCACCCCTGCGCCGGGGTGAATCGGTACACACCGGGGGTGGCGGTGGGGATGCCGTGCAGGACGCCGGCGGATGTGCCGCCGACGGTCGAGACGATGTTGCTGCTGGCCACGAAGATCCGGGTCGCGTTGAGCGGATCGACGACCAGCTGGGTGATCGCCTGGCCGAAGAGCGGGTTGCTCCCGTCCGGGTTGGTCAAGAGTGTCCAGGTCGCCCCGGAGTCAGTCGACCGATACACCCCGGTCCCGGCGAAGTTGTCCGCCTGTCCGGTAATCGGGCTCCCGTTGAACAACCCGAACGAGTCGCCGGTGGCGAAGTAGATCGTGTGCGGGTCGGTCGGGGCGACCGCGACCGCCGCCCCCCACATGGCCGCGGCCGGGTCGGTCGATGAGTCGAACAGCGGGGTCCAGTGGTGCCCGCCGTCGATTGTCTTCCATGCCCCGCCGCCGGCGGTGGCGATGTAGATGATGTTCGGGTCGGTCGGGTCGGCGGCTACACTCACCACCCGGCCACTGGTCGGCAGGGACTTCGGGCTCTGGCCGTTATTCGTCGGGGCCGGGCCGACGTTGAACCACTGGTCGGTCAGGGTCGAGGGGGTCGCCACCCCGGCCCCCTGGACGGTCAGCGGCTCGCCGGCGATCGTGATCCCGCCCTCCAGTTGCAGCTGGGCCCCGGCCGCGACCACCGTGCCGTTCGTGGTCGTCCCGAACGCCTGACTGTTGGCGGCGGTCACGATCCCCTGGTCGATGTAGGTGGTGCCCCGGTACGTGTTGCTCCCGAAGAGGACGAGCTCGCCCTGGCCCCGCTTGACCAGGTCGGCCCCGTTGTACCCGGCGGTGATCAGCGGCACCACCTTGTTCGCCAGTGATCCGCCGAAGGTGATCGTGTACACCGTCCCGCCGGTGCTCGTGGCCGCGGTCACGACCACATTCCCGCCAACCCCTCCGATCGTGGCCAGATTGGTGAGGGCGGCCTGGACGTTGAGCGCGGTCTCGTTGAACGGCAGCGGGGCAGTCGTCTGGCCGTTGAAGGTAAGCAGGAACTTCCCGCTGGTGAGGAACACCGAGACGTTCTGGATTGCCGACTGGACCAGCCCCCCGGCCTGCACGGTCGAGGTACTGACCGAGAGGGAGGTCCCGATGAGCTGGGGGACGCTGGTATTCGCCAGCCCGCTGCCGAAGGTGATGGTGAACTGGGTCCCGCCGGGGAGGGAGGTCGTGGTCACGGTCACGACCCCGCCAACCCCGCCGAGGGTGGGGAGGGTGTTGAGCGCGTCCTGCACCTGAACGGCGGTGGCGTTGAACGGAAGGGGGATGGTCGTCGCCCCGTTGAACGTGAGGGTGAAAGCCCCCCCGTTCCCGAAGACCTGGATGGTCTGGACAGCGGACTGGGTCGCGGAGCCGGCCTGGACGGTGCTGATGAGGACTTCGTTGTTGGCATCATCGGTGGTCCCGAACAGGGACAGCCGGGAATTCCCGGCCGTCGCGACCCGGGTACCGGAGTTCATCGTCACCGGGCCCCGCCAGGCGTAGTCGTCCGCGGACGGGCCGGCGGTGATCGTCGCGACGGCGGTCCCCGCGACGGTCAGCAGCTGGAGGGATTGGTTCACCAGGGTCCCGCCGAAGGTGACCGAGAAGCCGGACGCGATTGGGAACACGGTCGCCGTTCCGCCCACTCCGCCGATACTCGGCAGGGCGTTCAGGGCCGCCTGGATCTGGACGGCGGTGGCGTTGAACGGGAGGGCCACGGTCGTCGACGTCGTGCCCTGGGGGTTGGTGAAACTCAGCTGATAGGTCCCGCTCGTCCCGGTCACCTGGAGGTTCTGGACGGCCGCGTACTGGCTAATGAGCGAGCCCTCGGACGGCTTGCCGTCCAGGGTCGTCACGCCGCTGACCGAGAGCTCGGGGAGGAACGGGGCCGCGGAGGCCGGCGTCGCCGTCAGGGCGCCGATGTCGGTCGCGGTGGGGACAAAGAGGACGGTGAAGACGTTCCCGGTCCGGGTCACGGTCGGCTGGGTGGCGGCGTTATCGGCGGTCAGACTCAACAGGGCGCTGTTGATCGCGGCCTGGACCTGGCTCGCCGTGGCGGTGATCGGTATGGGGGTTGTCGTCTGCCCCTTGTAGGACAGGGTGAAAGTGGCCGTGGAGGCGGCTTCCAGGATGGATTGAACCTCCGACACGGCCCCGCCCCCGGCCTGCAGGATGCTCACCCCGGGGAGCTTGACCCCGTTCGCGGTGACGGTCATCTGCGGCAGGGCGGTATTCGCCAGGCTGCCGCCGAAGGTGATCGTGTACTGGGTCCCGCCGGGGACGGGGACCGAGCTCACGGTCACGTTCCCGGCGCCGATGTTCGAGAGGGCCTCCAGGGCGGTCTGCACCTGGAGGCTGGTGGCGTTCGTGGCGAGCGGGCTCGTTGTCTGGCCCTGGAACGTCAGGGTGAACGTCCCGAAGACGAGGAACACAGACGCGGTCTGGACGGCCGACTGGCCGGGACCCCCGGGCTGCACGGTGGCGACGCTCGCGGTGGGCATGCCCGCGCCCATCACGGGCAGGTTGGTGTTCGCCAGGTCGCCGCCGAAAGTAACGTCGTACCGGGTGGACCCGCCGACCGGGACCTCGACAACGGTCACATTCCCGTTAAGCCCATCCCGGACAGTTGCCACGGTCGGGAATGCATCAAACCCGCTGGCGGCGGCGGTGATCAGCGGCTCGCTCTGCCGCGCCTTGGAGCCGGTGAAGGTGACGGTGTACTGGGTTCCGGTGGGAACAAGGGAGGACGAGGCCACGGTCACGTTCCCGGCGCCGATCGTCGACAGCCCGGTCAGGGCGGCCTGGACCTGGGCTGCGGTCGCGCCAGCCGCGAGCGGTGCAGTCGTCTGCCCGTTGAAAGTCAGGGTGAACGTCCCGCCCCCGGTGAGGTACACCTGGACGGCCTGAACGGCCGACTGGGTCGGGCTTCCGGCGGTGACCGTGCTGGTCAAGACTGTGACCAGGGTGGCGGTGATCTGAGACACGTTCGTGGTCGCCAGGCTGCCGCCGAAGGTGATCGTGTACTGGATCCCGCCAGGAATCACGGCCGAGTTCACACTCACGTTTCCACCCCCGGTCGCGACCGACTGGAGGGCGTTCAGGGCCGACTGCACCTGGCTGGCGGTCGCGTTGTGCGGGAGGGGCGAGGTCGTCCTCCCGTTGAACGTGAGGGTAAACGACCCGTCGGTGAGGTACGACCGAAGGGTCTGGATCTCGGGCGCGGTCGGGCTCCCGTCTCGCACGGTGGCAGTAACCAGATCCAGCGGCGCGGCGACGATCGGCGGCAGGTTGGTGTGGATCTGGCTCCCGCCGAAGGTGACGGTGTACTGAGTCCCGCCGGGGACCGTTATCGCGGTCACGGTCACGCTCCCGCCCACCCCACCGATGGTCGAAAGGGCGTCGAGGGCGGCCTGAACTTGCCCGGCGGTGGAGCCGAACGCGATGGGCCCGGTCGTCTGCCCGTTGAACGTCAGGGTGAACGCCCCGCCCGTGCCGATCACCTGGACCGACTGGACCTCCGACCGCTGGATACTACTCAGCAAATCGAGGGCGGCCTGGACCTGGGCGGCCGAAGCGCCGGTCGGGATGGGGGCGGTCGTCTGCCCGTTGAACGTCAGGGTGAAGGTGTTCGGCGCGGGGGTCTGATCGCCGGCGACGGCGATCTGCTGGGCCGGACTATTCAGGATTAGCTGTTCGTTCGAGATCTGCACGCCGTTCTGAACGCCGCCGTTCAGGGACGGGACCGTCTGTCCCAGTTGGAGAACTGCCCCGGACTGCACCGTGGTGGGGGTCTGGCCGTAGACCTGCGGGGAGGTGGCGGTCCCCGAGGACGACAACCCGAGAGCGGTATTGTTCTGGGCGAGGAGGGTGCCCTCGACGACGTTCGTCGCCTGAGTGTACGTTCCGGGGCCCTGGAGGGCGAGCTGCCCGTACCCGAGTTTAACCAGCCCGCCGGTGTACGGGATCGACGCCTCGGGGACGACCCAGTCGGTGTTCGTCCGGACCCCGGGCGCCGGGGCCGGGGGCGGCTCGTTCATCACGAGGTCGAGGATCGTCGAGGTCGAGTTGAACGGGACGTCGACCGTGTTGGCGTAGATCACGGACCCGCTGTCGTAGATCTTGTTCGCCCCCCCCACCGGGGGCACCGGGGGTGGGTCGTAGACCGTGAGGCGGGTCGGGACGATCGGCGGGGAGGGGATAAAGAACGACCCCGGGATCCGGCCGGACGGGTCGTAGTAAACGTGCAGGGTCCCGCTGGTCGCGCCCCAGGTATCGATCGGGAACACCTCCGGGACGGCACCGGTGGAGGCGAATCGGTAGGCGACCTTCCCGTCGACGACCGCTCCGGTGACCGTCAGTGAACTGCCGGACGCGGACCCGGGGACGGTCTCGACCACCCCGACTCCTGCCTGCCCGATCAGTCCGATGGTCCCGGTCCAGGTGTTGTTCCCGTCCAGGTTGACCAGCGCCCCCTTCTGACTCAGGAAGGCATACGGGAGGCTCGGCCCGGTCCCGGCGATGTAGATGTTCTCGGGGATCGACAGGGATGTGCCGGCCGGGGCCTTGATGTGGACGGCCGCCCCGGGCATGACGAACGTCGCCGGCTGGAACGAGTTCGCGACCCCACCCTGAACCGTCGCCTGGATGGCAGTTGTGTCGAGGCCGCCGAGGGCATTGTTACTCTCAACCGTGACCCACCCCTGTTCCACCCGAGTGAGACCGGTGTAGGTGTTGTCGGTCGCGAGGACCAGGTCGCCGCCGCCGGTCTTGATGAAGTCGTTGAAATCCCCTCCGCTGATTTGGGAGGAGACTGTCAGGCCGTAATCGCTGGCAAGGTAGCCGGATGTCGGGGTCGGGTGACCGTTCCGCGGGTCCTGGTCGACCCCGATCGCGTCCTGGAGGTTATTCGGGCCCCCGAGGGTAATGCTTCCCGTCCAGACGTTGATCCCGGTGGAGCTCCGCAGGGCTCCGGCACCGTTCACCCCGCGGCCAAGGATGGTCAGTCGGTTGCCGATCTGGAGTTTGTTCGCGTCGTGGGTGACCGAGTCATTATTCAGGTCCCGGGGACCGGGCGGGGCACCCGGGTCCTGGCCGGCGGCGAACGGCGATTGGTTGCCGGGGGCGGTGGGGGGGAGGCCGGCTTCGACGTCGAGCTGAAGAGTCGCCCCGTTCTCGACGGTCACCCACCCCGTCGGTATGGGGCTGCCGACGACCGGGACGCCCAGGGCCATTGAGTCGCGGACGTCGAGGACCCCCTTGGTGATATCTGTCCCGCCGACGTAGGTGTTGGCGTTGTTCAGAATGACCGTCCCAGAGTCCACTTTGATGAACGTGTACGGGTGGAAGGGCAGTGTGGTGAAGTCGGCGTTCGGGGACGACACGGGCCCGCTAAGGACCAGGTTAGTCCCCGCGTAGGCTCCGATCTGAATAGTCGTTGCGACCTGAGGGATCGGGCTGCCGAGGTTCACGGGACCGGCCCAGGTGTTCGTGCCGAGGGCATTGGTGAAGGCACCCCGATCGGCCAAGGCCAGTGGGGAAGGGCTGGGGGCACTCCCCACCCCGTCCCCGTTCAACGTCAGGTACTTGTTGATGACAGTGAACCCCGTCCCGTTCAGGGGCAGGAGGCGGAGCTGACCCGACCCGGTCAGGGTCGAGTTGACGATGACCCCGTTCCTGGGGTCCGGGGCGGCCGGGGGAGTCGTGTTGGCCCCGAGCGCGGTCCCGGTCCCGACGGTCAGGACCCCGTTGTCGACGGTGGTCAGACCGCGGTAGGTGTTTCCGCTCGGGTTCCCGACCGAGTCGACGGGATTGAGCTGGACCTCACCGGAGCCTTCCTTGTTGAGGTTGTGCCCGGCCCCGGAGTCACTGATCACCCCGGTAATATTCAAGACACTCGGGGCGACACCCGTGCCCGCGGCCGAACCGATGAAGGAGTTACTGTCCAGGACGATCGCCCCGGCCCAGGTGTTGGCCCCCCCCTCGTTCAAGAGGGCACCGGCGTTCGACACCCCCTGCCCGTTCAGCCGGAGGGGGGTCCGGACAGTCCCGATGTTGGGCGAGAGTGCGAGGGTCGACCCGGTCCCGACGGTCGTGCCGGGGGAGGTCGTGCCGCCAAGGGCGGTCGCGTTCTCGACGAGTACCGTCCCGGCCCCAGTGATATTGTCGAGCTTGATCGGCCCGGTGAACCCCTGGTTGTTCCCGCCGAGGCCCAGGATGCCCGGGCCCTCCTGCGTCAGGCTCGACCCGAGCGAGTCCGACAGCTGGCCGGTCATGTTCAGGGCGGCCCCGGCCTGCACCGTGAAGAACTGGTCGCTCCCGGCGGACGCGCCGAGGGTGATCGCCATCGCCAGGGTGTTGGTCCCACTCAGGTCGGGCGCACCGTTGGCCCCCGTCGTCACGAGCCCGCCGCCGGACCCGGCGTTCACCGTCACGAACCCGCTGCCCGTCACGCCCGGTTCCCCGAGGGTGAGCGGGTTCCCGACGAGCTTGTACGCGGCGGTGGCCGCCGTGGTGGATATCGCGATCGAGTTGAACACCCCGCCGGAGATGTCATTGTTGGCGACCAGGACGGTCGTCTGGCCGCTCAACTGCGGGAACACCAGGTCGTCCTGTTCGGACGCAAGCCCCGTCGGGGCGCCCGGGCCGGTGGATGTCGACCAGTTCGCCGGGTTGCTCCAATTGTTGTTACCTCCAACAATTAGAGTGCCGAGCCCGGTCCAGGTGAACGTGGTCGGTGTCCGCCGGTCTTCCAGCTCCTCACACCGGAGGATGGGGAACGGGCGGAGGAGGGACGGCCGGCGGGTCATCCAGCCGGTCCACCGCCTGCCCCGGGAAGAATTCGACATCAGAGCGCTCCCTCGGTCATCAAGGAGTGTTCAAGTGTGCTGAGAGCGAGAACGTATGAATCGTGTTCTGGTGAGACTATCGGCGGTGTAACGCACCAGGTACCGCGAGTGTATCGCAGAGAGCCGGGCGACTGCGACCAAAGCCCGGCATTCCTGCCCCAGGTGCGAGCTGCCCGGGGCGGAAAACCACCCTATCCGCCAAACGCGGATAATTCCCCTGGATCCCCTAGACTATACGTAGAAGCTAACCGGTTCGCTTCCTCTGTCAAGTTGACTGCGGGGGTGTCAATCGGAAAAGGTATCCGGGTTATTCCAAAGGTTCTCGCACCCCGGGTTGGTCCGTACACCTTCACCTTTCAGACGATGTCCACCCTTTTTCGGTTTGCGATTCCATCGAAAACTCAGACGGACCTGATTCACCGGCATCCAGGAGTAGGGATGAACTGGACGGCGGCGTTCGTCCCCAGTTCATCGGGACCGGACCTGCTCGCGTCCTGCCGACTTTCCCATGAGAGACCGGCTTCAGGAGTTCAACCAGGGCCGTTCAGACTCTGCGTTTGTCGGGATACGATGGGCCTCGCGCCCCCACCGTGAGGTCCGCACCCGGATCCAGGAATGACCGGCCGGCCCCGCACGACCCAGGCCCCGGGTCTTCGGGGTCGTAGTGGTGAACGACGAACCAGACAGCTGCATTCTTCTGGGGGCGGAGCTTGCCATGCCCGAGTTCGCTGCCTGGACAACTGTGGACCTCGTCGCAGCGCTCTGGTTTTCGGGACTACCTTGGGGTGGGAATCTTGGACGTTCGGATTATTAGGCATGGACAGTCCACAACCTCTGGGCACCCGCGGGCAGGCGCCCCAGCCGTCCCGGAAGTGCTCGTCTGCGGGGGAGTGGGTGCTATTCGCACGCCGAACTGACACTGAGCAGGTCGGTGTCTTTCGGATTCCATTCATCAGCCTGTCCGACCATTGCGGCTAGTCGAGTCGGGTCGCGGCTGGATAAATGTCTGGTTGAAGTGACGGTTGACCAGCCCGTGGCGATCCCACGCCCGGTCTGCGGCCCTTGTTCGCGGGCATTGATACTCGTAAGCTACCTACCAAGCTTTACCGAGGATGATCTGCGTCCGGACGCGGCGGTCGACGTCGCCCGCCGCCCCCGTGCGCAGTGAGGAGCTTCAGGATGAAGACCGTGACCCTGATGGAGACCGAGGCGATAGACTTCTTCGCCGGGAGCGACGGGGCGTACTACACCCCGATCGTCGGGGTCGAGGCCAGGTGCAGTTGGTGCGCACAGTGGGGCCATCCGGCCGGACTGTACCACCGGCAGGTGCTGTTCACCCGGCGGGCCGCCCTGGTTTGCGGCCGGCACGTCCGCCGGGAGAGAGAGGGCTGGCAGGAGACAGTTTAGGTCTGGGAAGGTCTCCGCCATACCAGCTACTACCGGTCACCTCGGCCACCATACCCGCCCCGACCACCACCACCAGCACCGCCGTACCCCCCGCCGCCGCCACCACCACCGTACCCTCCTCGGCCGCCGCCACCACCACCACCACCGTACCCCCCGCGGCCGCCCCCGCCGCCGCCTTCCCGGGGCTTGGCCTCGTTCACCGTCAGCGCCCGTCCGTCGAGTTGTGCCCCGTTCATCGCCGCGATGGCCTGGTCCCCGCCGTCGCTCATCTCGACGAACGCGAACCCCCGGGGCCGGCCGGTTTCCCGGTCCATAATGACCTGGACCTTTGTCACTGTCCCGTACTGCGAGAAGACCTCCCGAAGGGTCTCCTCGGTAGTCGAAAACGCCATGTTGCCCACATACAGATTCTTGGCCACGGTCGTGAGTCCTCGGAGGCCCGAGAGGGCCGGAGTCGTCGGCCCCGGAGGGCCGGAATCGTCCACGGGCGGGAAATCCCACCCGCGCATATCGTACCCGCCCCTGGCCCGGCCGCCACAATATTCCGTGCCGGGATCTTGGGATCTTGGGATCTTGTTCAGGATGAGCCTCACCAAAGTGGTGGAGAAATTTCGTACTTTTACGGTGGCACGTACGATACCAGACGCGGGAATGCACCACCGTTCCCGGCTGCCGAGAGAAGGTGACTGTGCGTCTTGGGCAATTCAAGGTCGAATCACGACAGGGCAAAGACCAGGTCTGACTGCAAATCGGGTCAGAGGTCAGGAGCGTTCCGGTTCACCACGAAATACGAGGCACCAGCGACGTCTGCCGAGCTGATGAAGGAATCGCCAGCTGACCGGGACGGAAGACCGGCACCGGCCTGAGCTGTTCGCCCGTGAGGCATTGGGGAACGGGGTGTGGCGCGACCGTTCGCGTACTGGAAGTCTTTCAGATGCTCGGGTACGACATCCGAGTGGAATTCGCGGAGTTCGACGGGGTGTCGCCGACGGGTGCCGGGCTACATCACGAGGGCGGTCAGCTCTTGATAAGTGAGTGGGGTGGCGAGGGTTCCCCCTACCAGGAACCCACCATGCACCGGAGTGGCATGGGCAACCCGGACGAGGACCGTCTTCGCGAATCCCTTGTCGGGGTTTGACAGACCGACCGCAAGAAGGCTCCCGATCTCCACACGGCGGGTCAGGATGAGCCCAACCCCATCGAGGGAGACGTCCCGCAGCTTCGCGGGGCCAAAGTCTTCCATCACCGGGGAGATGAACGAGCACACCGTCCCACTGCACACCGGCATTCGTTCAGCAGCCCGGCGGTCTGTGGAATCTGCCATCTTCTTCCCGGCCCGTTACATGAAGGGCGAGACCCCGTGACGTGTTACCAGCTTGCCACCAATTTCACGGGAAGGGGCGAAAATGAGGAACCCCCGGAAACTTCCGGGCATTGCAAGCCCTTGTTTTCCGGGGGTTTGTGAGTTGCGGCGGTAGGATTTGAACCTACGACCTCCAGGTTATGAGCCTGGCGAGCTGACCGGGCTGCTCCACGCCGCGTTCTGTAAAGTGAAGTATATCTCTCCCCCCAGGAAGAGGAAAGGGGGTCCTTGCAAACGGTGGACAAAAAACTCCGTTTCCGGCCCCGCCACCCACCCTCTTCCATCCTGCAAGCAAGCTCCCCGACCGAATGCCCGGTCCGTCGTGACCCGCCTCAGACACGGCGGCCGTCCTGCCAGTCGGACGGGCACCCCGCACATAGTCCGAATGCGGAGCAAAAGAGGAACCATGTTGACGAAGACTCGGTTGACCCCCGGAAGGCAATCGGGCACCCGCCCAAATGACTTGGGCGTAACCGGCCGGGCCTCGAACAGGTGGTCTATTTCGAGACTTCTCGCTCGCCGCGACAATCGCTCCCTCCCCGCATCCCGGCGTCGACAGCCCGTTCCCCCGGGAGTAGCCGGGGGCGAGGTGGTTGACCTCGATCGCCCGCCACTCGGGGGTTTCCGTGTCGCCCGCCCGCGGGGCGAGCGGCCCACACCCCCGGCCGAGAAATCCTCCGCCTCTTGTATTGCACTTCAAATGGCCTTGCATTACTATGCATCTTGTTTAGCCGTTTCTCCGGCCGGCCCGCCAGCCGCGCCCGACCCCCCGCCACCCGGAGGGCCCCATGCCCACCCCGAGCAAGGAATACGCGGACGAGGTCCTGATCCGCCGCCTCGCCTACGGGGACACCATCCCCGACGCCGCCCGGATCGCCAACGTCAGCGAGCGGACCGTCTTCCGCCGGCTCAATAACCCGGCCTTCCGGAACCGCCTGAGCGCGACCCAGGCGGCCGCCCTGTCGCCCGCCTACGGGATGCTCACCACCGGGCTGACCGACGCCTGCTTCAAGCTGACGCAGCTGGTCCGGCACCCGAACCCGCACGTCGGGTTCAAGGCCGCCAAGGCGGTGGTCGACCTGACCCTCAAGATGCGGGAGCAGGTCGAGGTCGAGGATCGGGTGACCGCCCTGGAGCGGATCGCGAAGCACAAGGCCAAGTTCGGGGAGTACCCGCCACCCCCGGAGGACGACCCGGACGAGGACGAACCGGGGCCCGGCGGCCCCGACAGCGGCCCGGCCGGCGGTTGGCCGGGCGGGCCCGGATCCAGCGGCCTCGCGCCGGGTATGCCGTCCCCCACCCCGCCTGCATCCTCCTGGCAGCCCAGCTCCGGATCACCGGCACCCACGCCGGGAGTCGCTGGCGCACCCGACCCGTTCCCGCCGGCCTGCCCCCGAGCGGCGGACGAGTCGGCCCGCGCATCCTCAGCCCCTGCGGACCGGCCGGAGGTGTCGCCGCACCCGGCGGGCGGGGAAGAGGAGCCGCCGCCAGCTGGTCAGCGACCGGAAAATCGGCCCGGGGACTGACAAACCCTGACAAACTCTGCCACGGGACACCGGACCGCAGCCGTGCGCCCGTCCCCGGTCCCGGGCCATCCGCCACCCCCCGATCGCCCGGGGGCGGTCGAACCCGGCCACCGGGTTCGGGAAACGGACAAGCCGAGAGGTGGGCGGGTCGACCCCCGGTGGTCATCCGCCTGCCGCTTTTATCCGCCCTGGCTCCGAGCGAGAAAATCGGCCCGATGGCTGCCAGATACTGACAAACACTGCCACACGACCCCGACCGCGGGCACGACGAACGCGGTCAAGATGGCCGCGCTCCCACGGGGAAGCCCTCTACCCCTTCGGCCCGAGGCAATACAGCACCTCCTCGCGCCGGCCGTCCTTCTTGACGACCACCCGCATGTAGATCCGGCCCCCACAGATCGTCGGGGTGGCCATCACCTCGTCCCCGAGCTTGTTCTCGGCGGCCACGTCGAACCCGTCCGGCGTGGCCTTGAAGATGGACGTCTTTCCGGCCTCGTTCGTCGCGTAGATGTAGTCGCCGACGAGGACCGGGGACGCGGTGAACGTGCCCCCGAGCCGGCCCCGCCACACCTCCGCCCCGGTGTCGGCCTTCCAGCACACCGGTATCCCCTCGTCCAGTACCGCGTACAGGTACCCAGCCCGGAACAGCATGGAGGGGACGTACACCCGCGCCTTGTTCTCCCACACGAGCTGGCCGGACCCGTCGGCCCGGACTGCCGATACGTGGTTCTTCGGGTAGCCGCCGCTCGTAAACACGAGCTTGCCGTCGGTCACCGTCGAGGTCACGCACTCGGTCGTCGCCCCTTTTGTTTCCCAGATTTTCTCGCCCGTCAGGGGGTCGAGGGCCGTCACGAGGTCGCACCCGGTCAGGATCAGTTGCTCCCGGCCGGCCGCCGTCAGGATGACCGGCGAGGCGTAGTTCGGGAGCTTCGGCCGCTCCCGCGTCCAAACCACCTTGCCGGTAGCCCGGTCGAGGCCGGCGATCACCCCCGTCCCCTTGTTGTCGGCCGACACGATGACGAGCGACTTGTACACCGCGGGCGACGACCCGAACCCCTGGTGCAGGACGTACTCGGTCACCTTGACCTGCCACAGCTGCTTGCCGTCGAGGCCGAGGGCGGTCGTATAGATCGCACCGGCGTTCAGGAAGTTGATGAACACGCGCGTCCCGTCGCAGGCGGGGGTGGAAGATGCCTGCGAACTCTTCGTGTTCCCCTTGATCTCGACCCCCCCGCGGTGAACCACGGTATGCCACAGCTGCTTCCCGGTCCGCCGGTCGAGGCAGAGTACCGACTGTGTGTCATGGTCGGCGGCGGCGAGGAACACCCGGTCGCCGACGACGGCGGGCGCGCCGTGCCCGCGGCCCGGGACCGGGCTCTGCCACACCACGTTCTCCTTCTCGCCCCACGTGAGAGGCGGTTTCTGGTCCGGGGGAGCTGTTCCGTCGCGGGTCGGTCCCCGCCACCACGGCCAGTCCGTCGGGCCGAAGACGATCCGGTCTGCACCCCCTCCCTCCCGGGGTTCGTCCGCCGGCAGGAGGGGAATGGCGGTGAAGAGCAGGCACAGGACGGCGAGCGGGGCCGGAAGTCGCGGCATGGGACGGTTCACTCCGGGGAGGTGCGGTGGGTGGCAGGAGGTCAACGAGACCGACGGTATCCCGGTGGCGGGCAAGATGCAACCGCGCGCCGGCACGTTCGGATTGCGTCGCCGCGGCCGGCTGGTTTAGCATCACCCCCCGGAACATTCCTACGGCGGACACGGAGACTCGGCGATGCGGCGGATCCTTCTTTCGGCGGGACTGGTCGCCATCGTTTCCGTCGCGGCGGTCGCTATCGGCCAACCACCCATTCCAGTCCCGTCCGCCCCGGCACTTCCCCCCCCGCTTCCGGGCGGCGCGACACCTCTCCCGCTCCTCCCGCCGGCTTCCTCGGCGCCCCCGACGGTTCCCACCCCGCCTGTCGCACCCGCGAATGGAATTGTTCCGGTATCCGTCCCCATG
>JAQGHQ010000065.1 GCA_028288765.1 Gemmataceae bacterium | reverse complement strand
CCGGGCGGCGGCCTCGCGGACCTTCTGGACGGCGGGCAGGAGCAGGCCGATCAGGATGGCGATGATCGCGATCACCACCAACAGCTCGATCAGCGTGAACGCCGCTCGTCGGATAAGACGGATCATTGAAACACCGTTACGGAAAGGAGCTGCCGCAGAATGACGGCAGGCGATAAGGGCGATGAGCCCGTGGATGGGCGAGGCACTAACCGTGCTTTTAACTATGTCAAGATATCGGCAATTTGGCAAGCCGGACTATGGGGTGGGAAAGGCGATCTCTCACGCCGCGATAATTATTCATGTGACGAACCACAGGTGCCGGGCGCGGCCGATCGACCACCCACGCCGTCCTCGGGGGTGGGTGTTTGCCCCTTATACCGGCCTCCGCCCCGGGGTCTTTCAGAGTTATTGTCTCGCCCCTCCCGCGGGGCGAGTGGGCGACCTTGAACGACCTTGTTTTCCCTCACCGGCACAACTCCTCTTCCGGGCCCCGCCCGGTATACTCACCTCCGACTCCCGCGCCCGGGACCGCCCTCCGTTTTCCGAAAACGAGTCGCCGTGAACCTCCGTTCCTCCGCCCCGGCCGCCGGGCTCGTGGCGGTGCTGGCCGTGCTGGCCGGCTGCCGGCCCGCCCCGGACCCGCCCCCGCCCGTCCCGGCGGCAGATGACAGCCCCGACGGCCCGCCCTGGTTCGAGGACGTGACCGCCCGGCTCGGCGTGGACTTCACCCACGACCCGGGGCCGACCGACAAGTACCCGATGCCGCAGATCATGGGGTCCGGGTGCGCGGTGTGCGACCTGGACGGGGACGGCCGGCCGGACCTCCTCTTCCTGACCAACGGCGGCCCGACCGCGAAGTCGACGAACGGGCTGTACCGGCAGAAGCCGGACGGGACGTTCGAGGACGTAACGGCCGGGTCCGGGCTCGACTTCCCCGGGTTTAACATGGGGGTGGCGGTCGGGGACGTCGACAACGACGGCCGGCCGGACCTTCTGATCACCCAGTACACCGGGGCCAGGCTGTTCCTGAACCGGGGCGGGATGAAGTTCCAGGACGTGACCGCGGAGGCCGGGATCAAGAACCCGCTCTGGGGCGCGTCGGCCGCGTTCCTCGACTTCGACCGGGACGGGTGGCTCGACCTGTTCATCGTGAACTACATCGACTACGACCCGAACTGGCCGTGCCGGTCCCGGACCGGAGAGGCGGACTACTGCGGCCCGAAGACGTTCCACGGGACGGCGAGCAAATTGTTCCGGAACCGCGGCGGCCGGCTCGCCCAGGACACCGCCGCGGACAAGCCCCGGGCCGCGTTCGAGGACGTGTCCGTGGGGTCCCGGGTCGGGTCGGTCCCCGGCCCCGGGCTCGGGATAGCCGTCGCCGACTTCGACGGGGACGGGTGGCCGGACGTGTTCGTCGCGAACGACGGCCAGCCGAACCGGCTCTGGATCAACCGGCGGGACGGGACGTTCGCCGAGGAGGCGGTGCCCCGCGGGGCCGCGTACACCCAGATGGGGCAGGAGTACGCCGGGATGGGGGTGGCGGCCGGGGACGCGGACAACGACGGGCTCGTGGACCTGTTCGTGACCCACCTGGGGAGCGAGACGAACACCCTTTGGCGGCAAGGGCCGCGGGGGGTGTTCAAGGACGCGACCGCCGCGGCGGGGCTGACCGCCACGAAGTGGCGGGGGACCGGGTTCGGCACCCTGATGGCCGACTTCGACCACGACGGGTGGGTCGACATCGCCGTGGTGAACGGGCGGATCGATCGGGCGCGGGCGGCCTCGCCCGGGCCGGGCCTGAGCCCGCACTGGGCCCCGTACGGCGAGCGGAACCAGCTGCTCGCCAACACCGGGGGCGGGCGGTTCAAGGACGTGTCGGCGAACACCCCGGGGTTTTGCGGGTACGTCACCGTCGCCCGCGGGCTGGCGTGCGGGGACGTCGACGGGGACGGGGCCCCGGACCTCGTGGTGAACGCCGTGGGGGAGAAGGCCCGGGTGTTCCGGAACGTGGCCCGGGACCGCGGCCACTGGGTGAAGGTCCGGGCGGTCGTCCCGGTCGGCCCCACCGCGACCCGGGATGCGTACGGGGCCGAGGTGGCGGTCCGGGCCGGCGGGACGCGGCGGGTGCGGGTGGTCTCGTCGGCCGGCAGCTTCCTGTCCGCCAGTCCCCCGGTCGCCCACGTCGGGCTCGGGCCGGCGACCGCGGTCGAGGGGTTCGACGTGACCTGGCCGGACGGGGCGCGGGAGACGTTCCCGGGCGGCACGGTCGACCGGGAGTTCGAGCTCCGCAAGGGCTCGGGGAAGAAGCCGTGACGGGGCGGCAGGTGCCCGCGAAAACGGGGCCGCGCGCGACCGTCTCGACCGTGGGCAAGAGCACCAGGGCCCCAGGACCGAACGCATGGCCGGTATGCCGCGGAAGCCAGTGATCGCGGTCCTGGTCGTGCTCGTCGGTGCGGCCGGGGGCGCGGTCTGGTGGTACACCACCCGGCCGCCCGCGACGGACCCGCCCCCGGTCCCGGCCGGTGTCGCCGACCCGGCCGTCCGGACAGCCCTGATTGAGGCCCGCGAGGGGGTGGTGAAGGCGCCCCGGTCCGGGGAGGCGTGGGGCGAGTACGGGCTCGTCTGCCGGGCACACGGGCTGAATCCCGAGTCGAACGCCTGCTTCGCCGAGGCCGCCCGGCTCGACCCCCAAAACCCCCGGTGGCCGTACCTCATCGGCTTGCTGAACCTGCGGGCGGCCCCGGCCGACGCGGTCCCGCACCTCCGCGCCGCGTACGGACTGGCGGTCGCCCCCCCCGAGTACCGGTCGGCGGCCCGCCTCCGGCTCGCCGAGGCTCTCCAGGAGCGCGGCCACACGGACGAGGCGGCGGCCTTGTTCGCCGAGGAACTCAGGGAGAATCCGGGAGACGCCCGGGCCCAGTTCGGGCTCGGGGCGATCCCCGCCGGCGGCGGCGACCCCCGGACCGCGGTCGGCCGGCTGGAAGGGGCGGCGGCCAGCCCGTCCGCCCGGCGGAAGGCGGCGGCCTTGTTGGCCGCGGCGTACCGCCAACTCGAGGACCCGGCCGCGGCGGCCCGGTGGGAAGCGGCGGCGGCCTCCGCCCCGGCCGACCTGCCGTGGGCGGACCCGTTCGTGGCCGAGTACCAGCGGCGGGAGGTCGGCTGGCTCAACAAGGAGCGCCAGGCCGACGAGTTTGTCGCCCAGGGCCGGCCGAGGAACGCTCTTCCCATTTTGGAAGACATGGCCCGGGCGTACCCGGACGAACACACGTTCTTCAAACTCGGGATGACCCTGGCCAAGGCCGGGGATTTCCCCCGGGCCGAACAGGTCCTGCGGTCGGTCGTGGCGCAGAACCCGAATCACGGGCTGGGCCACTACTTCCTCGGGGTGGCGCTGTACCAGCAGGGCGAGTCGCTCCGCAAACAGGGCAACCGCGATCAGTCCGGGGGGATGTACGAGGAGGCGGTCCGGGAGTTCCGCCGAAGTACCGAGCTGAGGCCGGACCACGCCCTCGGGTATCTCTTCGCCGGGCTGGCCCTGCGGACCCTCGGCCGGCTCTCGGAGGCCGAATCCGAGTGTCGCAATGCGGTCCGGGTCGGGCCGCAGGAGGCGAACACCCATCTCGCGCTCGGCGAGGTCCTGATGGACGAGGGCCGGCCGGCGGACGCGGTTCCGCACCTGGAAGAAGCGGCCCGGCTGGCCCCCGCGAAAAACACCCGGGCCGGAGCACTTCTGGAGAAAGCCAGGAACGCGGCAGAAAAGAAGTGACACCCCCCCGTTCCCGACACGTCGGTCCCGACCGTCCCGGCTGATGCGAGCCGGCCCCGTGATGCGCGGCGGGGTTCGCCGATCCCTCCCGACAGCTCCCCAGCGAGGTGCGCGACCACACCCCTCCCGGCGGGTGCTATTGTTCAATGCCCACCGAAGACCACGACCGTGTCCCGGGAACCCCGGGGGATTCGGGCCCTGCCATGATCTTCAGACCCGTCGCCGAAATGCTTCGCTCCCTCTTCCGGGCGGCCCCCCGGTCGGCCGGGGACGAGGCCGCCGAACGGGTCGCCCGGCTCGAGCACCGCGTCCTCGCGCTCGTCGGCAACATGCCGACCCTCCCGGACGTGGCCCTCCGGGCCGTCGCCATGGCCGACGAGCCGGCCAGCCGGTTCGGCGACCTCGCCCGGCTGATCGAGGGCGATGCGGCGATCACGACCGGCATTCTCCGGCTCGCCAACAGCTGCCTCTACGCCAGCAGTTCGGCGGCCGTGAAGCTCCCCCAGGCCCTGGTCCGGCTCGGGACGTGGCAGTGCAAGCACCTGATCCTGTCCATCGCCGTCCGAAGCCTGTTCCGCCAGATCCCGGCCGCCGCCCAGGGGGCGTGCGAAGCCCTCTGGCACCACGGCTACACCACCGGGGCCTTGTGCCGGCTCATCAACCGGGCGTACCGCCTCGGGTTCGACGGGGAAGAGTTCTCCGCCGGCCTCCTCCACGACCTCGGTCTGGTCCTGCTGGTAATGGCCGACCCGGACGCCTTCGCCCGGATCGGGGGGATGGACGCCCGGGAGGAAGGCGACCGGCTCGGGCGGGAGCGGGCGGCGATCGGGATCGACCATTGCACGCTGGGCAGCTGGTTCGGGGAGCACAGCCGGCTGCCGGACGCCGTGGTGGGCACCGTGCGGTTTCACCACGAGCCCGACCGGGCCGGGCCGAACGGTCGGCTGGTCGCCCTGGTGGCCGCGGCCGACCACATGGCCGACCACCTCAGGCTGAGGGGCTCCGCCGGGACCTACACTCCGGACGGGAACGCCGGGCTGGTCTGCCTGTGTGCCGGGTGGCCGGCCGGGCGACGGGAGCGGTTGCTCGGGGAGATCCCGGCCCTCATGGAAGAGGCGGTCCGGGCCGTTGGTACTGACCCGTCGGCATCGTGACCGGAGTGCCTCACCCGGCCGCCCCACGCGGATCGTTCGTCCGACTCGATCCCGGATCAAGCGTCGCGCGCGGGCCGACGGCAACTCTCTCTCCCCTCCTTCGATCATGTCCTGACTCGCCCGTGTTCGTCCGAATGGCTCCGGCCGATGACCGGTGCGTGACACCGTGCCGTGCTACGCTTCAGCTGCCCCGACCGCCCTGGACCGCCATTCCCCCGGATGGCCCTGCCATTCCGCGGGAGGTACAAGGGCACCTCGCCGGACGACGGGTTGACGAAGCAGGCGTTCCAGGGGCGGCCGCGCCCGAGTGCGGTGCGATCCCGAGCGGGCTCGGCAGACCCGACCGGCGGCAGGGGATTACGACGGAGGTGTGGACGAGGCGGGCTCAGTTTCCGGCGGCCGGTCCGGGCCGGCGTCCGACACCCTGCTCAGGTGGAAGCGGTGAATGAGCCGGTGGTACACCGGGGTGAGCAGGACGGCCATCATCGTCAGGAAAGCGAGTCCGCTGTACAAGGCGTAGAGCGTGGCGAACAGCTTCCCCCACGGGGATTCCATCCTGTCCACCGGTCCCATCCCGGTCAGGATCATCGACGCGTTCAACAACCCGTCCAGCCAGCTCACCCGGCCGAAGTAGTGGTACCCGAGCGTCCCCATCGCGAGCGAGAACACGACGATCCCCAGGGTGGCGAGGAAGTTCCGCCCCACCCGGATGAAGAACTTTCTTTGCGAGGCGAGCGGGTCGTCCTTCCGCTCGAGGCGAGACGTCCAGAACACGGCGGGTCTCCGGAGCGGGTACGGGCGCCCGGTACGTTACCGCGGGGTGGGCCGGCCGCCCGTCCGTCAGACACCACCACGGCTATTCGTCAAGGCGGGGGTTGCTTTGTTGAAAGGCTCGAGCCGCCACGGAAGGCGGCCCCGACCGGACCGAGGTTTGTGGGGCCGCCCTCCGTGGCGGCCCGCCAGCGACTCAGGGTTTTAACAACGCAGGCGGAGGTCTGAGGCAGACGGCAGGAGAAAATCGACCCGTCCGCCCGCTTCGTAGGGCACGCACTGCGTGCCGG
>JAQGHQ010000057.1 GCA_028288765.1 Gemmataceae bacterium | reverse complement strand
CGTCAACGTCTCGGTAGCGTCTGACGTTACTCGGGGGGCTCACGCCCCCCGCTCGCCTGGAGAAACCGATCTTTTCGACCAAGCACCCGCACCGGAGAGCCCGCCCCCGGCCCGCCGGTCCCTACGGGTTCACCGTACCTGTGCGGATGAGTTGCGGGACCACGCGGTTGACCTCGTCTACCGGGATGGCGAACCCGATCCCGGCGAAGGCGCCGGACGGGCTGTAGATCGCCGTGTTGACGCCGATCAACCGGCCGGCGCTGTCCAGGAGCGGCCCGCCCGAGTTGCCCGGGTTGATGGCCGCGTCCGTCTGGATCACGTCCTTGATGGTCTTTCGGTTGACCGAGTCGATCTCCCGGCCCAGCGCGCTGATGACGCCGGTCGTCAGGGTCTGGTCCAGCCCGAACGGGTTCCCGATCGCGAAGGCGAACTGGCCCACCTGGAGGTCGTGCGACGTGCCGATCGGGATGGGCCGCAGCCGGTCCCCGGGGGCGTCGATCACCAGCACGGCCAGGTCCTTGTCCGGGTAGGCCCCCACGAGCCGGGCCTTCCACTCCGACTGATCGGACAGCGTGACCCGGGCGGCGTCGGCCCCTTCGATCACGTGGTAGTTCGTGACCACCCGCCCGTCCTGGTCCCACACGAACCCGGACCCGGTCCCCCGGGGGATCTGAAACAGGTTCAGGCTGAACCGGTCCTGCCGGACGTTCAGAGTCGTGATGTGGACCGCCGCCGGCGAGGTCTGGCGGAAGATCGCGATTGTCGTCTTCTCGGCCTCGGCCAGGTCGCCGCGGGGCGTGACCGCCCGGGGGACGGCGTCGGGGTCCGTCCCGGGCCGGGTCGGCCGCGGCCAGAACCGCCAGGCCAGCACGCCCCCCAGGACGAGCAGGAGCAGCAGGGGCCAGAAGTAGGCGGATGAGGACGGCTGGGGGGGGCGCCGGTCGTAGCTCGTCATGGGGATTTGCCTTCCGTGCCTTGGGGTCGGTGTCACTCCCGCGCGGCCGACCGGTTCTTGCCGCCGGGCGAGGAGGGCGGCCCGTACGGGCCCGGGAAGTAATGGACGGTGGGTTGGCTTTGGGTCGGCTGGGGGAACAGGCTCATCAGCTGGTAAAACTCCGCCGGCATGTCGCCC
Source organism: Gemmataceae bacterium (assembly GCA_028288765.1). Lineage (GTDB taxonomy): Bacteria > Planctomycetota > Planctomycetia > Gemmatales > Gemmataceae > Urbifossiella. The sequence goes on along the minus strand of JAQGHQ010000057.1, from coordinate 2,079 downwards.
CGGACGGGCAGCCCCAGCCCCTGGGCCTCCTTCAGCCCGATCGGGTGGTCGTGGGTCCAGGTGCCTTGCGTCAGGCGGTCGGCCAGGGCCGCGGCCTTGGCCTCCGGCATCCGGTCGGCGAACAACTCCCCGACCTCCGCCCGGAGCTGGTGCAGGGCTTTTTCCGCGACGTCGGCCAGGATCAACGTCTTGTCGTCCACCTCGCTGACGGGCTTGGCCTTGACGACCTTGACCAGGGAGGCCGCGGGGTATTCGCCGAGCTGGGGGTCGACCGGCCCCAGGACCGCGTGGGCGTCCATGACGATCTCGCCCGCCGCCATGGCGATCAGCGAGCCGCCCGACATGGCGTAGTGCGGGACGAAGACCGTCACCTTGCCTTTGCGCGCCCGGACCGCCCGGGCGATCTGCAGGCTCGCCAGCACCAGCCCGCCCGGGGTGTGCAGGACCAGGTCGATCGGCACCTCGTCGTCGGTCAGGTGGATGGCCCGGATCACCTCCTCGGCGTCGTTGATGTCGATGTACCGGAGGAGCGGGAGGCCGAGAAAGCTGATCGTCTCCTGGCGGTGGACCAGCAGGATGACCCGGCTCCCGCGCTCCCGCTCGATCCGGTGCATCAGCCGGACCCGGGCGCTGTCCAGCATCTTCTGCCGGAGCCAGGGCTGGAGCATCGAGATCATCACGAACAGCCAGAACAGGTCGCCGATACTAGCCGTCATGAGGCGGTCCCCCCCTCACCAGGGTCGGTACTCGTCCGGGTAGTAGCGCCGGTACTGCCGGCGGGACAGTTTGAAGACGGGCAAGAGGACGATCCCGGCCGCGAACCCGCCGACGTGGGCCCACCAGGCCACGCCCTGGTAGGAGTGCGGGTTCACCAGGGAGAGCGTCCCGCTGAGGAGCTGGCTCACGAACCAGAACCCGAGGTAGACGACCGCCGGGATCTCGAACAGGAAGGGGATGAGGAAGACCGGTACGAGGGTGATGACCCGGGCCGTGGGGAAGAGCACGAAGTACGCCCCGAGGACGCCGGCGATCGCCCCGGACGCGCCGACGGTGGGCACCGGGCTGCTCGGGGCGGCGGCGTAGTGGGTCAGGCTCGCGATGAGGCCGCATAGCAGGTAGAAGAGCAGAAACCGCGCCGACCCCATCCGGTCCTCGACGTTGTCGCCGAACAGGTACAGGGCCCACATGTTGCCGACGACGTGTGTCCACCCGCCGTGCAGGAACATGCACGTGAGGAGGGTCCAGTAGGCGTTCGGGTCCGAGCCCAGCCGGGCCGGGACCATTCCCAGCTCCGTCAGGAGCATCCCGAGCTGGTCCGGCGGTAAGGACAGCTCGTAGAAGAAGACCAGCCCGTTGAGCAGGATGATCGTCCAGGTCGCCGCCGGCACGCCGCGGGACTGGACCGTGTCCTTGATCGGGATCATGGTGCTCGCTCCGGCCGCCCGGGGGGATCGGGGATTGCCGCGGTCAGGTCGCCGCCAGTTTCGCGCCGCTCGTTCGCGGGGTGAGCGTCAATCCCCCGGCCACCGGGTCGTAATCGACGACCACCACCTGCCCGTCGCGAATCTCCCCCTTGAGCAGGCCGCGGGCCAGGGCCGTCTCGACCTCCTTCTGGATGACCCGCTTGAGCGGCCGGGCCCCGTACGCCGGGTCGTACCCGACCGCGACCAGGTGGTCCTTCGCCGCCTCCGAGACGTCGAGCCGGATGTGCCGCTCTTCGAGCCGCTTTCCCAGGCGGGCGATCTGGATGTCCACGATCCGCTTCAGGTCCTCCTCGGTCAGGGCGTGGAACACGATGATCTCGTCGACCCGGTTGAGGAACTCCGGCCGGAAGCTTTGCTGCAGCTCCTCCAGGACCGTGGCCTTCATCCGGTCGTACACCTCGCCGATGTGCGTCCCCTTGTACTGCAGGATCCGCTGGCTGCCGACGTTCGACGTCATGATCACGATCATGTTCTTGAAGTCGACCGTCCGCCCCTGGCCGTCCGTCAGCCGGCCGTCGTCGAGCACCTGGAGCAGGACGTTGAACACGTCGTGGTGGGCCTTCTCGATCTCGTCGAACAGGATCACGCAGTACGG
>JAQGHQ010000016.1 GCA_028288765.1 Gemmataceae bacterium | reverse complement strand
AGGAAGAGCCGGCCACCACCGCTTGGTTCGGGATTCGTCTCGGCCCCTCGACGTTCGGCATCTTTGACGCCTTCCCCGACGAGAGCGGGCGCCAGGCACACCTGTCGGGTAAGGTCGCGGCCGCACTGATGGCGAGGGCGTCGGAGCTGTTCGCCACGCCCCCGACGATCGAGAAGGTCGATGTGCTTGCGGCCAAGCTGCCGTGACAGGGCGGGCCGAGCCGAACCGCCCTGTCACGACCCACCGCCTTGAGAACACCCGAACCCCGGGGACGGCCTGACCATCCGGCCCGTCATGCTTCACGGGGACCGGGTCACGGTCGGGCGGGGCGGGGTGCCATCGGCCAGACTTTGAGCGATCCCCCGCACCCGACCGAGCCAAGCCGGTGCTAGTCCGGGGCCGGGTAGCGGAGGAGGACCTTGATCTTGTGCTTGTTGATGGCCTGAAACCAGTCGTCGTCCAGCGGGTTGATGTATTCGAGCGTCGGGTTCCTCAGCGTCTTCCCGTCCCCCGCCCACTTGGTCAGCTTGGCCGCCCAGGCCGCCCGATACTCGCCGGACTTGCAGGCGATGTTCGCCCACGGGTCGCAAATGAACGTGTCCGGCCCCCACTTGTCCAGGTCGCCCACCTCGGCGATCTCGCCGAGGCCGACGAACACGTGGTCGCCGGGCTCTTCCAGGGCCAGGAGCCAGACCGGCGCGACCCGCCGGGCCACGAGGTACAGGTACGCGACGGTGGCCTGCTCCTCACAGTTCCCGACGTGCTTCTCGATCGCGAGCCGGGCGAGGGCCTCGGCCTGCTCCTCGCGCCCGTCCTTGACCGCGTCGGCCGCGATCCGAACGCGGTCCAGCTCATCGTCGGCCGCCTTCCGGCGTCGTTCCCGGTCGATCCCGCCCTTGGTCACCCCCGGCCGTTTCTTGTTGGCGGCGACCAGGCCCTGCCCGCGGGCGAACTCTTCGGCGGCGGTCGCATCGGAGAGTTTGGGTTGCACGCGGTTCTCCTAGCAACCGAGGAAACCGCCCAGCAGACCGTTGCGAGTAGGTCACAGCCTCGGGTCTACCGGCTCGCTCTCCAAAGCAAGGACGCCGAAGACGCATTCATGGACCCGACGGAGCGGCTCGTGGCGGACGAACCGCTCCAACCCCTCGACCCCAAGGGCAAACTCGCCAAGGGCGAGGGACCGCTTGTGGCCGAGGCCCCGGCTCCGCAGCCGGGAGAGGTTCTCGTCGGCGGTGTAGTCCGGGCCGTAGATGATCCGCAGGTACTCCCGCCCCCGGCACTTCACGGCCGGCTGGGCGAGCCCCCGCTTGCCCCGCAGGATGAAGTCCAGCGGCTTGACCACCATGCCCTCGCCGCCCCGACCGGTCAGCTCCGTCCACCACGCGACCCCTTCCGACACGCTGGCCGGGTCGGTCACGTCCACCAGCTTGTAGGCGGTCGCCAGCAGCAGGTCCGGGTCCGCGCGGGAGGCGGACGCCAGCGTGTCCATGTGCCACGTGTGGCTCTTGTCCGTGTGGACCCGGCCCTCCGAGGCGAGCAGGTGAAAGGGGGCCAGCTTCAAGTCGGTCAGCGAGTTCACCGGCCAGCAATACTGCCGGTAGGCGGCGACGAACTGGCCGACGTGTTCCTCGCGGCCTCGGCTCTCGGCCACGACCCGTTCGGCCTTGCCCCGCTCCTCGCCGGCCAGCCGCTCCGTCGCTCGGGCCAACGAAGCGACCGCCCTCGGCAACGCCGCCCGCCCTGCTGCCCCGACCGCCGCGTACTGAGTCTTCAGAAGTTCCTGCGCCTTGGCCGACCACGGCATCAGTTCGCAGTCGAGGCACACCCACGTCGTCGCCAGACTCGTCCACACGTCCCCTGCGGTCAGGGCCGACCGCACCCGGTCGAGGAACTGCGTCTCCACCGCCGGGTCGTTGAAGAACCGCCGCCCGGTGCGGGTGGTGACGATGCCGCTCTCGCCTTCGAGTACCCCGAACCGCTCCCTTGCCGCCTGCTCGTCGCGGCAGACGATCACGACCGCCCGCGACCCCATGTGCTTCTCCTCGCAGACGACCTGCGGGGCGCCTTGGTTGCGGAAGTAGGCGAACGCCTCGGCGGGGTGTTCGAGGAGCCCCGGCTCGCCGCTCGTCTCGCACGGCGACATGGTGGGCGGCAGGTAGATCAGCCACTTCGGGTTGGCGGCGAACCGGCTCATCACCTCAAGTGCCGCCGTGGCGTGCGCCTCCCGGATCGTCACGGTGCCCCGCAGCCGGGTCGAGACGATGCGCTTCCCGAGCACGTCGTCGGCGTCGAGAACCTCGTCGTCCGCCTGCTGGGCCGAGAGTTTGGGGGCCTGCCGGTCGTCCGGCAGGAACGGTCGGGCCGGTTCGCAGTACGTCCGGGCCGCAGGGACCGAGACGAACTCCTTCTCCGGGTAGCGGAGGGCGGTGAGCTTGCCGCCGAACACGCAACCGGTGTCGATGTTGACCGTGCGGTTCAGCCACTCCGCTTCGGGGACCGGCGTGTGGCCGTAGACGACCATCGCCTGTCCCCGGTATTCCGCCGCCCAGTTGTACCGCACCGGCAGGCCGAACTCGTCCGTCTCGCCGGTCGTCTCCCCGTATAGGGCGAAGTCCCGCACCTTGCCCGACCCCCGGCCCTGCATCTCGGCCTTCATCCCGGCGTGGGCGACGACCAGCTTCCCGCCATCCAGGACGTAGTGGCTCACCAGCCCGTCGAGGAACCCGGCCAGCGACCTCGTGAACGGGGTCCGCACGTCGTCCGGCAGGGCGTCGATCTCGGCGAGGGACTCGGCCAGCCCGTGCGTGACCTGCACGTCCCGTCCACCGAGCTTCCTGAGCAGTTTCATGTCGTGGTTGCCGGGCACGCACAGGGCCGAGCCGAGCGTCACCATGTTGCGAGCGATGCCCAGCGTGTCGAGCACCCGTGGCCCCCGGTCCACGAGGTCGCCGACGAACACGGCCCTGCGGCCCTCGGGATGTACGTAGCCGACGTTCGACCAGCCCGGTTCGTGCCCGGCGACGGCGATCTTGCCGTAGCCCAGCCGCTCCAGCAGTTGCTCCAGTTCGTCGGCGCAGCCGTGAACGTCGCCGATGATGTCGAACGGGCCGTGATCGGTGGTACGGTCGTTCCACAGCGGCACCCGCTCGACCGCCGCCGCCTCCACCTCCTCCGGGCTTTCGAGGACGAACACGTGGCGGAAGCCTTCCCGCTGGAGGCCCCGGAGCGACCGCCGCAGTTGCGACCGCTGGTTGCGGATGACGTGCGGGCCGAAGGAGCGGTCCGACCGGGACCGGTTCCGGTCGTGGCAGACCTCCTCGGGGAGATTCAGCACGATGGCGACGGGGAGGCAGTGGTACTTGCGGGCCAAGGCGACCAGCGGGGCTCGGGCCTCGGGCTGGACGCTGGTGGCGTCGATGACGGTCAGCCGCCCGAGGGCGAGCCGCTGGGCGGCGACGTAGTGCAGCAGGGCGAACGCCTCGGTCGTGACCGTCTGGTTGTTCTCGTCGTCGCTGAGCATCCCCCGGCAGGCGTCCGACGACAGGATCTCGGTCGGCAGGAAGTGCTTGCGGGCGAACGTGCTCTTGCCCGACCCGCTGGGGCCGATCAGGACGACGAGGCTCAGCTTGGGGATCGTGATCTTCATGGCGGTGTGCTACTCAGCTTGCCTCCGTCGATCCGGTGGGCGTTTCGACTAGTTTCCGACAATCCTCGCCCGAGTCGTACCGGCACTCGTCCGTCAGCCAGCCGGGTGCGGCGTGTTGATTCAGCAACAGCCGGGCGGCGTAGAACCGGCAGTTCTCGCAGGGGGTCGAGGCGTAGCCGATGACGCCCAGCCGGGAGCAGTCGGCCTCGGAGTACTTCTCCAGCACCTTGATGACATCCATTAGGAGCCAGTGAAGCTCGCACCCGTCGTCGGGCAACTCCATCGCCTCCAGAATCCGGTGCTCGTCACCCAGCCGGCAGTTGTTGATGAGCAGGGAGACCACGGACCCGTTTTGGACCCCCTTCTGAAGCTCAGTCAGGGCGAACGCCCGCACGAGCGGGTGGCCGTTCTGACCCACCGCAGCGAAGGCCCGCCGCCGCACCTCTTCGTCGCCGTGCCGACAGAGTTCGATGAGGCGGGCGTCGAACTCGGGCAGCGCACGGGCGGAAAAGACGCTGAGCAGATTGGCGATGGCCCCCGGCTCGTGTGCGGCCCAGAGGCGCTGGAGGACGGCCTGCAAGTTGGCTTCGTCGGCGTGCCTGCCCCAGCCACGGAGCCAGAAACACCTGCCTTCGCTCTCAGCGGCTCGGATGGCCTCTTCAACCGGGGTCGCCGTCATCCTCTCCCGGTGGGACTGGGGCGATCTTTCCTCGGCGTTCCTCTGCCTTTCTCGCCGCCAGCCTTCCCGAAAACGGATGATCGCCCCGTCCGAGGATGCTTCCAAAAGGCCACTGACGTGCCCCTCGCCGAACCGCTCGCTGGTGAGGTCGATGAGGCTTCCGTCGTCCCATTCCCACTCACGACTGGCCAACAGCCGCCCCCGCACTCCTGCGGCGAACAGGAACCCACTCGCCCCGTCCAGAGCGACGACCTCTTCTTCCCCGAGCCACGGGCTCTGGGTGAAGGGCTTCTGCTCCACGATCTCGTACAGCCGGATGCGAAAGGTTTCGTCCCCCGCCACGGCATAGTGGCGGGCTAGTTCGCAAAGCTGGCTGGCACTACGTTCGTCGGACAAGTCGTAGAGCGCATGGAGGATCGGCACTCGAAACCGTTCCGTGGCCCCGACCGCCCGGACCATCTGCCAGAGCCAGTCTCCCCGTGAACTCTCGACCTGCACATCGAATCGCTGGTCCCGAAGGCACGCCTCCAAGAGCAGTTCGTCGTCGAGACGCCCGCTCATGGCCCACTGCAACGCCCGACCGACGCCCTTCTGCAAGGCGTCCCGCTGGCCGTCCTGCGACGGCGACGCCGGGGGTGAATAATCGCCAAACTTCACGAACTACTCCTTGGTGTGCTCGCCGTGCCGGGTGCGGACAGGCGGATCACTCGACCGGCCCGATCAGCCACGCTCGAAGACCCCCAACTGCGTCGGTGGACCCAGTGCCTTGTCTTCCGGCCCGACCGGGAGGAACCGCACCGCGTACCCGAACCGGGTGGCGATGCCCGTCGCCCAATCCTGAAACTCCTGCCGGGTCCACTCGAAGCGGTGGTCGGCGTGCCGGAACTGCCCCGCCGGGAGCGTGTCCCACGTCACGTTGTACTCCCGGTTCGGCGTCGTCAGCACGACCGTCCGGGGCTTGGCGAACTCGAACAGCACCCGCTCGAAGGCTTTCAACCGGGGCGGGTCGAGGTGCTCGACGACCTCGACGACGGCGGCGGCGTCGAACCCTTCGAGCCGCCTGTCCCGGTACATCAGCGAGCCGTGGATCAGCTTGACCCGGTTCGCTTGGTGGTCGGGCAGGCGCTCCAGCTTCAGGCGGCGGGCGGCGACTTCGAGGGTGCGGACGGACACGTCCATGCCGAGGATCTCGTCCATCTGCCGGTCCTTGAGTAGTTCTCGGATCAACTTGCCTTCGCCGCACCCGAGATCCAGCACCCGCTTGGCCCCGCCCGACCGCAGCGCCGCCACGACCGACATGAGCCGTTGGTCGTTGAGGCTGAGGGGCTTCTCCAGCGACTCCTCGGCCTTCTGCTTCTCGGGCGTCTCGTCCTCCCCCTCGACCGGCTCTTCTTCGAGGACGAGGCGGCTGAGCGCCATCCGGTACAGGCTCGGTTGGAACCGCAGGTAGCGGCGGGCGATCTCCTCCTTCTGCGGGTGTCGGGCCAGCCACCCCTCGCCCTTGGCGAGCAGTTTCTCCGTCTCGTCGTCGCCGACGAAGTAGTGCTTGCGGGTGTCGAACACCGGGATCAGGACGTACAGGTGCGTCAGGAGTTCGCTCAGGGTGGTCGTCTTCCGCACCGCGACCGAGAAGTACGGGCTCTCGCCCCACTCGGGGAACCGGTCGTCGAGCGGGTGGCGGACGGCCTCGACCTCGTACCCGAGCGGCTCGAACATGCCCCGCAGGACGGCCTCCCCGCCCCGGACGGAGAGCACGTCGAGCCGGGCTTCGAGCGGGAGCGGCGCGGCGACCAACTCGGGGCGGTCCTTGCACCGGCCTTGGAGGGCCGAGCCGAACACCTGCGCAATCGCCACGCTCATGAACGACGAGGCGGCGTAGGGCCGGTCGTTGACGTACTGGCCCAGCAGGAAGCTCTGGTCGGGGTTCTTGCCCCGCACCATGCCCACCGCGTCCACATCGAGCAGCAGGCAGGCCGTGCAGCGGTCGGCATCGACCTCGGGGTAGTAGACATGCGCCTTCCCGAAGCTGAGGTCGAAGGTCTGGAACCGGTCGGGGTGCTTGTGCAGCAGGAACCCGAGGTCGGTGGCGGGCCGGTCGGCGGTTGAGAGCGACAGGAGCATGGTCGATGTCCCGGAGGTAGGTGCGGACGCACCACAATTACCCGTCGCGGTTCAGTTTGCCACTCTTTCCGCCGTCCGGTTTCGGTAGCGGCGTCTCGGGACCGGCGGGTCCGGGTAGCCAGACGAGACGGACACCCTGCCACGGCTGCGGGTTCGCCCGGGCGGTTCGTGGCGCTCACGAAGGCCGGGGGAGGGGCTGCGTCGGACCTCGGCCCGCGCCGTCAGGGCTTGACCCCGCCGAAGGCCGCGAAGCAGGAGTTCTTGTGCAGCACGTCGATCTGATCGAACCCCGCCCGCCGCATCACGTCCAGTTGGAACGCCAGCGGTCGCGGGGTGTCTTCCCTCTCGATGTACGCGAACACCTGATCCCGGTACGTCGCGTCCCGCAGGCCGGTCAGGTACTCCCCGTACCACCGCCACATCATCTGCTGGACGGCGGGGATCGCACTCTCGACCAGATCGAACACCCACACCGACCCGCCGGGCCGCAGCGCGCGGTGGAGGGAGGCGAAGACGGCGTGCCACTCGTCGTCCGACCGCAGGTGGTGGATGACGGCAGCGGCCAACGCGATGTCGAACCGCTGCTCGCCCAGTTCCACCTCGCGGATGTCCCCTTGGACGGGGGTGACGGCCCTGGCGGTGGCCCGCCCGACCCGCTCGACGGCCCGGTCGAGCATCGGGGTGCTCAAGTCGATCAGGGTTGCGTCGAGGCCGGGGAGGTGTTCCAGCAGCTTCAGGGTGTAGTTCCCGGCCCCGCACCCCACGTCGAGGACGTGGCGGGCGTGTGGCGTGACCGCCGCCGCCGCCTCGGCGACGAGCGCCATGGCGAGCGGGGCGTCCACGGTGGCCGACTGTCCGGTGGAGAGGTTCGAGAACCGCTCCACGTCGGCGTCGAACCGTTCCCCGATCTCGTCCACGGTCGATTTCATCCGCCCACCGCCGGAGATGGCTCGCACAACCGTCTGAGGGTCGAGGGCCGGGCGGCTCATCGACCCTCGGTTGGATAGGCCCCAGCCACGAGGCTTCGACCGGGCGGCGGAGGCCGTGGCGGACGCGGTGTCGCACAGCCTGCTCGACCCGACGGACGAGTCCCCAGGCGGGTACTCTCGGGTCCACGCGGCGGCAGTCCGGGCGGCTGCGTCCCGTGGATCTGGTGAGGCCGAAAGGTTGGCGCAGGCCGCGCTGCTCCGCGACCTCGTTGGCCCTCTTCCGGTCCGTTCGATCGCTTTCGATCCCGCCTGGCTCACCTCCGATGTGGCCGCGTTCGCAGAAGACGGGCCGGTGGATGGCGGTGCGGTGTCCGGCGTCGGGTCGAGTCTGTGCTCGATTCGGAAGTTGCGTGTGTGGAACCAGGAGCGGAAAATCGGTTTCACTTGAAATCGCCCACGAGCCGGTCACCTGGGTCTTGCCCGAAAGGACCGGCAAGTCACATCGCCGGGACACGTCGAGTTGTGGGGTGGCTGACTCATCTCGTGCAGACCCGCTGAAAAGGTCGGCCACGATGTACGGAGCCACGACACCGGGGGTGAAGAAGGAACGACTGGTCGCCCGTTTTCCGCCCCATCGGTTTACAGATTTGTTTACAGCGATGTGGGTCGCGTGCGTTTACAAAAGATAGTCGCCGCAAGATGTTACCCTGCGGCGACTTGTGAGTGGAGCGGAAGAGAATCGAACTCTCGACCTCTGCAGTGCGATTGCAGCGCTCTACCAGCTGAAATCGAGGGTTTTCGGATCTCCCGCCCACCCCCGGGGCAGTGAATCGGGCAGTGAATCCCCGGTAACGCCGGAGTATTCCGGCGATGGCACGGCACATCGAAGGCCCCTGGTTTCGCAAGGGCAAGAACACTTGGTACATCACCCAGGACGGGCGGAACATCAGTCTCGGGGTACGGGGCAAGGGGAACCGAAAAGAAGCGGTCTCCGCATGGCACAAGCTGATTAAGGACGGCCCGAAGGCAAAGCCCGAACCCTCCCAGATGGGTAACACCGTCCCGGAAGCTGTAGAAGGTTTTCTGGCCGGCGCTGCAGCCCGGACAAAGGCCAGCACCCACGGGCTCTATAAGCGTCACCTGGACAGGCTCGCCGCGGATCTGGGAAAAAAAGGTCCGGGTCGCGGAATTGAACGTCTCTACGCTCGCCAGGTGGCTTCAGGCGCTGGGCGTCGGCAGCACCACCCAGGCCATCACCCTTCGCTCCGTGTCCGCCTTCCTGGGGTGGTGCGTCAGGCAGGGGCTCGCACCGAAGAACCCGGCGCAGACGATCACGAAGCCGAAGGCCAGCAGCCGGGGGGAAGAGGCGGTCATCTCGGCGGCCGATCATGCCAAGCTCCTCGAACTTGCAACCCCCCAGTTCCGGAACGTGCTCTCGGTCCTCCATGCCACCGGCGCCCGGCCGGTCGGCGTTGAAGACGAACGTGGTCACCGCGGTTCGCATTCTCGTCGGGGCTGCGGCGGACTCCCCGCAGTTCGATCCGCTCGTGAAGGAAACAGCGGACGGCTTTACCATCGGGGAAGTCTCGGCGGACAAGGCATACGGCAGCTACGCGAATTTTGAGACGGTCGCCGGGATCGGTGGGGAAGCGTTCATCGCGTTCAAGCTGGGCACGACGGCGGCGGGCGGCGGGACCTTCGCCAAGATGTACCACTACTTCCAGTTCAAGCAGGAAGAATTCCTCGCCCACTACCACAAGCGGAGCAACGTCGAGAGCACATTCAGCATGATTAAGCGGAAGTTCGGCCCGGACGTGCGGAGCAAGACGGACGTGGCGATGAGGAACGAAGTGTTCTGCAAGCTGATCGCCCACAACCTGTGCGTTCTGATCCAGGAGCAGCACGAGCTCGGCATCGACCCGCTGTTCTGGAAGGACGCGAAGGCGGAAGTCGGGGAGCTGGCGGTCTAGCCCTTTGGGGGGAGGTCACGCCGCGGTTTGCGCAGGGTGTGCTTGAATGCAGTCGAAAACCGCTTGGATTCCGCTGTGCGGCTTGCGTTTTCTTGCTGTCAGGGCGCCCTCGCAGCGGAAATAGTATATCCCGAAGTTCAATCGGTTTCGTGGATTACGATAATCTGTCCGACTGCCAAACGTCCCCCGCGCAAACCGCGGCGTGACCTCCTTTGGGGGTGGATCGCTGTATAGCGATCGACACCCGATCAATTTAGCCTTGGCGCGCCGGTAAGACTGTGTAAAGATCAATCGCCGGCCCCTCCCTCATAGGGATTCGTGCCGGTCCACTCGATCTAGCGAAAGGTTGGTTATGTCCACAGGGAAGAAGCCCGCCCACGACGCGAGCAAGCTGCTCAGCGACAAGGACACCCCGAAGAAGGTCAAGGAAGTGGCCGCTTCCGATCTGGCGCAGGCGAAGAAGAAGCCGCCCGAGACGCCCGAGAAGAAGAAGAAGTAGCCTACGCCCGGAACCGCTTCACGCTCCGGATATTCACCCGGGGGATGCACAGGGTACACCGAAGCCCCTGTGTTCCCAGACACCGGTCGAGCGCGATGGTGATGCTTTTCTTGTCTTCCTTGACCACCACCCCCGCCGATTCATTTTCCAGGATGCCCGCCGCTTCGCCCGGCTCGACCGTCCCGCCGTGGGTGATGGACGAGTCGAACCAGCGGACGTAGGCCAACCTAACCGGCCGATTCTTTTTCTTCTTCATGTCGCGGCCCACCTGTTCGCGGATGATGACTGAATAATACCCGGAACCGGTGAGCTGATACGATTTGGGGGCGGGTGATACGATTTGGGGGTGGGATCGGCCTATGCGTAGCAAAGCCCCTTTGCGGGCTTGTGGGACCTGTGGAAGGGGGATGGGGAGCGATGGGTGACCACGTGCATCGTCACGACCGAAGCCAACTCGCTGATGGCTCCCCTTCACGACCGGATGCCGGTGATCGTGCCGCGAGAAGCTCATTCCGCGTGGCTGGACCCGGAGACACCGGGGGACGAACTGCGGGGCTTGCTCCGGCCCTATCCGTCAGAGGCGATGGAGATGTACGAGGTTGACCCGAAATACGTCAACTCGCCGCGGAATGACGGGCCGGAGTGTATCGAGCCGGTCGGGGCCGACCAGTGACCGAGGTCACCCGCCCGACCGCCGGAGCGTCACCAGCACCCCGCCCGCCCATTCTTCATGCCAGTCCTGCACCCACCCCGGGCCGACCGCAGCGGCGATCGCGTCGAGCATCTCATCCCCGGCCTTCCCGCTGAGCTGGACGAGGTTGTCTCGGACCACCTTGACGTTCGGCCTCGTGTCCTCAATGAGTTCGAAGGTCATCTCGCCAGCCCGGCGGATCGTCTCGACCAGCGCCCACGTTTCGCGGAGCCCATGTCCACAGAGCACGGCCGCCCAGGCGGTCGCCGGGAAGTCATCGGCGAGCAGCGCGGCG
>JAQGHQ010000613.1 GCA_028288765.1 Gemmataceae bacterium | reverse complement strand
GAAACGGCACGCAGTGCGTGCCCTACAAAACGGCTTGTCCCTCTTGTCTAGTCATGCTGCGGGTGGCTTTACATCCGCCGGACGGCCTTATCCGGTCAAAACTCTTCTCTGGATGGATCAACCTGTCTCACCCGCCGCCGCCTGCCGCGAACACAGTGGCCGTTCGGGACGGGTCGACGAGACCTGCTCCGTCTCAAGATGTGCCTGCCACAGGACGGACTAATCCACCCGCACCTTGGCCCCGAAGTTCTTCTGCTCGGCGCTGATGAAGTAGGTATGGCAGGCGGCGTCGATCAGGTCCGGGCTGAAGTTCAGTCGTTCCATGTTGTACTTGGAGATCGACATCATCTGGTCCAGGATGTCCCGCGGCTGGCACATCCGGAACGGCCGGCTCGTCGGCCGGTACCATTTCCCGATCAGGTAGTCGACCCCCCGGGCGTCGAACTCCACCCGCCGCGCCTTGCACACCAGTTCCCAGATCAGCCGGTACTGGGCCTCGTCCGGGTCGCGGATCTCGATCTTGAACTTGATCCGCCGGAGGAACGCCTCGTCCGCCAGCTGATGCGGGTCGAGGTTGGTCGAGAAGATCAACAGCTGATCGAACGGGACCTCGATCTTCGTCCCGTTGACCGTGTTCAGGTAGTCGTACTTCTTCTCCAGCGGGACGATCCAGCGGTTGAGCAGGTCCATCGCCCGGACCTGTTGGCGGCCGAAGTCGTCGATCATGAAGATCCCGCCATTCGCCTTCATCTGGAGGGGGGCCTCGTAGAACTTCCCGACCGGGTTGTACTTCAGGTCGAGCATTGGCAGGGTGAGTTCCCCGCCGACCACGATCGTCGGCCGCTTCACCCGGGCGAACCGCTGGTCGAAGGCCACCGCCCGCTTCAGGACGCCGGTCTCGGTCACGTCCCCCGGCTGCTCCGGGTCGGCCACCGGGGAGTGCTGGATCGGGTCGAACACCTTGATGATCTGGCCGTTCGCCTCGACCGCGTACGGGACGTAGATCGCGTCACCCAGCAGCCGGGTGATCCGCTCGGCCACGCTCGTCTTCCCGTTCCCGGGGTAGCCGAAGAAGAAGATCGACTGGGCCGAGTTGATCGCCGGCCCGATCTCGTTGAGGACCTCGTCGGTGATGACCAGGTCTTCGAACGCCCGGCGGATGCTCCGCCGGGTGACGGTCATCTTTTTGACCGTCTGGGCCAGGACCGACTCGACGTAGTCGGCGAACGGGACCGGGGCCGGGCCGACGTAGGAGGTCTTGTCCATCGCCTCCTGGAGCGCGGCGGTCCCCTTCGGGGGCTTGATCTCGTACACGAAGCTGGCGTCCCCGCTCGACCCCCGCTGGCCCACGATGTCCACCAGGGACTGCTTCCGCATCGCCTGGAAGACGGGGCTGAGGACGGCGAACGGGACGGCCATCTCCCGGGCCAGTTCGGCCCCGGTACTCTGCCCGCGGGCGTAGATGGTCCGGAGGGTGAGGTCGAAGATGAACGGGAGATCGAGCCCGAGGTCTTCCCACCGGCCGGGGACCCGCGGGGCGTAGTGGCTCGCGACGGCCGGGGCGGACTCCTCGTCGGTCGGCGGGGGGTCGCCGATCAGCGTGACCCCCTCCAGGTCACCGATCCGCTGGGCGTCCGCGAGCAGGGCGTCGTAGTGGATCTTGTGCAGCCGGAGGTGGTCGATCGCCTCCTGGTCGTTCCGCTCCTCGGCCTGGGCGAGGCCGTCGAGGACGGCCGGGGCGATGACGTATTTCACCCCGTCGATGTACATGTGGTGCAGGTACTCCCCCGGGCGGACGTAACAGTCCGGGGTGTGGTACGGCACCTGGAGCATTTGTTGGTAGAATTCTTGAGCGATTATAAACCGCATGGCCGAACGCTCCTCGGGCCCCAGTGCCACCCGGCGGGGCCGCCGACAGAATCGTATGCCAGAAGTATAGGACACAGTTTTGGCCGGGCGCGAGATGCCCAGCCCAGGCATAACGGGCCGGGCCGAGTCTTCCGGCCCGGCGACCCGCGTCCACGCCCCTCTCGACCGGCGGGCGCCGAGTGTCCACCCGGGCCGGCGGGGCGGGAGGCCGGAACCGCCCCGGGCGTGGGTAGAGCAAATCGGGCGAATTTTCACCAGGCCCTTGATCCCGCCCGGCGCCGCAAGTACTATTCCCGTGGGCCGGGTGAATGCGGCCGGACTGAATGGGCGACAGTCCGACAGCTTCACCCGGCTCCTTTTTTTGTACACGTCTCATTCTCGATAAATTTACTATCTAACAGTCTTGCGGTAACGCATAACGCCGACCGCCGATCAAAAGCCCGTCGTCCCGAACATCCCCCCGGTGGTCGTTCCCGTCCCGAACTGCCCGGTTGCGCCGGTCGTGCCGCCGAACGTCGTACCGGTCGTGGTGCCGAACCCGGTCGTGGTCGTGGTGCCGGGGGTACCCAGACCCGTCAGGGTGCTCCCCAGCATCACACCCGTCGTGGTCCCGATCATCGTGGGAGTAGTGCCGCCGAACGTGACCCCCGTCGTGGTGCCGAACCCGGTCGTGGTCGTACCGCTCGCGCCGAACGTCGTACCAGTCGTGGTGCCGAACCCGGTCGTGGTGCCGAACCCGGTCGTGGTCGTACCGCTCGCGCCGAACGTCGAACCGGTCGTCGTGCCGAACGCCCCAAGCCCGGTGAAGGTTGTCCCGAACGCGAGGGCCGGTGAAACACCCGTGGGGATGCCGAACACGGCCTGCGCCTGAACCAGTGCGGCCGCATTCAGGGCGGCGTTCCGCTGGGAGAAGTCCACGGCCAGGCCGTCGGTCACGATCTGACCGGACACGGGGTTGACGGCGACGTTTACCCCGGTCGTGGTCCCCAGGGGCAGGGCGAAGAAGTCCTGGATGATCGCCCCGTCGGACCGGAATACCCGGACCCGCGGGCCCCCGCCCGGCCCGGCCCCGACGACGATTTCGTCCCCGTTAGCCGGGTTCCCGTCCACGTTCCCGGCGGCGACCCGGACCCCGCCGAGGAATCCCGGTTCGAACGCGAAGAAGTTTGAGAGCGGCCCGGCGATCGGCACCGCGGTCCCGTTCTGGAGCCCGAACACGCTCACCCGCGGCCCGCCCCCGGCGTCGGCCCCGATGATGATCTGCTGAGGCGTCGACCCGCCCAACCCAATCCCCGAGCCCAGGTTGGAAACCCCGGTCAGCCCGGTTCCCCCGGCGACCTGACCGACGGCGACCCGCAGCCCGTCCCGGAACGACGGCTCGAAGACGAAGAAATCGGCGATCTTCGTGACGACCCCGGTCGTGACGGAGACGCTGAACACCTGCACCCGCGGGCCACCCCCCGGCCCGGCCGCGGCGACCACATCGACCGTGTTCGGGTTGCCGTCGAGTTCCCCGGCCGCGGCCCGGACGCCGCCGGAGAAGGCGCCGTCGAACGCCGCGAACCGGGCGAGGACGGACCCGTCGGGGCGGTCCACTTCGACGAGCGGGCTCCCGCCCGCGATCGCCCCGAACGCCGTGAACCCGACGGCCGGGGTGTCGCGGGGTTCGAGGCACGTCACGACAGGACGGAACCGGGTCCGGGCCGCGGAGGAGTGGGAGTTCATGATGTCGGGCTCGAAGAGGTGACGGGGCGAAGAAATCGATCCGACCCGGCCGGCGTGTCCGGCCGCAGGAATACCTTGAGGAGTTCGTTCACGCGGTCGGGCTCCTCGTGCTGGACCCAGTGGGTCGCGCCCGGGAAGCGGACGAACCGGACGTCGGCACACAGAGAGGCGGATGCGGCGGCGAGGTCGGGGCCGAGGAACCGGTCCCGCATCCCCCACAGGAGGAGGGTCGGGACGCGGACCCGCGGGCCCGCCGTCGTCTCCGGCCGACAGCGGACCGCCGCCCGGTACCAGTTCACCATTGCGGTCAGCGCCCCCGGCCGCCGCCAGGCGCGGCGATACCGGGCGAGGTCGCGGTCGGAGAATGTCCCCGGCCGGGCGCTCCGCCGGACCGACCATGTCAGGAACCCGTAATCGGTCCACCGGGCGATCACTTCGGGCAACCCGGGTACCTGGGCGGCGAAAATATACCAGCTCCGGACGAGCTGGGCGAAGCTGCCCTCGATCGCGGCCTGCATGGCCAGCGGGTGTGGGCAGTTCAACACGACGAGCCTGGACACGCGGCCGGGGTGATCGAGCGCCACCCGCCACCCCACCCCGCCGCCCCAGTCGTGCCCGACGACCGCGGCCTTCTCGACCCCGAGCGCGTCGATCACCGCGACCACGTCCCGGGCGAGCACATCAATTGCGTAGTCCTTCGGCCGGGTCGGCTTGTCGCTCCGGTTGTACCCGCGCTGGTCGAGAGCGACGACGCGGAACCCGGCTTCGGCCAACACCGGGAGCTGATGCCGCCACCCGTACCAAAATTCCGGGAACCCGTGTAGCAGGATGACCGGCGGGCCATCGGCCGGGCCGGCACTGACGGCGTGCAACCGGACCCCATCTCCGGGAAGGGTCCGGTGCCCGAGCTTGGGGCCGGTGGACACGAGCATGGGCGGTTCGCCCTGATGAGACAGAGTCCCGGCCTCGATCGAGGAAGGGTATCTCCTCCATCAGTATCTCAGATCCGGG
Source organism: Gemmataceae bacterium (assembly GCA_028288765.1). Classification (GTDB taxonomy): domain Bacteria; phylum Planctomycetota; class Planctomycetia; order Gemmatales; family Gemmataceae; genus Urbifossiella. The sequence continues at coordinate 12,711 of JAQGHQ010000613.1, read as the reverse complement.
CGGCCGCGGAAGCCGGTTCCGGGGGATATGTCGTCAGGTTGTCAGGTTGATCACTCGCCATCGGGCGTAAGGGTTGCCGCCGCCGTCCTCCCTACCGGGGACAAATCGGCTTTTCCCCGGGATTCGTCCTCAAGCACCCGAGTCGGACGCAATAACCGTTCCGAACACCCCGCGCGTGGACTTCTCTCGCACAAGGACATTCCACCGTCTTCCCAGTTGACATTGCTTTGCATTGCAAAGTAATCTATACCGGGCAAGCTCAGGAGATGCCGATGAGAGTGCGCGACGCGCTCGAACAGCTCGACCAGATCCACGAACACCTCACGAAAACCGAGGTGTATCGCGGGTTCAGGGTGCGCGGGGTGGCGGTCGTGGGCGTCGTCGGGCTCGTGGCGGCGACGGTCCAGCAACCCGTACCCGGTCCCGACCCGCTGACCGGGTTCGTCGCGTACTGGGTGGTCGTCGCGTGCGTGTGCGGCCTTCTCGGCTTCGCGGCGGCGGGCCACGCATACTTCGTCCGCGAGGATGAATACGCCCGCCGGCGCACGCGGCGGGTGCTCGCCCAGTTCCTGCCGAGCGTACTGGCCGGCGGGCTCGTCACGGCGGCTGCCGTGCGCAGCTCCGGGGTTCTCGTCGGATACTTGCCCGGGTTGTGGGCGGTCGTCTTTGGGCTGGGTATGATCTCGGCCCGCCCGTATCTCCCGAAAGGGGTCGGGCTGGTGGGACTCGGTTACGTCACGATCGGCGGGGCCCTGCTCGCCCGTGCCGCCGCGGACCGTGAGCCCGATCTGTCAGGCTGGTCGGTCGGCGGGGTATTCGGTGCGGGCCACCTACTCACCGCGTTCGTCCTCTGGTGCGACCGGACGAGGGACACCGATGGCTGACCCCACCCCCGGCGACGCCGGCCGCTACTCCTACGACGGGCTCGACCGGGTGCTCCACGAGAAGGCCCGGCTGGGCATCCTCACGGCGCTCGTTGCCCGACGGGACGGGATCGCGTTCACCGAGCTCGCCCGGCTCTGCTCCCTGACCGACGGGAATCTGAGTCGGCATTTGGATGTCCTGGCGAAGGCCGAGCCCCCGCTGGTGGACATTCACAAAGGGTTCGACCGGCGCCGGCCGCTGACGACCTGCCGGATCACGCCCTCCGGGCGGCGCCGGTTCCGCGAGTACCTCACCCAGCTGGAGCAAGTACTGAGGGACGCGGCGGTCGAGGAGGATGCGGGGACCGAAAAGGGGAAGGCACGGCCGGGGCTGGCAGGGGCATAATCGATGGCTCCCCGGGTGAGCGGGACCCCCCGCTCTTTTTTCGGGATCTTTACTTTGCAATACAAAGTATTTTCTAATCGCAAGTAGAGGACCGGCGATGAGAGTGATCGGAGACACATCAGGAAATGGGATGAAGAGGCAAAGCCCGCGGCCGATGCGGGAGGCACCCAGACTCAACTGGTCGGCCAGACCGGGTCCGGTGCGACCGCGGTCCGTCCTGCTGATCAATCCGTTCTACCCGAAGGACCCTCATGCCAGCTTCGGCAAACACGTGCTCACCCCCACCCTCGCACTCACGAGCTTCGCCGGGGCCACTCCGCCGGGGTGGGGACTCCGGTACTGGGACGAGAACCTGCTCCAGGGGCCGCCGCCGTCCGACCCGTTTCCCGGGGTGGTTGCCATCACCGTCCACCTGACTTTCGCCCGTCGGGCCTTCGAGCTGGCCCGGTGGTATCGCGACCGCGGGGCGAAGATCGTCCTGGGCGGACTGCACGTCCTCTCGTGTCCCGGGGAGTGCGCCCCGCATGCCGACGCGCTCGTCATGGGAGAAGGGGCCGGGGTGTGGCCGGCGATCTTACGGGATGTGGAAGCCGGGTGCCTCAAGCCCGCCTACCACGGCTCCTACAGCCACCCGTTCCGCGACGACCCCCCGCCCCGCCGCGATCTCCTCGACCGCCGGTCGTTCCTGACCACGACGAGTATTAACGCCACCCGCGGGTGCCACAACCGGTGCGGGTTCTGTTACCTCTCGACGGACGGGCTCCGGATGCCGTACCAGTGCCGGGACGCCGGGCAGGTGGTCGCCGAGATCGCGGAGGACGGGCAGCCGTACGCGGTGTTCACCGACAACAACCTCGGCTCGCGGCCCGCGTACCTCCGGGAATTGTGCCGGGCGCTGCGCCCGCTCGAACGCATCTGGAGTGCGGCCATCACCCTGGACGTGACCGACGACCCGTCCCTGGTGCGGGAGATGGCCCTCGCCGGGTGTACCGGGGTGTTCATCGGGTTCGAGTCGCTGACGGACGCGAACATCACCGACGCCCGGAAGAAGTCGCCCCGGGCGGCCGAGTACGCCCACCGGGTGCGGGTGTTTCACGACCACGGGATTCAAGTCAACGGGAGTTTCGTCCTCGGGTTCGACCACGACGGCCCGGACTGCTTCGAGCAGCTGGTGGATTGGATCGAAGAGGTACGGATGGAGTCGGCGACGTATCACATCCTCACGCCGTACCCGGGCACCCCGCTGTTCCGGCAGATGGAGGCGGAGGGACGGCTTCTGCACCGCGAGTGGTCGCGATACGACACGGCCCACGTGGTGTTCCGGCCGAAACTCATGACCCCGGATCAGCTCGCAAGGGGGTACGAATACTGTTACGACCGGACGTTCTCCCACCGCTGTATCTGGCGCCGGCGGCCGCGGGACTGGCGGGCGGTCCCGGCGTACCTGGCGATGGCATACCTGTACAAGAAGTCGAACCGGCTGTGGCCGTTCCTGATCCGCCACCGGCTGACGCACTGGGCCTGGTGGCCTCTGCTGGAGGCGAGCCGGCGGCGGCACGTCCGGTTCCGCCGCCGGCTGGCGGCCCGGTCGGGAGAGGGATCGCCGGTCCGGGCGCCGGTTTACGCGGGGGTGTGATCTGGTAGGGCCGGCTGGCCGGCCGCGGAAGACATCGGGGTCTTTCGTAGGGCCGGCTGTGCCGGCCGCGGAAGGCATGAGGTCCGAGAAGGAGCGGCCGGCCCTATGAGAGGCACGGCCGGCAGAGCCGGCCCTACGAGAGACCGCGGAAGGTATCATGTTTGGGGAGGAGCGTTAGCCTTCTGAGAGGCACCGCCGGCCCTACTGTGGATCGGGGGCGCATCAAAAGGCCGCTCAACGCCGCCGTCAGGAGCAGGAACGCGGCCAAATACGTGCCGTACACCAGCGCCAGGTCGGCGGCATGCGTCGGGAGTGCCCCGGGCACGATGGTGAGCAGCCCGACCGCGACCAGCACGCCGACGAGAAGTGATCGCGCCCGGCCGCTCACGTCGTCCGCAAACGCGCGGTACGCAATCACCGCGAACGGCAACAATAGCGTGACCGCGTGGTGCTTCCACGTCCGCTCGCTGAAGAGCAGCATTCCGAGGACGATCAGCGAGCACTCGGCCGCGAACCGCCAGCCCTGGCGTTCCCCCCTCGGGCCACGACACAGCCCGAGGATGAGCAGGCCGAACCCGACCAGGCACCCCTTCACCACCCACCGGGCGTTCTCGGTGCCGATGTCGGCGAGGTTGTGGAACGCGGCCGGGGTCGGGATGTTGTCCGGGTAGATGAGGAACGACGGGCTGTGGGTGAAGAGGCGGAACACGACCCCGGGGATCGACTGGTTCGGGTGTTCACTCGTCACCCGGTTCTCGACCACCGATGGCCGGACCATCAGCTGGTACCAGCTCTCCAACAGTTCTCCGTTCCGGTCCCAACCGTAGACGGCCCCGGGCACGACCGCCAGCCAGAGCGCCAACCCGACCGCACACCCGGCGAGGACCGTCCACGCCCGCTTGTAGGCGAAGTACGCCAGGAACATGAGCGGCGTCACCTTGCACGCGATCGCCAGCCCCAGCACCAGGCCGGCGGACAGGTCCCACCCGCGGCGGTAAGCCTCCAGGCAGCCCGCCACCAGGAACAAGATGAAGATGTTCACGTTGTTGTGCGACAGGTCGCCGAGCAGCGGCGGAAGGGAGAGCAGCACGGCGACCGCCTTGGCGATGTCGGTGGTTTCTCCCCGGCCGGGAGAGGCGGGGAGAACCAGTCGGAACACCCAGACGGCGGCGAGGACGGCCATCACCACCTTGGCGTAGAACCACGCCATCGCGCCCGCGACCGGCGGGAGGTCGGCGAACGGCTTCAGCACGACCGCCATGATCGGCGGGTTCGGGTACTCGTGGACCCCGACGTAGATGTTCTCGCCCGCGAACACCTCGTGGATCATCGCCCGCCAGCGGAGGAACGCCGACCGCGTCTGCTGGCCGCCGTCGCCGGGTTTGGTCACCTTCGCCGCGTACTTCAGGCTCATCCCGACGACGACCACCGCCAGGACGGCCAGGAACACCGCCCGGAACCGGGCCGGGTTTACGGCGTAGGCCGTCTTGAGGCGAGCGACGATCGATTGCGGGGATAGCAGAACGGACATGGCAGCGCATCCTTGCGGCCGGGGCGGACGTGGCAGAACTCTATGCCGCCGGGCAGAGCGCGGTCAACCCGAAGCGCGGCCTGTCGCCCGGTCATCTGGTCGGGCGAAACTTTCTTTCGCGCGAGTGATTCAGGCGGCCGGTTCGACCGACACCCCGAGCGGCTGGGCCCCCTTCGGCTTCGCGTCCGGGTCGGCCCCGCACGACCGGATCTGGTCGGCCTTCAGCTCGGCCACCTCCATCGCCCCCAGCCACACCACGCTCCGGCCCTTCTCATGCGCTTCGAGCATCAGTTCGATGCACTTCTGGGCCGTGTACCCGAACACCTTGCGGAGTACCGTCACGACGAAGTCCATGCCGTTGTGGTCGTCGTTGTGCAGGATCACGGCGTAGGGCGGCTGCCGCCGCGTCTTCGTCTCGGTTTCCTGTTCGGGCAGCACTTCCGGGAGCGGGTTGTTCGTTGCCATTCACGGTCTCTGTGGGCACGGGACGATGGGAAGATTATACCCGCAGGGAACGCCCGGGGGGAGAAGAGTTGAAAACGGAGCGGCGCCCGAGGGTTATCCCCTCCGCTTCCCCCCCGCCGTGAGGATCGACAGCAGATCGGCGTGGAGGCGGCCGTTGGTGACGAGACTGTCCGGGCGGAACGGGTCGAACGGCGACCCGTCGGCGGCGGTGACCGTGCCCCCGGCCTCAGTCACGAGGACCACCCCGGCGGCCACGTCCCAGGCCCAGTTGTCGAACGCCCAGTACCCGTCGAACCGCCCCGCCGCGACGTACGCCAGACTCAGGGCGGTCGACCCGTTCCTCCGCAGGGCCTGGGCGTGTTCGCTCACCCGCGCCCACACGTCGAGATTGCGCAGCTGCTTCTCGTAGGCCGCCGGGAACCCGGTGGCGATCAGCCCGTCGCGGAGCGTCGGGGTGGAGCTCACCCGCATCGACTTCCCGTTCAGGAACGCCCCGTGCCCGGCCGCGGCCGTGAATAACTCGTTCTGGCGCGGGTCGAGGATCACCCCGAGGACCGGCCGGCCCTCCGCCCACAGCCCGATCGAGACGCAGTATGCGGGCACGTCGTGGACGTAGTTCGCGGTGCCGTCGAGTGGGTCGACCACCCACACCGGCGGGACGCCGGCGACGGGGCGGGTGGCCTCCAGCAGCTTCCCGACCGATTCCTCTTCGCCGAGGAACAGGTGGTCCGGGAACCGCCCCAGGAGGTATGCCTTCACCGCGTCCTGGGACGCCTGGTCGGCTTCGGTGACGAGGTCGGCCCGGGCCTTCTCGCGGACCGAGAACCGGGCCCGCCAGGATTCGAGCAGGGCGGCCCCGCGCCGGGCGGCCTCGACGGCCGCGTTCAGGAACTCGGGCAGACGGGTAGGGTCGAATGTCATGGGGGGATTGTAGGGGGTGGGATGGCGGAGAGGCGAGGTGCCGGGTCGGGCGGTGGGGGCCGGACGAACGGGATTTATGGCCGGAGCGGGGGGTGACGGCTCTCCCCCGGCGGACGCGAGAACCCCGCGAGATGAGTCCTCCAGGCGTCGCTTCCCGGCCGCCGATCCGACCCCGGGACGTCGGACCGCACCGGCAAGGAGGACCGTCGGATGCGCTGGTTGTGGGTATGCCTGTTGCTGCTCCCCTCGATCGGTTGCCGCTCGGGGGGCGGGTCGAATGTCGCCTTCGTTCGGGGAACCGAGGTCGTCCCCGGCGAGGCATCCCACCGGGACGACCGGCCGCCGGTCTGGGCCGGGCGGGTGAGGTAGGGTCGTGCGTTGAATGGGAACCGGGGCGGATGAGGTTCGCGGCACGGGGGGTCGTGTCGGCCGTCCGATCCGGTGTGAAGACAGGCCCCCACCAGACCCCGCCGGGCGATTACCTATGCAGGCTTCCGACACCCGGAGCAGTAAGTCGTGTACGACCGGCAGATCGCCCGCAACAGGTCCGTGAGAGGGGTCCGGTCGCCGAGGAACGGGGCGACGAGCGGGTCGTCGCGGTTCACGAGGTAGGTGGCGACCATGCACGCCCCCTGGTAGTCGTGCTGCCCCGGATCGTACACCTCCCCGTGGACCGGGCATTTCTTCAACAGACCCGTCTTGAGGGCCACCTGGACTGCGACCCCGCTCCGCTGCTCGCTCTTGTCCACGTGATCCATCGCTCCCCTCTTATCGACGGTGCCGCCCGCCGCGGCGCCGGCGAGCGGATTCGCTCACCGGCGGGTCGCGCCCGCCTTTCAGCACGGCGCGGTTAGTCGACCGGTTCGGCCGGGAGACCGGTGGACGGTAACGCCCACCGCCGCGCAATCCTCCCGCGCGGGAAAGGTTCCCGCCCTCTCCCGAATTATCACTTTCCGCCCAGCAACCTGGGTATGATGACGCCACGAAGGGCGTTTGGCCCTCCGGGTGGCGGCGAACGCTGATCTTCCTGTCTTGGCGTCGTTGTCCCGGGTCCGCCTCCGACAACCTCCCTGAGATCGCTCGGCCGGTGAATCCGTCCGACCACGTTTCACCCCGGGCTCGGGCCCGGGTGGTTCCCCGCGTCGGGCTCACGCCTACGGAGGTTCGGATGCACTTCCTCGTTATCGACGACCGCTACGGCACGCCGATCTACGTCTTCCTCGAACTCGACCCCCGGGAGATGACCGCCTACCCCGGGCTGACCGTCCGGGAGGTGACTCTCGAGACCCCCGAACCCGCGGCCGCTCTGGGCCGGCGGTCGGCGATCGGCCGCGATCCCCAACAACTCGACCATTTCCGGGGATTCGGGTCGGACGGGGCCGTCGCCGGGGCGGGGTACATCCTCATCGAACCCCGGTACGTGGGACCGAGCTGGGAAGCATACTCACACGTGTTCCGGCCGCACGGGGAGAAGCCGGTCAAGTGGTCGAGGTAACCTCCCCGGGCCGGTTAATACTGTTTCGCGATTGCCGGGGTCGATTCGACGACGTTCCCCCGGTTGTCGGCGACAACGAAGAAACTGTGGGCGATTCGGACCGAGGCCGGGTCCTGGCCCGTCAGGACGTTGACCCGGTAGGAATCCTCCCAGAGCCGGATGACGACGATTTTGAAGAAGTCGTCCGGGCGGCCCAGAGAGGTGATGACGCTCCTCCCGATCGTGGCGGTCCGTTGCCGCATTTCCTCCTTCGGCTCAGCCCCCTCGTTCGGCTCGACCAGTGGCGCTTTCGACATCGTCTGTCCTCTTCTCGCGGTTCGGGGTCGGTGGTCCGCCGGGCTGAGATTCCCGGGGCCATTCGGATCGATAAGGGGCCGGCTACCCGGCGGCCAGACTGCTGGTCATTCGAGGTAGTCGAGGAGGTCGTACCGGGGGAGGGTGAGGACGAAGTCGGTCCCCCCGCCTTCGGCCGGGGTCGCCGTCAACGTCCCCCCGCTCTGCTCCACGAGCATCTTGACCACCGCCAGCCCGACACCCAGGTCGGCGGTTCTGGGCGGGCCCGCCCGGAAGAACAGGTCCATGACCCGTCGCTCCTCCCCCGGCGGCGGACCGATCCCGTTGTCCGACACCCGGATCTCGTAGGTCCCGGCCGTGGCCCGCAACCCCAGCCGGACCCACGCCTCGGCAACCGCCGGGTCGCGGTACCGGAGGGCGTTGGCGAACAGGTTGTCGAGGATATGCCGCAGCCGGGCCGGGAACCACTCGACGTGGTCGGTCTCCAGGTCGAGCCGCAGGACGGCGGTCGGGGCCCCGGCCAGTCGTTGCTGCCAGCGAAAGATCTGCTCGGTCAGGGGCCGGACCGCGATCCCGACCACCTGATCGTGGGCGGGATGGTAGCCGGTCGGGTCGTGCATGTCCCGGACGACCTCGACCAGATACTGGGCAGTAGCCTCGACCTCGGCGAGAGTGGGGAGGGCGTCCCCAGGGGTCGGGGCGGTGCACAGACGAAGGATCCGGCTCAGCGTTTCCGTCGCCTTCTGCTCGACGAACCGGGACTGCCGCCGTAGCCGGTCCACCTCCAACTCCAGGTCGGCGACGTATGCCAGCAGGCGGCTGATGTCGGGCACGGCGGCGGGCTGTCCTGTGGGGTCGTTTAGCATTGGGCACCTCCGAAGTAATCAGACCGCCACGTTTCCCGCCCCGCATCCACCCTCAGGTCACGGGCCCCAGTGCCCCAGTTCGGGCGCCGCCGTGAGGATGGAGACCAGTTCCACATCCAACTCGACCGACTGCCCGCTCCGGGGGTGGTTGGTGTCGACCACCACCACCCGCCCGCGGACCTCGACGATCCGGACGACGCGGGGCCGCCCGTGGGCGCCGCGCATCCGCACCCGCCGGCCCGCGACGAGGACGTCGTCGTCGCGGAACCGGTCGCGGGCCACCCGCCGGACCCGGGCCGGGTCGGTGAGCCCGTACGCCCGTTCCGCCGGGACGGCGACCGTCACCGTCTTGCCCGGGGTCAGCCCCACCAGCTCCGACCCCACCCCGGGCAGGCGGGGGTGACGGGCGCCGACGATCAGTTCCAGGGGGGCGTCCCCGCGTTCCCGGGAGGACCTCACCGAGCCGTCCTGGAACCGCTTCACGTAATGCACCTGGACGCGGTCGCCGAGTTGACTCGTTTGCACCGGACTTTCTCCTCTCGAAGTGGGCGAGGGGAATGCTCGCCGCCGATCGGCGGGAGCCCGGTCCGCCACCACCTGGCCGGAGGGAGGGGCGGCCCAGCCGGGGACCCGCGCGGACCATCGCTGTTGACACGGGCAGAGGATGACCCCGGCCGACATCTCCACGGGTGTGAGGGCTACTGAGACCGCCCCGACCAGCACCCTTGATGTCCGCCAGATCCGAAGAGAAGCTCTCGGGAAGGGGAAGGCATCAGGATCGGAACTCGACAATGTGATTGTACCGAGTTCCGGAGATCGCCGCTACCCAATCGGTCTGAATCGGTGACCCCGGACCGGGGCTTCCGCCGCCCCGGGTGGGCTGCCCGGCGTTCCCCCGGGCTTGCGACGTGCGGCCGGGCCGAGGCCGCTTCAGAGGTCCTCGGCCGCGCCGCCGTTCACGTCCGCCCCTGAACGTTTCTTGCCCCGACTCAGCCGCGGGGGCTGCCCGCGGGCTCGGGCAGATCCTGGTGCCGGGGTGCGGAAGCGGGCCGGTTCGCCGGCAGCCGGATTCTCCAGGCCAGGCCGACCAGGGCGAGCAACCGAATGACGTAGTAGCTGACGTCGATCTGCCACCACCGCAGGCCGTGCCGGGCCGAGGTCGGGAAGGCGTGGTGGTTGTTGTGCCACCCCTCGCCCAGCGCCAGAACCCCGAACACGAAATTGTTCCGGCTGTGGTCCCCCTCCGGGTACGGCCGCCGGCCCCACAGGTGACAGACCGAGTTCACGCTCCAGGTCACGTGGTGGACCAGGCACACCCGGGCCAGACCGCCCCACACCAGCCCGAGCAGGGCCCCCGCCCACGTCCCGGTGAGGAGCCCGCCGAGGACGGTCGGGATCACCAGCCCGAGGACGATCCAGAGCGGGAACAGCGCGCTCGCCACCCGGACCGAGGCGAACTTGCGGAGGTCCGTCACGTACCGGCTGAGGTCCGACGGGTCGGACCGGAACGCCCACCCGATGTGGGCGTGCCAGAACCCGCGGATCAGGCCGAGGACGCCGCGCCCCTGATGGTGCGGGGAGTGCGGGTCGGCGGGCGTGTCGCTGTGCTGGTGGTGGCGGCGGTGCAGGGCGACCCATTTCAGGACCGATCCCTGGACGGCCATCGACCCGAGCACCGCGAGCACGAACCGGACCACCGGGTTCGTTTCGAAGCTCCGGTGCGTGAACAGCCGGTGAAACCCGACCGTGATCCCCAGAGCGGTCAGCACGTACATGCCCGCCAGGAGCCCGAATTCGACCCAGCCGAACCCCCACCCCCAGAGCAGTACGAGGGCGGCGATCAGGCCGAGGAAGGGGATAACGACCGCGGCGAGAGTGGCCAGCCGGGCGGTAACGGGGAGGGGGTCGGGGTCGTCGTCGTATCGGCCGGGCGTGACCTCCATCGGAGAGACGGCGGCGGGGACGGGAGCGAGGTCTGGAGCGGACGAGTCGGTTGTCACGATGGAACTCGGAGGAATCGGGTCACGCCCGCGGCGTGGGATTGTTGTCGAGATATGTGCGGGGGGTGGGTCCGTCAGGCCCTTTCCCGCCGCGATTCCACAAACGCCCGTCTCGGTGCGGGCTCCAACCCATTGGACGCCGGCGGTACCGGAAATCGCCCGCCCTGCCGTGCCGGTCGGCCCATCAACCGGCCCCGATCCGCACGTCACAGACGCCGCGTCACGGGTGGTGAAGCCGCAGCCCGAGTTTCAGGCAGGCCGCCTGCCAGGCCCGTTCCTCGGCGCCGCACCAGGCACTCAGGTCCGCCCGCTTCCCGGTCTCGGGATTGCAGATCACCCGGAATTCGGGCCGGCCGGTCCGGGTGTTTGTTCGAGTTTCTATCCGGGCGTCGGGGCGGTAGGCCAGGACCAACCCGCGGTCGGTCGCGCCGGCCGGTTCGGTGGCATTATCCATCGTCGCCTCGCGATACAGAGTCCGGGGACCGGGACCGTGGTCCGCAGCTGGTTCGGGAAATACCTCGGCCCGCGACTGCCCACCTCGATGGTCGGAGGACAAACCGGCCGACGCGGGCCGAACGCCGGGGTCACGTCCGGGGTTGGGGGGCCGCCTTGTGAATCGCCCGCTGGCGGCGGGCCTCCTGGCGCCGCCGGGCCTCGCACGGCTTCTCGTAGTACTCGTGGGCCCGCAGCTCGCCCTTCCACCCACTCCGCTCCAGAAGCTTCTTGAACCGCCGAAGGGCGGCCCCGATGTGCTCTCTCGGGTACAGCCGCATCCGCAACCACATTCCATCTTCTTGGAAATCGGCCCGTCGGGCCTCGGTGTCGGCGCAGCAGTACCATCCGCCCGGTGCCAGGCCCTCACACCGCCGTGGCGGGTTTCGTCACCGCGGGCGGGATGTCCCGGTTCTCGACCCGCTGGAAGAAGAACGGCCCGATCGTTCGCTCCGGTATCTCGGCCGGTTTGCCGTCGGCCCCGGCCCCGGCACGGTCCTCGAATACTGCGAGCTGCTTTACTCCGCCGGCGCCCACCGCCTACCGCGCGAATATCCGGGCGGTTCCTTCGCTGTCTTCTTCCGGGCCTGCGACTCGGCCGCCTTGGTCTCGTCACCTTCGTCCGGCTCCGCCTGCCCGGCCCGGTCGAGCAGTTCGCGCGTCGCGCGGCAGCTCGGGACCCGGCTGGCGATGCGAGGGATCTCGCGGTGAGGGGTAGCGCGGAGTGGACCGGGTCGGGACCCGGTGGGCGGACATCTCGGCGCTCGCGGGAGTCAGGACACCCGCTCCGCACGCTTGATGTCGGCCACGTCCATGAGTTGGTGGAGGTGGGAGGCACCAGGAATGTAGAGCACTAATGATGATCTTACAGCCGGCCGGCCACCCCGCCTACCCCGGCGGACGTCTCGGCGGGGGCGTGGGAAAAACGCCTAGAGCGTAGATTCCACCTCCGGAACCGTGTATAGTCTGCCCGGCGGGTAATTGTGCCCGCCCGGACGCCGAACACGATCGCTGCCCCGACCCGACTCCTCCTGGTGCGGGTGTCCGGAGGACCCCCTCTGACGCCGCCCCGGATCGATCGCCAGGCGCGCCATCCGGCGCGGGCCTCCCGGCCCCCGCCCGTTCGCACGTCCCTCCGCCCACGGTTCCGGGCGGGGGTGTTTCCGGCAGGGTGCGGCCTGAGCCAGCCGCGGGGGTTGTCATGGGGAAGAAGCTGTACGTCGGGAACCTGAGTTGGGGGGTGACGGACGCCCAGCTGCAGGAGATGTTCGCCCCGTACGGGACGGTGGCCTCGGCCCAGGTGATCACGGACCGGGACACGGGCCGCTCGAAGGGGTTCGGGTTCGTCGAGATGGCCACGGATCAGGAAGCCCAGGCGGCCATCACGGGGATGAACGGGCAAATGATCGAAGGCCGGCCGTTGACCGTTAACGAGGCCAGGCCGAAGGAGGGCGGCGGCGGCGGCGGCGGTGGGCGGGGCGGGTACGGTGGCGGTGGTGGTGGAGCCGGCGGCCGGGGTGGGTACGGCGGTGGCGGCGGTGGCGGCGGGTACGGGGGCGGAGCTGGAGGCGGCCGCCGGTACTAACGCATACTACGGCATGTCAGAGGTCGTTCGGGGAGCGCGGCCGACTTGGCCGCGCCGGCGTTTTAAGCGAGCGGTGGTGGAACCCGATCCGCCGAGTGCTCTTGTGGCACAGGTCTCCAGACCTGTGTAGCTGCACAGGTCTGGAGACCTGTGCCAC
>JAQGHQ010000610.1 GCA_028288765.1 Gemmataceae bacterium | reverse complement strand
GTCCGCCGCCTCGGGGTCGTCCGCCCCCGCGACCTGGCGGGCCAGAACGTCCCCCGCACCGCCCTCGCCCGGCTGGTCGCGGAGGGGGTGCTCGACCGCCCCGCCCGCGGGGTGTACGTCCTGGCCGACGCCGACGTGACTGAACACCACGACCTTGCCCAGGCGTGCAAGAGGGTGCCCCACGGAATCGTCTGTCTTCTATCCGCCCTCCGGTTCCACCGCCTGACTACCCAGGCCCCGCATGAAGTCTGGCTCGGGATCGCCCGCAAGGCCCGCCTGCCGAAGCTCGATTATCCGCCCCTCCGCGTCGTGCGGTTCTCCGGAGTGGGGCTGACCGCCGGGGTCGAGGAGCACACCGTCGAGGGCGTGCGGGTGCGGGTGACGAGCCCGGCCCGGACGGTGGCCGACTGCTTCGCGTACCGGGCGACGGTCGGTCTGGACGTCGCCCTCGAAGCCCTCCGGGACTGCCTGCGGACGCGGCGGGCGACGGTCGACGAGCTGCACCGGGCGGCCCAGGCCCGGCGGATGGCCAACGTCATGCGGCCGTACCTGGAGGCCCTGGCGTGAGCAAGGACCGCCCAAAGAACATGGCCGCCTCGGTCCGTGCCCGGCTGACCGACCTGGCCCGGAAGCAGGGGGAAGACTTCCAGTTCGTCCTCACCCGGTACGCGATCGAGCGGCTCCTGTACCGGCTGACCCGGACCGCCCACGCCGCCGAGTTCGTGCTCAAAGGGGCGATGCTGTTCCGGCTGTGGGCCGACAGCCCGCACCGCCCGACCCGCGACCTCGATCTCCTCGGACACGGTGACCCATCGGCCGCGCGGCTGGCCGACGTGTTCCGGGCGGTCTGTGGGGCGGCCGTGGAAGACGACGGGCTGGCGTTCGACCCGGACACAGTCACCGCCGAGAAGATCAAAGAGGACCAGGAGTACGAGGGGGTGCGGGTCGGGTGCGTGCCCCGGCTCGGGCAGGCCCGGATCGACCTCCAGGTGGAGGTCGGGTTCGGGGACGCCGTCACCCCCGGGCCGGTGACCGTGCAGTACCCCGGGCTGCTCGACCTGCCGACCCCGGAGCTGGCCGCGTACCCGCGGGAGACGGGTGGTCGCGGAGAAGTTCCAGGCGATGGTCATGCTCGGGATCGCCAACAGCCGGATGAAGGACTTCTTCGACCTGTGGGGGCTGGCCCGGTCGTTCGGGTTCGATGGACCGGTGCTGGTGGACGCGATCCGGGCCACGTTCGCCCGCCGCAAGACCCCGGTGCCGGCCGCCCCGCCCCTCGCCCTCACCGCCGAATTCGGGGCGGACAAGGCGAAGGTGACGCAGTGGCAGGCGTTCCTGAAGAAGGGCAAGCTGGACGCCGGCGGGGTGGCCTTGGTAGAGGTGTGCGAGTTCCTCGCCGGGTTCTTGATGCGCCGGCCGGGGCCGTGGCGGTGGGGGAAGGGTTCGCCGGCCGATGGTCACCGGGCGGGCCGTGGGCAGCGGAACCCTGAGCAAGCGGGGCCGCAGACGGAGGAGACGCCATGGACGGCAGCCGGGTGATCACGATCGGTCGACAGGATCTGTACGACCGCATCTGGACCACCCCGATGATGGCGGTGTGCCGGGACTACGGGATCAGCAACGTCGGGCTGGCCAAGGTGTGCAGGCGGCACAAGATCCCCTGCCCGCCGCGCGGGTACTGGGCCAAGAAACACAGCGAGAAGTCCGCCCGCCGGACGCCACTGCCGGCGTACCCCGACCCGGAACGCCAGATCATCAAGATCTACCCCACGCCCCCGAAGCAGGCCGTGCCCGCCCCCGCGTTCGACGCCGACATCGTCGCCCTCCTCGACAAAGCCCGTCAACCCCCCATGGTCACTGTCCCCGCCACCCTCCACAACCCGCACCCCCTGGTCCGTGCGACCCGGACGCGGTTCGACGGGGCTCGACCGGACCCGCACAACCTCGTCAGACCCTTGTGGGACGGCGAGCCGACACTGGCCGTCGCGGTCGGGAGCGGGGGCGTGCCGCGGGCATTGCGGTTCCTCGACGCCCTGATCAAGGCAGTCGAGCGACTCGGCGGCCGGGTCGCGGTGCGGACCCGTGAGCGGAACGGGAAGCGCGAGACGGTGGCCGAGTTCTGCGGCGAGGCGGTGCCATTCCGCCTGCGGGAGCGGTACAGGCAGATGGACAAGCCGGTCGGCAAGCGGGACGGCCTGTTCGGGGATCGGTGCGAGTACGTCCTGACCGGCGAGTTCATCCTGGACCGCGGTCCATCCTGCTTCGACGGCGTTTATGGACAGGACACGACCGCCGCGGGCCGCGTCGAGGATCAGATCAACGAGATCCTCGTCCGGTTGGTCACCGAGGCGGGGAAGGCGAGGGTCGTCCGCCGAGAAAGGGAGGCCGAGCACAGACGCCGGGAGGAACAGGAGCGATTCCGGCGAGAGCAGGCCGAGCGGGAGCGGGCGGAACGTGCCCGGGTCGAGCGGTTGCTGGCCGACGCCGAGGCGTGGCGGCGGGCCGACGCGCTGCGGGGCTACATCGGGGTGGTGGAGCAACTCGCGCTCGCCCGGCGGGTGAGTACCGGCGAGGGGA
>JAQGHQ010000590.1 GCA_028288765.1 Gemmataceae bacterium | reverse complement strand
CTGGATGGCCGAGTACTGGTGGACGATCCCGCTCTTCCCGCTCGGCGTCTACCTGATGATCAAGCTGATCCGGCTATCAAAGGCCGGGAACTTCGCGCTCGACAGAGCCGTCCTCTGGGTGCCCGTGCTCGGGGCCCTGATCGAGAAGACGATCGTCGCCCGGACGATGCGGACGCTCGGGACCCTGATCGGGTCCGGGGTGCCGATCCTGGAGGCGATCAACATCGTGAAGGAGACGGCGAACAACGCCGTCTTCGAGCGGATGTTCCAGCGGATTCTGGAGTCCATCCGGGAGGGCGACACGATCGCCGACCCGCTCCGCGAGAGCCGGCTGGTGGACGACATGGTGACGAACATGATCGAGGTCGGCGAGGAGACCGGCGACCTCGACACCATGCTCTACAAGATCGCCGACTTCTACGACGAGTGGGTCGACACCCTGGTGAAGTCGCTGATCAGCCTGCTCGAGCCGATCATGATCGTGTTCCTCGGGTTCACGATCGGGGCGATCGTGATCTCGCTCTTCCTCCCGCTGATCAAACTGCTCGAAGGGCTCAGCAAGTAAGTACGGACCGAGGGCGGCGTGTCGTGTGCTAATGAACTGGGGACGGCAGCCCCAGGACCGGTGCCCGGCACCCGGCCCTCTTCGAAGGAGACCCGACCATGACCCGGCGGATTCCCGGCCCCCGAAGGGCGGCGTTCACGCTGATCGAGCTGTTGGTGGTGATCGCGATCATCGCGATCCTGGTCGGGCTGATCTTGCCCGCCGTCCAGAAGGTCCGGGACGTGGCCAGGCGGACGGCCGCGGTCAGCGAGATCGCCCAGGTCGGGACCGCGGTTTCGGGGTTCAAGCAGAAGATGACTGCGTCCTACATCCCATGTACCGGAAGCGCGCCGGGGACCGGGAAGTTCCAGCTCCGGAATCGCTACTTCGACACCCCGACCGGTACGCAGGTCGGTAAGCTCTCGTCCGAAGCCGTCTACCTGAAGTCCGTGTTCCCGTACCTGAATCTCGACAACACGCTCTTGACCGACGTCGACATGGACGGGAACCAGACCCTTGTTTTCTTCCTGACCGGCGGCCCGCAGCTCAACTTCCAGGGATTCTCGAACAACAAGTCGGCGCCGTTCTCGCCCGCAAGTGCGGGCGAACAGCGGATCGGGCCGTTCATCGATCTGCCGGGCAACAAGTACATGCCCAACACGAACTCGACGGCGTCATGGCTCGTGGACTCGTGGAACAACCCGTACGCGTACTTCACCTTCGACCCGACCGCGAACGCCTACCCGTCGACGTCGTTTTCCATCCCTGGTCAGACCGCCTGGCCGTACACCGCGTTCCCGTACTCCCAGAACGGGAGAGCCTTGAATCAGAAGGGCTTCCAGATCATCTCGGCCGGGAAGGACGGGAAGTTCGGCGCGACCCAGAGCCCGCCCGTGGTGCCCCCCGCCAGCCCGAGCAACCCCGGGGTGTGGGTCCCCGGAACGGGCGACTGGGCCGGCAACGGGATCGGGAACGACGATTTGAGCAACTTCAACACCGGTCAACTGGGCTCGCAAAACTAACTGGAGGGGACTCATGGTTCGTGGACGAAGTCCCCGCCGGGTGGGGTTCACACTGATCGAGCTGTTGGTGGTGATCGCGATCCTGGCCCTGCTCGCGGCGATTACCGCCGCGGCGGTCAACCGGGTCCGGGCTGGCCAGATGGCGAAGACGACCGAGCAGACCGTGGGCAAGCTCCAGATCGCGATCGACCAGCAGTGGAAAGCAGTGATCGACAAGTGCAAACAGGATCAGGTGCAAGGGAAGATACCGTCCGCCGTGGTCGCCATCTGCGACGGCGACCTGGACCGCGCCGCCTCCCTGTGGACGTACGCCAACCTGAAGCGGGCGTTCCCCCAGACGTTCCAGGAGGCGAAGTGGAGTTTCGTGATCAACGGGGCCACCGTCTTGCAACCCCGCACTACGTTCGGCCAGGTGCCGAACACGAACACCGGCTACCCGGACGGTGAGGCTGCCGCCCTGCTCTACCTGATCCTGAACGAGGGCGCGAACGGGGGGGCGAACTCCATGACCGACGACGTGACCGCCTCGGCCCAGATGGACCTCCTGGTGGGCAGTGCGAACTTCCGGGTGTACAAGGACGCCTACGGGAACATGATCCCGTTCGTCCGGTTCTTCCAGACAACGGAGATCAACTCCGCGCCGTTCGTCAACGCCAAGGACCCGTCCAAGGACCCGATCGACCCGCGGGGGAAGCTGTACAACCAGAGCGGGACCTGGACGGCGGCGAATCAGACGGCCGCCCTGGTAGCCTTGAACACCGCCGGCCCGGCGGTCGCGTTCGACGCGACGAACAAGATGATCACGGTGATCTCGTACGGGCCGAACAAGACGTTCGAAAACAACCCACTCGGCACCACCGACGACGTGTACGGGTACCGGCTCCGCCGGCTCGGCAAGCAGGGGGACTGAGTCATGACGCGACGCACGGGGGCCGCCCGCCGGGCGGCCGCCTTCACCCTGGTCGAACTGCTGGTCGCGATGAGCGTCCTGGTCGTCCTGGCCTCGCTCGCCCTGCTGGTCGTCCCGTCGGCCCTGGACCAGGACCGGACGACGGATGGGGCGACCCTCACCCGCCAGTATCTGATGATCGCCAAGTCCCGGGCCTCCCGCGACCAGCTGCCCCGCGGGGTCCGGCTGGTGGTCGGCCTGGACACGAGCAACCCGGCCAAGACGAGCTCCCTGTTCGTGACCGAACTGCAGTACACCGAGGCCCCGCCGATCTTCCTCGCGACCGCGGCCCCGAACGCTCCTACGCCCGCTGCCAACGCCCCGGCCGCCCAGGTGACCCTGGGGTTCAATTACACCGTTACGAACGGGAACATCACGGCCCAGCAGTGCTACCTACTGAATGCATCCGCGTCAATGACCGCACAGATTCAGGCTGATCTGGCGACCGGTCGGTTCCCGGTGCTGTACGTGCCGGTCCTGACCCGTCCCGACCTCCCGGGACCGTCAGGCTGGTTCCACATCCAGGGTTTCACCGCGGGGTCACCATCAGTACTCACCCTGGACCTCTACCCGGATTTGGGGGCGGCGACCCAGTACGTGACCAACGGGTTCGGGATCTACGGAGCCCCGCGGCCCTTGATCGGTGAGCCGACCCAGCAGTTGCCCAAGAACATCTGCATCGACCTGAACGTCAGCCAGCCGCCGGGGAATGCCGCGCAAGACTACGACATCCTGTTCGGCCCGAATGGGCAGGTCCTCCCGACCTCCGGCAACGGGAGCGGTCAGATCAACCTGTGGGTCCGGGATTACACCAAGGGCGGGGGTGTGGCCACCCTGGCCTCGTTCCAGCAGGGCGGGGAGCAGCAGGTCGTCGCCCTGAAATCCAAGTCCGGGTCGCTCGGGGTGTTCCCGCTCATGTGGCCCCCCTACGGCTCCGGGCAAGACCCGTTCGCGTTCGCCCGACTGGGAGCAACCGCCTACGGGCAGTGATGCCGGAACCCGACAGCCGCGATACCTGCCCCGCACCGCGTTCCGCGGGGCCGACCCGGAGAACACGACCATGACCCGCCGACCCGGGCTGACGATGACCGAGGTGCTGGTCTCCCTGTTCGTCATGGCCCTCGGGACGATCGCGATCCTGACCATGTTCCCGCTCGGCATGCTGAACATGGGCCAGGCGCTGAAGGACGACCGCACGTCCCAGGCGGCCAGCTCCGCCGACGGGTACCTGCGCTGGTACTGGAAGACGTTCGTGGTGGAGAGCAACCCGACGAGCGACACCTTCCTGAGCCCCGGGGCGAACTGTGCCTTCGACAACCCGGGCGGCGGGCTCCCCGCCCTGACGGCCGCGAACGCGACCGAGGCGAGTTACCCCGTGGTGGTCGACCCGATCGGCGCCTGGGCCCGCGGGAGCGGTGCGAGTGTGTCCTGGATCGGATCGAGCACTGTGCCCCGCGTGAACTTGTCCCAGATTACTTCTTCCGGCCAGGCCCTGCGGACCTGTACCCAGCTCGACGGGTTCACCTACGACCAGAACGGCCTCCCGGACTTGACCGGCGGGTCAGTCCAGCGGGACATGCGGTACAACTGGTTGTGGGTGCTCCAGCGGCCGGTGGACCGGAACACGACCACCGTCACGATGACGGTGGTCGTGTTCGACAGGCGGGCCCCGCTGTACGTCCCGCCGAACGCCGAGGCCACCATCCCCGGGGTGGCAATGACCCCCGGCACGACCTCGTTCTCCCTGTCGGCTCTGAACGGGGCGGTGATCCAGAAGGGGACCTGGGTCATGGACGCGACCGTCTCCGGGACCATCCGTCACGCGAAGTTCTACCGTGTGGTCAGCGCGACCCAGAATGCGTCGAACGGCCTCGACGTCGAACTGGAATCCCCGATCCAGCGGATCGACGGGAACACGACCTCGTACTCCGGGACGATCGTCGTGCCCGCCGGGGTGGCCGACGTGTACTTTCGGCCGAGCCTGACCGCGGGGCAGTGAGAGTTGGTGTTTTCGGCCCGCGAAGCAGACGGCCGCGTGTAACGACTACAACCCCGAACCACCACCACCAAAGCCCGCCAAGTGAGGGCCCCATGCTACGGACCACGAACAGCCAGTTCCGACGGGTCGTACGCCCCGGGATCACTCTGGTCGAGTTGATGGTCATGGCGGCGGTCTGCCTGATCATCATGGCCGTGCTCGCGTCGGTCTTTCAGACCGGGCTCGACGCGATGCGGCAGGTCCGATCGGCTGGGGAGATGATGGACCAGCTCCGGGCCGCCGGCGAGGTGATGAAGCGGGACCTCCAGGCCCAGCACTTCTCGCCCGAGGACGGGAAGCCGAACCAGGGCGTGGGGCTGAGCGACCAGTGGTTCAACCAGGCGGGCTGGAAAGCCCCCCAGGGCGGGTTCTTCAAGATCGTCAGCCCGCCGCCGTTCGTCGAGGGAATTGACTCGGACGGGCTCCAGTCGACGATCGCGACGAACCACATCCTGCACTTCACCGAGGTCCGGCCCGGCGGAAACTACCATAACTTGTACGCCGCGACGACCTCGTCCGGCGGGCTGACGAGTCCGTCGGCCGAGGTCGCGTATTTTCTCATCTCGGACAGCGGCCGGATGACGGCGCCCGACAGTACCGGCTCCTCCCCCCAGCAGCTGTTCTTACTGGTCCGCCGCCAGCGGCTGGTCGCCACGCTCGCGACCGACAAGGCCTCCTGGCCCAAGGACCAGGACGTAATCTGCTGCTGGCCCGGGCCCAACCCCCCCGCCGCGCCGGCCGTCTACAGCATGCTGGACCTGAAGGCGAATGTGACCGGCGGACGGGTCGGTTACGCCCCGCTGAACACGACGACCCCGATCAACCGGGTCGGGGACGACATCCTGCTGACGAACGTGATTTCGTTCGAGATCAAGCCGGTCTGGGAAACGACGAATGCGACCCTCGCGCCGCGGCCGTTCTCGGCGTTGCCGAGTCAGATTGCCCCGAAGGGTGCCTTGGACGACCCGACCTTACCCGGTTCGACACCGGGCACGAAGTTGTACCCCAACACGACGGACGGCCCGTACGACAACTTGAATTTAATCGGGGGCACGTTCGACACGTGGAGCAATCCGCAAATCCGGGTAAAGGGCCTCCACATCCGGCTCCGGGTGTACGACCCGAAGATGAAGGCCGCCCGGCAATCGACCTTCGTGGTGAGCATGTGACCGAGCGCCCCGTCGGGCGTGTCCTTCTCCGGTGGGAGACGGGCACTGAGTCCGACCGGGGGCCCTGACCGAACCGAGATGTCCGCCTGGGCAGGAAAGCCCCGCGCTGCGAGGCCCGCCCGGAATCCGTACACGCCGACGCCCGAATCACCGGAGACCGAAGCCATGTATCTCCGACCGAGTAGTCCGGCCCCGACCGGCCGCCGTCGCGGGGCGATCCTGATCGTGGTCCTCGCCCTGCTCGCCATCTTCGCGGTGGTCGCCGTGACGTTCGTGTTCTACTCCGGCGCCGAGGCGGATGCCGCCCGAATCCACAAGCAGGGCCAGAGCACCGGCGACGTCGGCCCGCCCGACGCCTCCGACGTGGTGAACGGGTTCCTCGGGTCGCTCGTCTTCGATCGTGGCGACACCGCCGCGAACGATCTGCTAAACGTCCTCCGCGGGCACAGCCTCGGTCGGTCCATATACGGTTTGAACAGTGCGACCGCGACGAACACGAATCTGGTCCCGTTCAACGGCGTCGGGACGTTCCACGAGGCCACGCCGTGGGCCGGGGTGGACCGGGCCCAGATCGTGAACTACACCGTGGCGACGATGCCACCCGTGCCCGGCGGGACGTTGTACCTGTACGATCCGGAGTGGACGCAGTACCGCACAGCGGCCGGCCAGGGGGCTTTGCCAGCGCCGCCGGCCACGGGCGGGAGTCGGTCGTACATCCCCAAGAATGCCCCTTACACTTATCCGGACGCGAATAACCTGTTCCTCGCCAGCATCAGCCCGCAGACCGGAGAAGTCCTGGTTCCGTCGTTCTACCGGAGCTGGCAGTTCTTGAGTGGCGGCGTCTACGGGACCGCGAACGGGGGGCTAGAACCGTCGAATCCGAACTGGACCAACACCCAGGGCCGGTTCATGATCCTGCGGCCGCGGCCGCAGGATAACATCTTCGACTCCTTGGACGGCCGCGGGGCGGTGTCCGACTTCCCGTACGTCCCGGCGAACGCGGACGGGACGTACACCGGCGATGTGCAGAACCTGCCGGGCGGGTACGTTTACAACAGCGGTACCGGCCAGTTCGTAGCCAAGAACGACAGCATTTGGATGGACATCGGCCTGCCTCCTCGGCTGTGGAACGGGAAGTGGATCAAGCCGCTAGTCGCGGCCCTGGTCCTCGACCTGGACGGCCGACTGAACCTGAGCGCCCACGGGAACGTTCGGAACGGGGGGAGCCACACATCCTATGCAGGGTATGGTCCGTGGGAGGTAAGCCTTGCTCGTGGATTCGATCCAACCCTGACCAATGCGACCCTGATGGGTGACGCGAACAACCTCGTCACCACCCGGTACGGTTCGGCCAACGCGGTCGCCAGGAATGGGGTAGTGACCTCCCGGGGCTATGCGTATTACCAGGCTCTTGCGGCCAGTCCGACCTTCCCGACGAGCGGTGTCCGGCTCCCGGCGTATAGCCAGGTCAACTGGGACGGGACGGCCGGCAGCCTTCCCCAGTTCCCGGGGCAGGGCACGGTAAGCCCGTACTCGACCGTCCCGACGTATACCAACCCGGGGTTCGACGATAACGCCACCAACACTGGGAATCAGAACTTCCACCCGAGCCTGTACAACCCGGCCGAGTGGTTGTTTACCGCCGGGGCCACCGGCACTCGCGCCTTCGCGATCAGCGACCTGAAGCGGCTCAACCTTCGGTTCGGGGCCGAGTCGACCTTCTACCAACAGCTGGACCTGGCTAACATCGGGTCTCCCCCGAACACCTCGATTATCGGGCCGAACGGCACCCGAACCACTCCGGCACACCGGAACAGGCTCATGGTCACCCCCCTGAGCGCTACCCTGGACCTCCCGGGGTTGATGCCGGGGGCCGTCGGTACGCCTCCTCTTACGCTCAATTCCCCTCCCACGATCAACCCGGCGGCCACCAACCTGTTCCCGGTGAGCACCCCGACGACCTACTCCACCAGCGTCCTGCCCGCGCCCGTTCTTGGACCAGTGGACCTGAACCGGCCGCTCGCCGACTACCGGCTTGATCCGACCCAGCCACTGAGTTCGACCAACCTCGCACCCCCCCCGATGGGCTTCACCGTCACGCAGGCCGCGATCGACCGTCAGATCCTCGCCCGGGATATCTTCGCCCGGCTTCTGATTGCGACCGGTGGGGGGTTCTCGGCTGTCGCCGGGGGGATCACGAATGGAAATGTAACGATCTACACATCCGGCAACGGTACGTACAACCCGGGGGACGTCCAGATCTCCAACGCATTGACCCCAGGCACCCCACAGTTCGATGCGATCCGATACCTCGCCCAGCTCGCAGCTAATATCGTCGATTACATCGATGCCGACGACATCAGCACGGCGTTCGTGTGGAACCCCACCACCCCGGGCACGGCGGCGACCGTGCTGAGCGACCCGAGCAACTTCCTGCCGCCGCAACTCGCGACTCCGCAGGCCGCCCAGGTCGGGAACAGCACCGTCTTTGGCGTCGAGAAACCCAGGTTGGTTATTAACGAGGTGTATAGCGAAGTCGCAAATTCTCCGAGCGAGAAAACAACGGATGCGAACGCCCCGAGCAATCCCGCCTACGTCCGATTCTGGGTTGAGCTACTGAACCCGACAAGTACCGCCTACCTCAACTATCCTGCCGCAATGCCCGCGCAACCGCTTGGCCCAATTGGGGACGGTACGGTTCAGTTGCAAAATGGTGCGGTCCCCTCCTATCGGCTCCAAATCGCCCGCGACGGAGGCACGGCGAGCGGCAACTTCACACAACGGCACAACGTCCGCGGAGATATTGGATTTGACCCAGATATCCAGTACTCCTTCCAACGCAACGGGGGCGCGGCCCCACCGAGTGTTAGCCCGAACGTGACCGCGGCTACCACGTCGGGTGGAACCGTTTACAACCCCGGCGGCGATCCGACCAAGGGCATAATTTTGTTCGGGCCAAACATCGGCCCTACTGGCACAGGGACAGGGCCGCAATCGTTCGAGTTCAATCCACAGAACCCACCCCCCCCCGGCCCTGTTCAGGCACCGTGGACCAACATGGTAGTCGCCCCCGATCCGAGTCCGACCGCAACGAGCAAGCAGAACGCACTGACGTACCTCGCGGGGACCGGCGGTCCTCCTCCGACTACTCCACCGACCCGGGCCAGCCTGGAGGACTCGACCTACAAGCGAAACGTCGTCGTCCTTCAACGACTGGCTAACCCTTATGCCACGTTCGACCCAAACCTGAACCCATACATCACAGTGGACTACATGGCCGAGGTCCCGTCGTTTGACTCGGTCAATCGGGCTCAAGGTGAGATGACTCCGCCGATGCCACCGACATATGTTCCGATCGCCTCGCGGTTTGCCGTCGGCAAGGTCCAGCCATACGCCGGGTTCGCTGCCCAGATGACCCCCAACATGGACGGGACCGTTACCCCGAAACCCTTCCCCAACGCGTTCGTTCTGGCCCAGAAGCCCAACCCGGCCCTGGCCAACAATCCGCAGCACACATTTGGTCGGCACAATGGAACGGCCAATGCCGATCCAACCTACAGTTCGGCAAGTTCGCTCCCCAACACGAACACCGAAACGATAATGGGCCCGTTCGACTGGCTGGTCCACATGGACCGGCCCCTGGCGAACCAGCTCGAGTTGCTGCACGTTGCCGGGGTCAAGCCACACGAGCTGACTCAGCTATTCGTGTCCGCACCGGGTGGCATAGCCGCGAACATCCGTAAGGACTTGGCCCAGGCACCATGGCTCGGGTCCGTCGCGGCGACTAGCCTTCCCGGTTACGACACAACCACAACCGTGACCAACAACCAGTTGTTCCGGGCCCTCGACCTGCTCCGGGTCAAGCCCTGGAACTATGGGATCCCGTCCGGTGGGAAGGTCCACGGCCGGATCAATATCAACACGATCCAGGATCAGGGCATCCTCCAGGCCCTGTTCGACGCGCAGCCTCCCGGGAACCAGTTCACCGCGCCAACGATTAGTGCCGGAAGCTGGATTGCGACGCGGACGTCAACAATCAGCCCGAAGACCCTGGCCGACGGCACGACCCAAGTTCAGGTCCCTGTCCCTGGTCCGACGCTCGACGACCTCCCGACCGGAGGCACCGACCGGCCGTTCAAGCCGTTTGGGGTAGGCGAGTTTAACCCCGTTGCCGGAGGGTTAGCGTTTGCGAACGGGAGCGGAGTCCAAGACACCTTTTTGCGGATCAACACTGCTACACAAGTGCCAACGAGTTACGGTGGACAACAGTACCTGCCGTACCTGTGGAACACTGGCCAATCGCACCCGTACTTCCAGGCCGAGGCCGCCCGGAAGATCCTGAACAACACGACCACAGTGAGCAACACGTTTTACGTGGCCTTCACGGTCGGCTTCTTCGAAGTCCGGACCGACGCGGCTGGGACGCCGCAGACGACCCAGGAGGCGGCCGGGTTCAACCGGTTCATCCTGGGCAAGGAAGCCTTTAAGGACGTGCCCGGGGACCTGCGGCAACAATTTGTCGCGGTGATCGATCGGAACAACCTGACGGTGGCCAACTCGAGTTCCCCCCCGAGTTCTGCCGCGGTCGGCCCGCGGCCGTTCTTCACCACCCTGGAAGCTCCGGTCGCTGCCGGCTCGACCACTCTGTACGTCACCGCCGCGGGAGGCGGCGGTGGCACTCTGCAGGTATACGCCGACGGGCAACTGATCACCATCGGGACAGGCGCGGGCAACACCAGTACCCTGGTGATCGGGTCCGGGGCGGACCAGGAAGCGGTCACGGTCAGCGCCGTGACAAACTATGGGGGGGGCATCGGGACGATTACGGTCAGCCCGACTCAGCGGGCGCACGGCCAGGGGGACATGGTGTCGAACGTACAGACACTAGGTAACACGACGCTGGGTGTGGCGGGTCTCGGTAACCCAGGCCCGCAACCGGGATTCGACGTGGTCACCAACCCCACGAACAACAACTACATCCAGGTAGTGCCATACTGGGGCAGGGTCCGCTAATCGCGCAGACGATGGGGGCAGTGCAGTCTCCCTCCCCACAACACCGAGAGCCCGCCGTACAGGACGACCTGTGCGGCGGGCTCATCGCCATAACCACTTATTCCCAAAAGACTTCTGGAACGAAATGGCGAGACCCGCACAGTTAACGAGTTAACGAGAGTTAATCACTGCCGGGTTGAGGCACCCAAGGCACGTGCGCGGTCCGGCAACCCGCGAAATCTTAACCAATCTTAACTAATCAACTCGGATCTCTTGCCGGAAAGCATGCCTGGTTCGGGAGTTCCGGAAGCTTTTTTTGAGACGAGCGCAAACGGTCTCAGGCGGGTGATCTTACCCCCTGCTGGGACAGCAAAACAGCCACCGATTTGAGGAGGGATATTCCCCTCACTCACGCATCCGGTGGGACTTCCTTCGCCTGCATCAGCTCGGTTTTGCCCCCGCGGGCGACGGCGTACTTGAAGTTCGTCCGGGCCGTACACGCCGACCCGACCGCCCCCTTCGGGTCCAGGGCGATGAACGCCACCGCCGCCGGGTGAACCCCCCGCCGACCCGCCGCCGCGTTCACCCGCTTGCACGCCAGCTCGCACGCCTCCTGCGGCCCCTTCCCACCCCGCATCTGCTCCACCACGAACAAGCTCCCCCCGATCCGGATGATCTCCTCCCCCACCCCCGTCGCCCCCGCCGCCCCGGCCAGGTCGTCCACGTACAGCCCGGCCCCGATGATCGGCGAATCCCCCACCCGCCCGGGCAGCTTGTGCGCCAGCCCGCTCGTCGTACACACCCCGCCCAGATGACCCTTCAGGTCCCGGGCCAGGACCGTCACCGTGTCGTGGTTGTGCTCGTCCACCGGGCTGTCGTAGGTCAGCGGGGCCGCCGGCTTGTCGTCCGCCGGCTTCTCCTTCTTCCGGTCCGGGTGCTTGTCCAGCCACTCCCGGAT
Source organism: Gemmataceae bacterium (assembly GCA_028288765.1). GTDB lineage: Bacteria > Planctomycetota > Planctomycetia > Gemmatales > Gemmataceae > Urbifossiella. The sequence goes on along the minus strand of JAQGHQ010000590.1, from coordinate 24,323 downwards.
CGCCTCGGGCGTGTACGGGAACTCGAGCGGGAACCCCTGCTGCAGCGCGAACCACTTCGCCGCCTCGCCCACCAGGAAGATGTGCGGGGTCTTCTCCATCACCCGGCGGGCCAGAGCAGCTGGGTGGCGGATGTGTTCCACCCCGGCGACCGCCCCGCACCCGAGCGTCTTTCCGTCCATCACGCAGGCGTCGAGGGTGAGCCGGCCGATCCGGTCGGGCAGGCTCCCGAACCCGACCGACCGGACGGTCGGGTCGTCCTCAATGGCCTGGGCCCCGGCGAGGGCGGCGTCGAGGGCCGGGTCGCCCTTGGCCAGCAGCTGGAGCGCGGTGTCGGCGGCGAGCTTCCCGAACGGCCAGGTGGCGATCACGACGGGCTCGGGCATAGGAGCTCCAGCTGGTGTGAAGGATAACCACCGGTGTACTCTCCCGGCTGTCGGGGAGCAACCCCGGGACCGTCCGGAAACTCAGCTGGAGTGGCCCGGAATCGGGGGTAGAATCCAGGTACACCCGCCGGGACTGACGATACCTGATGATTCACCGCGGAGAACGCAAAGGACGCGGAGAAGAACCGAAGACAAAATTTTGGAAAGTAATTGTGGATGAGACCTCCGTCAATCTCGTTCATGCGAGAGGTTTCCCCAGGGAGTTCCGAAATCTTGTCCCGCGCTTTCCTCCGCGTGCTCTGCGATCTCCGCGGTGAATAATTCTGGGGCGAGGGTGAGGGATTTCTTCGACCGGCGCTGTCGGGCCGACCCCGCCCGTCCTATTCCTATCCCCTACCCGTTTCCCACACCCCGGGTAGTGTCCCAACATGCGCTCGTCAGTCGCGATCGGTCGGCTCTTTGTTCTCCTCGTCGGGCTCGGCGTGTTCGTCGCCGCGTACACCCGGCCGAAAGCCGGTCCCTTCGTCGCGCCCGACGGTCGGTCGCGGGTGAAGCTCGCCGTCCTCGTCGTGTTCGACCAGATGAGGGGCGACTACCCGGAGAAGTGGCAGCCGCTGTTCGGCCCCGGCGGGTTCGCCCGTCTCCGGGCGGAAGGGGCATGGTTCACCAGCTGTTACTACCCCTACGGGACCACCACGACCGGCCCCGGGCATGCGTCGATCCTGACGGGCACCTGCCCGGACCGGCACGGGATCGTGAACAACGACTGGTACGAGCCCGGGAAGGGGAACGCATACTGTGCCGGGGACGGCCGATACGCGCTCGTCCCGGCTCCCACGGCCGTCGACCCCAAGACCGGGAGGGTGGAGAAGCCGCCGATCGCCGGCACCCCCGAACGGCTCCTGAGCGAAACGGTCGCGGACGTACTCAAGCAGACGTACGGCCCGCGGGCGAAGGTGTTCGGGCTGTCGCTCAAGGACCGGTCCGCGATCCTGCCCACCGGCCGGCGGCCGGACGGGGCGTTCTGGTTCGACGGCCGGTTCGTGACGTCCACCTACTACACCGACCGGCTCGACCACCCGGTCCCGGAGTGGGTGACCGCGTTCAACCGGTCGAAGACGGCGGACCGGTGGTTCGGCCAGGACTGGACGCGGTTCCGGCCGGACCTGGGGGCCGAGGGCTACGCGCGGTACAGCGGGCCGGACGACGCCCCGGGGGAGGGGACCGGGAGCAAGCAGGGGAAGACGTTCCCGCACCCCACGACCGGCGGGTTGAAGCAGGTCGGGAAGGCGTACTACGATGCGCTGGCGAACTCGCCCTACGGGAACGACTTACTGCTGGAGTTCGCCAAGACGTGCGTCCGGACCGAGGGGCTCGGGCGGGACGACGTCCCGGCCCTGCTCGTGGTCAGCTTCTCGTCGAACGACCTGATCGGGCACACATGGGGGCCGGACTCGCAGGAGGTGCTCGACGTCACCCTCCGGTCCGACGCGCTGGTGGCCGACCTGCTCGGGTTCCTCGACGCGGAGGTGGGGCGAGGAAACTACGCCCTGGCGGTCACGGCCGACCACGGGATCTGCCCGCTCCCGGAGGCGTCGGCGGCGAAGGGGCAGGCGGCGAAGCGGGTGAACAAGGATGCCCTGGTGGCCGGAGCCGAGGCCCACTTGCGGGCCGCGTTCGGGCCGGCCGGCGAACCCACCGGACCGGGGCCGAAGGGGAAACCCCGGTGGGTCGAGGAGGTTTCCGCCCCGTGGGTCCATCTGAACCGGAACCAGATCGCGGCGTCGGGGCGGGTCCGCGGGGTGGTCGCTCGGAGTCTCGCCGATTACCTCGCCGCCCAGCCGGACGTGTACCGGGCGTACACGCGGGACGAGCTCGCCGGCCCGCTCCCGGCGGCGGACGAGCTCGGACGGCGGGTGAAGCGGTCGTTCCACCCGGCCCGCGGCGGGGACGTGTACGTGGTCCTGCGGCCATTCGACCTATTCGGCGGCCGGAAGCCCGGCGAGGTGCTGAAGGAGGAGACCGGGACGACCCACGGGTCGCCGCACGACTACGACGCGTTCGTCCCACTGATGGTGTACGGGCCGGGCGTCCCCGGGGGGCCGCGGGCCGAGCCGGTCACCCCGCAGGCGACGGCCGCGATCTTCGCGCGGTTCCTGGGCATCCGCCCGCCGGCCGCCGCGAACTACCCGGTCCCGGCGACGCTGGAATGGGGCGGGAATTGACCACAGAGTCACAGAGAACACAGAGAGAAGAAATTCAGAAGGATAGAGAGGAATTATTTCTTCCTAACATTCGCCCATTTCGTCTTCTCTCTGTGTTCTCTGTGACTCTGTGGTTAATCCCGTCTTTCACTCCCGGACCGGGGCCGGTCCGAGCGGAATGGTGAGCCGGTTCAGCATCGTGTCGCGGAACCCGGAGAGGAAGTCCGCCACCGGCCGGGGTGATCCCGACCGGGGCGGGAGGGTCGGGACGACGCCGACCGCCGGCCGCGGGACGTCGGCCTCGTAGTACTCGCGGACCACCGGGGTCGGCTCGCGGCCCTCGACGAGCGGCTCGGCCGGCAGGTCCGGCGGCTTGGCGGCCGTCGCCCCGGTCACGGCGAGGACCCCGGCCAGCCCGAGCAGGCCGCTTCGCATCGACATCGGCGTTCCTCTGCCATCTGTGGGCCGGGTTGCGATCCGTCGCCCGCCGGCCGCCCAGATCGATATCAGGGGGGCGGGACTATATCGTCCCGTCCGGGGGGTGCAAGACCAGAATCCTGAGTTTGGAAGACCCAGGAAAACCCATAAAACCCGTGTTCCTCTTGACGCCATCGGGCGGCCGGGTATGGTCCGGCCGAACCGAGACACTAGACGTCGAGCGGGCGGTGGCCGGGACCGGGTTCGGGGGAATCCGGCCGGGACTGCCGCCCGGGTCGCGACCGCGGCCGATGGAGGGGGAACGGCATGAACCGGATGTGCGTCGTGGTCGTCGGGCTGGCCGTCGGCCTGACCGGCTGCACCGGGTCGAAGGACAACAAGGTCCAGGCTCGCCCCCAGATCGGGGAGGATTCGGCCGCCGATCCGGACGCGTTCGCCACCGTCGGCATGAAGACCGTGCCCGACAACATGGGCCCGATCGCGGTCAGCGGGGTCGGGCTGGTGTACCGGCTCCAGCCCGGGACCGGGAGCAGCGCCCCGGCCGGGGCGTGGCGGGAAATGCTCGAACACGGCCTCAAGAAGCAGGGGTTCAGCAACCTCAAGGACCTGCTCGACGACCCGAGCCGGACGACCTCCCTCGTCCTCGTGTCGGCCCTCGTCCCGCCCGGGGCCCGCAAGGGCGAGCCGGTCGACCTCCAGATCACGCTCCCGGACGAGAGCAAGACGACCAGCCTGAAGGGCGGGGTGCTGCTGGCCTGCGAGCTGGTGGACTACGACACCACCGGGAACCTGCAGGCGCTCGCCAAGCAGGGCCGGCCGGGCGGGCCGAGCGGGAACCTGCTGCTCGGGAACGTGTGGGTCCGGACGATCGAGAGGGCCCCGGTCGTGGCCGGGTCGATGGTCCCGGCGGCGAAGGCCGCCGACGCCCCGGCCGCGGGGGACCGGCCGGACGCCCCGCCCGACACCGAACCGTCGACCCTCCGGGCCGGCGTGGTCCGGGCCGGCGGGCGGGTGACCCAGGCCCGCCCGTACTTCTTCCTGATGCGGCCCGGGGACCAGAACATCCGGATGGCCGCGACCGTCGCCGAGCGGCTCAACGCCACCTTCCAGAGCACCGCCGACCCGCACCTGAAGGTGGCCGAGACGAAGACCCGCGACCTCGTCGTCGTGAACGTCCCGTATGCGTACCGGCACAACCACTACCGGTTCATGCTGGTCTCCCGGCAGGTGCCGATCGTCCCGGTCGCGGCCGACAGCCTCTACCGCCGGCGGCTGGAAGAGGAGCTGCACGACCCGGCGACCGCACTGACCGCCGCGGTCAAGCTCGAGGCGCTCGGCGGGGACGCCCGGCGGGCCCTGCGGGTCGCGCTGGAGAACGCGTCCCCGTGGGTCCGGTTCGCGGCCGCCGAGTCGCTCGCCTATCTCGGCCACACCGACGGGGCGACCGAGCTGGCGAAGCTGGCCCAGGAACACCCGGCCCTGCGGGCCTCCTGCCTCAAGGCCCTTGCCGCCACCGACGACGCCGCGTTCACCGACCGGCTGGTCGACCTGATGGCCGGCGCCGACCCGGTCCTCCGGTACGGGGCGTTCGTCGCCCTCCGGCTGGCCGACGAGAGCCACCCGGCGGTCCGCGGGCAGATGCTGAACTCGGCCCTGTGGGTCCATAGCGTCGCCGCCGGGTCGCCCGGGCTGGTCCACCTGACCAGCGACCGGCGGTCCGAGGTCGTCCTGTTCGGCGACGGGGTCCGGTTCCGCGGGCCGGTCCCGCCGCTCCCGGTCGGGCCCGACTTCACCGTCTCGATGGCGGCCGGGGACCCCGCCGTGAAGGTCACCCGGATCGTGCGGGTGAACGGCGAGCCGCAGGTGAAGGAGGCGAAGTGCTCGGCCGACGTGCACGCGGTCCTCGTCGCGATGTCCAGGCTGGGCGGCGGGTACGCGGAGGCGGTGGAGCTGCTCCGCCGCGCGGACGGGGCACAGGTCCTGTCCGCCGCCGTGGTGGTCGACGCCCTCCCGCTGCAGATGACCGTGCAACAGCTCGCCGGGTACGCCAAGGCCGACCCGGCGCTGGTGAAGGCGGACGCCGAGGTGGCCCGGGTCGGGACGCTCCGGACGGACCTGGAGACGGCCGGGCTGGACGTCGCGTCGGACCAGGATCCGGACGCGAAGCCGGCCGAGGGGGCCACGCAACGGCCCCCGCTGAGCCGCAACCCGGGCCGGATCTTCGGGCCGAAGCCGCCGCCCGAAGCGCCGATCGCCGACCCCCTCCCCCCGGTCGTGCCGACGACGGGCGTGACCCCCGCCCCGGCGGACCCCGCCCCGACGAAGGTACCGGAGCTCAGCCGCAGCCCGGGCACCCTGTTCCCGCGGAAGTAGTGGGCAGTGGGCAGTTGACGTCGGGCCGAGTTCGCCCCGGAGGGAATTATCCCGACCCGGGGCCCGGACACGGCCCGACGTCGTCTTTTGTGGCATGGGTCTCCAGACCCGTGCGGCACGGCAGGTCTTTCGTCCCACGGTGAGCTGATGCTGAAGCGACTCGAGCTCGTCGGGTTCAAGTCGTTCGCGGACAAGACCCGGTTCGACTTCGCCTCCGGGATCACGGCGGTGGTCGGGCCGAACGGGTCGGGGAAGAGCAACGTCGTCGACGCCGTCCGGTGGATCCTCGGGGAGCAGTCGGCCAAGTCGCTCCGCGGCGGGGAGATGGCCGACGTCATCTTCAACGGATCGAGCTCCCGCAAGAGCCTCGGGATGGCCGAGGTCACGGTCGCGTTCGACAACGCCCGCCGGCTCCTGGCCGTGGACGTGGACGAGGTCCAGGTCACCCGCCGGGTGTACCGCGACGGGACCGGCGAGTACCTGATCAACGGGCAGATGTCCCGGCTGAAGGACGTCAAGGAGGTCTTCCTCGGGAGCGGGGCCGGGTCCGGCGGGTACACGATCATCGCCCAGGGCCGGGTCGACGAGCTGTTGCAGGCGTCGACCAAGGACCGCCGTGAGATCTTCGACGAGGCCGCCGGGATCAGCCGGTTCAAGGCGAAGAAGCTGGAGGCCCTGCGGAAGCTCGCCGCGGTCGAGCAGAACCTGACCCGGTCGAAGGACCGGCTCGACGCCCTCGACGCCCAGCTCCGGACGCTCCGGCTCCAGGCGGCGAAGGCCCAGCGGCACAAGGAGTACGCCGACCGGCTCCGGGAGTTGCGGGTCGGGCTCGGGGCCCGGGAGTACCGCGACCTCACGGCCGCGCTGGAGGTCGAACGGCGGGCCCTGGCCGACCTCAAGGCCGAGGTGAGCGGGGCGACGGCCCGCACGGACGCACTCGACCAGGGCGTCCGGGAGCTGGACTGGGAGGTCGGTAAGGCCGAGGAGTCGCTCCGGCACCAGGAGGGCAAGCTCGCCGACGCCCGGCAGCAGATCGCCGGGTTCGATGCCACCCTGAAGCACGAGCGCGGGGCCGCCGCCGGCCACGAGGCGGAGCTGGCGAAGCTCGGCCGGGTGCGGGCCGACCTCGGCTACCGGGTGAAGGCCCTGGAGGCCGAGTCGGCGAAGGCCGCGGCCGACGCCGCGGCGGCCGAGGACGCCCAACAACTGGAGCAGGGGAAGGCGGCCGCGGCGGCGGCCGAGCTGGCCGCGGCGGCGGACCGGGTGGCCGACCTGGACCGCCGCGCGAAGGCCGACCGCGACCACCAGTTCGACCTCGTCGCGCGGGCGGCGGCGGCCCGGTCGCTGGCCACGTCCACACTCGCCCAGGTCGAGCGGTTCCAGAAGGAGTACACGCGGAAGCTCGCCGAGATCGAGCAGAAGTCGGCCCGCCGGACGGGGCTGGAAGCCGCCCTCGACGGGCTCTCCCGCGCGGACGCCGACGTGCAGGCCAGGCTCGGGTCGGCGCGCGGTCATCTCGTCGACCTGCGGGCGCAACAGGACCGGCTGCACGACGCCCAGGCGCGGGTGCAGCACGCGCTCGAAGACCTGCGGGTCCGCCAGGGCGATTTCCGCGGCCGGGTCGAGGTGCTGGAGGGGCTGGAGCGGGCCCAGGAAGGGCTCGGCGCGGGCGTCCGCGAAGTCCTGGCCCGGCTGAAGGATGAAACCAGAAGGATGAACACGGACCCGGCCGGTCCGGTTTTGGGCTCGGATTCGTCCTTCATCATTCATCCCTCACCCTTTGCCTCCGTCGCCGGCCTCGTCGCCGACCTGCTGACCGTCCCGCGGGATGTGGCCCCGCTCGTCGAACTCGCCCTGGGCGACGCGGCCCAGCGGTTCGTCATCCGCGACCCGGCGGCGGTGGACGCGGTGGCCGCCGCGGTCGGCGAACCGGCCGGGCGGGTGGGGTTCGTGCCTTTTCAGGGGTCAGGGGTCAGGGGTCAGGGGTCAAGGGAATCGGTTGCAGGACCACTGCCTTCTGACCCCCGGCTCCTGACTCCTGACCCGCTCGCCCGGTGGGTCCGCTGCGACCACCCGGACCTCGCGTCCCTGCCAGACCAGCTGCTCGGGACCGTCGTCCTCGCCGACACACTGGCCGACGCCCGACAGCTCGCCGGCTCGTTTCCCTGTCACCGCTTCGTCACCCGCGCCGGCGAACTCCTCGAACCGGATGGGACGCTGTCGGTCGGGCCGCCCAAGGTGGGGACCGGCATCGTCTCCCGGAAGAGCGAGCTCCGGGAGCTTCGCGACCAGCTCCGGACGCTCGCGGCCGAGGTGTCCGCGGCCGAGGTCGAACTGGCCGGGCTCCGGCGGCAGACGGATTCGGTCGGCGGGGCGATCGAGGCGGCCGAGGCGGAGAAAGGCATGCTCTCCGGCGCGGCCGGAGACCTGCAGCAGAAGATCGCCCACCAGCGGCAGCAGCTGGAGGAGCTGATCGAGGTCATCGAGGTGCTCGGTGGGGAGGCCCGCCAGCTCGAAGCGGAGGTCCAGCGGGGCGAGGCGCAGTGGGTGGCGGCGAAGCTGGAGGCGGAGGGGACCGAGCGGGAGGCCGAGGCCGTGAAGGCCCGGCTGGAACACCTCCAGGCCGCTGCCGCCGCCGGCGAGCAGGACCGCGACCGGTGTCAGCTGGCGCACACCGAGGCGCAGGTGGCGCTCATCCGGGCCGCCGCCGACCGCGACCGCACCCGCGACTGCCACGCCCAGCTCGAATCCGAGCTCCGCAAGCGCAAGATCGAGGCCATCGACCAGACGGCGGCGTTCCAGTCGGCCCGCGGCCGGCTCGCGGAGTGTACCCTGGCGATGCTCCGGGCGTCGGCCGGGATGGCGGACGCGTACCGCGAGAAGGAGAGCCGGGAGCGCCAGGCGGCGGACCTCGCGGCGAAGATGGCCGCCGGCCGGGCGGCCCGGGACCAGCTGCGGGACGAGCTCCACGCCCTGCGGTCCGGGTGGCAGGAACGGCAGGCCGCCGCCCACGCCCGGGAGCTCGCGGCCCACGACCTCCAGGCCCGGCGGGACGCCGTCGCCGCCCGCATCCGGGAGGATTACGGGATCGAACTGGACCGGGTCTCGGGGACCGGGTCTCGGGGACCGGGTGAGGCCGAAAGCCAGGAACCCGGCCCTCCCGGTTCCGATCCCCGGGACGCCACTTCTCCGGATTCTGACCCGGTCCCCGAGACCCGGTCCCCGATACCCGATCTCCTGGCGGCCCAGCAGGAGATCGAGGAGTTGAGGCGGAAGCTCGCCAGGCTCGGGAGCGTGAACATGGAAGCCCTCGACGAGCTGGCCCGGGTCGAGACCGAGCACGACGGGCTGAAGGCCCAGCACGACGACCTGAACGCGGCCCGGGGGTCGCTGCAGAACGTCATCGACACGATCAACGGCGACAGCCGGAAGCTCTTCACCGATACGCTCACGGCGGTCCGCGGGTACTTCCAAGAGCTGTTCCGCAAGCTGTTCGGCGGGGGGCAGGCGGACATCATCCTCGAGGACGGCGTGGACGTGCTGGAGAGCGGGATCGAGATCACCGCCCGCCCGCCGGGCAAGGAGCTGCGGGCGCTGTCGCTGTTGAGCGGCGGGGAGAAGACGCTGACCGCGGTCGCGCTGTTGCTCGCCATCTTCCGGAACAAGCCGTCGCCGTTCTGTCTGCTCGACGAGGTCGACGCCGCGCTGGACGAGGCGAACACCCAGCGGCTGGCCGGGGTGCTGCGGGAGTTTCTGGACCACAGCCAGTTCATCGTGATCACCCACAAGAAGCGGACGATGGCCGCGGCCGACCGGCTGTGGGGGGTGACCATGCAGGAGAGCGGGGTGAGCCGGCTCCTGCCCATGCGGTTCGAGGACTGGCCGGACGAGGAGCAAGGCTCGCAAGCGGCGGCTTGACGATATCTTGTGGCGCTCGACCGATCGCATTTCTCGGACTTTAGTGGGATGTTACGCAATATTGCCGCACGGCAGCCTCTCCGCTCCGGTGTGCCGCGAAGGTTCATCCCGACCGGGTGTCGTCGGAATCACGGCTTATGACGTCACCCGGAAGGTCTCCTACAAAGAGATTATAACGCCATCTGTCATGCAATGCAAGTAGACATGAAGGACGGTGCCCACTCTTCGGTGATAGTTTTGGCAGGTTCTATCCGAGTACCGAACGCTCCCCTCCGACCAGGACGACCGGTTTGTCAGGGTTTGTCAGTATTTGGCAGTCCTACAGCAGCTTTTCACGTCCAGTGAGTAAGCCGACCCCCGAAGAGCGTCGGCTACTTTCCCGTCTTCTTTGCGGCGGGGACGTGCCACAACTTGATTGTGTGGTCATCGCTCCCCGACGCCAGGGTCTTCCCGTCCGGGCTGAACGACACCGAAGAAACCCCATCCGTGTGGCCCATCAGGGTGGCGATCTCTTTACGGGTAGCCACGTCCCACAACCGGATACTCTTGTCCCACCCCCCCGACGCCAGGGTCTTCCCGTCCGGACTGAACGACACCGAAGGGACGGCACTCGTGTGACCCTCCAGGGTGCCAACTTCCTTCCGGGTAGCCACGTCCCACAACCGGATACTCTTGTCCCACCCCCCCGACGCCAGGGTCTTCCCGTCCGGACTGAACGACACCGAAGAAACGCTATCGACGTGCCCCTTCAGGGCGGCGATTTCCTTGTGGGTAGGCACGTCCCAAAGCCTGATCGTGGAATCATCGCTCCCCGACGCCAAGGTCTTCCCGTCCGGACTGAACGACACCGACCAGACGAAATCCTTATGCTCCAAGGCGGCGATTTCCTTGTGGGTGGGCACACTCCACAGCCTGATGGTCCTATCCCCGGCCCATGCCAGGGTCTTGCCGTCCGGGCTGAACGCCATGGAGAGGGTTAAAGAGGGAGTGCTCTTCTGGGGGGCGGCTTCCTTCCGGGTAGCCACGTCCCACAGCCTGATCGTGAAGTCCTCACTCCCCGACGCCAGGGTTTTCCCGTCCGGGCTGAACGCCACGGACCTGATGGCTCTTGTGTGTCCCTTCAGGCGGGCGACTCCCTTCCGGGTGGCCACGTCCCACAGCCTGATTCCCTCATCCAGGCTCCCCGACGCCAGGGTTTTCCCGTCCGGGCTGAACGATATCGACCTGACAGCATCGGTGTGACCACTGAGCGTGCTTGGGGGGTTTGGTTCTTGGGCGGACGCCGGGATGGATTCGCACGACATCCAAGCCCCCGCGACCAACAACGAGACGGTCACACTCGGGTTCGGTGTCATGTCGACTTCCTTTTCCGCAAGGGTGATTGCTCGCACGACCTCGATGGCGTTGATCACTCACCGCCTGTTTTTCGTCCGCCGTAGTTCCGTCAGCCGACCCGCCCACACGATACGTGGGTTACTTGCCTGCCGGAGATGGCATCCCGGATTGGCAGTATTCGGCAGTCCTACAGCAGCTTTTCTGCCTCCCGTCGGCCGGCCGGGATTGTGAAGGAAATGTGTCGATTGGGTTCGTTCCGCAAAAACGACATTTTTGGCGGTGCATGGGGCCAGCCCGGATTGCAACGGATCGGGGCCGATTGGGTTCGTTCCGCAAAAACGACCTTCCACCGGTGTCTGGGTCGATCTGTATTGATGGATCCATGTCGATTGGGTTCGTTCTGTAAAATTGACTCCCCAAGCGGCGCCTGGTCGACCCGGACCGTGAAGGACCGCGGGCCGATTGGGTTCGTTCTGCAAAGCGACCTCCCAGCCGGGGCGACAGGGGGAGGAACCGGTAGTCCGCTCGCGTCGTTGACGGGTATTGCTGCACCGGTCTGGAGACCGGTGCCACACCGGAAGACGGAACTCATCCCGAGGCTCTTTTCTCGTGGCACTGGTCTCCAGACCGGTGCAGGCACCCAGATCCGAGGACGGAAACCTCCCGAAAACCAGCCCAAGCGATCGCGAGCCCGACCCAGTTGCGCCCCGCAACAGCGACTCACCTTGTGAGAGGGACTGGGGCCGATTGGGTTCGTTCGGCGAAAACGGTCTTCAAGCGGCCCCGGGTTGACCCGACGTATGAAGGAGCGGTGTCGATTGGGTTCGTTCTGCAAAACTGCCCTCCCGACTCCTGCTCGTTCTGATTCATGGTCTGAATAAGGCCATCTGTTTTTGTGGCACCGGTCTCCCGACTGGTGCAGCGACACCGGTCGGGAGACCGGTGCCACAAACCCGAAACCAAACACCTTCATGCATGGACCCGGTGACGGTGCCCGGTTTTCTCCGTGCAGGGGCCAGCTGTCGATCGTGTTTCCGGTAAGACGAGAGGGCGCTTCTTCAGCCAATCGTGGGTTTAGCGCCCGCCTCCCCCATCCTTCCGTGAGGTCAGCTTCACAAGGGCGATTTCGGCGTCGAGCCGGGCGTACCGGGCCGCGTTCAGGTCCGAGGGGGACTTCTTCCCGGCCTTCACCTGGGCGTCGATCACCATCTCGTACCACTTCGCGACCCGCACCCGTTCCTCGAACCACGGTCGCAACTCGCTCGAGGCGAACAGGTCCGCGGCTGCCGCGACCGCTCGGTTGCACGCCTCGGGGATGGCTGGGGCCTCGTTCGCTAGACTCGCAAGTTTGAGCCGATCGACGATGGCTGACAGGTCCACGAGCGCGGCGTTCAGTTTGGCCTTCTGCAGTTGCAACAGGGGAGCCTCGTTCGGCACGAGCGGGATCTCCTTCCCTCCGAGCGTCTTCGGGCAGTTCGTCACCAGGTCTTCGAGGCTCTTCGGGTCGAGTTCCGGGTACGCCGTGATCGAATCCCCCGCGGGGGAAATGGCCGGCTGGTTTTTCTGGTTCGGGGGGGCCGGGGCCGTGGTCGGCTCCGTCCCGGGGAGCTCGGGCCGCTGGCCCAGGGCGGTGAACGTCCCAAAGCCGGCGAGCGCGACCAGCCCGACGGACACCAGTCCCACGGCGACCAGCTTGTACTGCGCGAGACGCATCATCGAGAGCACTCCTTCGGTGAGGGTCGAAACGGTCGGGCGAACGGGAGCGGTACCGATTGCAACGGCGGTCGTGTCCCGGACGAGCGCGGGGGGCAAGCCGAGCGCGGGGAGCACGATGGCGGGAGCGGACACCCCGCGGCGGGCCAGGCGGGCCCGGAGTAGGGTCCGTGCCCGACTCAACCGGCTGGACACAGTTCCGATCGGCCACCCTAACACGTTCGCAGCCTCGGCATGGGTGTGCCCCTCAAGTTCGCACAGGACGACCGGCACTCGATACCGCTCGGGAAGGCCGGCGAGTTCTTCCTGAACGAGTGCGGACAGATCCGGGTCGGGATCGGCTGGCGCGGGGGCTGGGAGGGCGTCGAGCTGCTCCACGGTCGCAATGGCGACTCGGGCGGACCGCCCCCGGAGCTTCAGGGCCGCGTTGACCGCCACTCGGTGCAACCACCCCCCGACGCGCTCGCCCCGAATCGTCCCGGCCTTCCGGGCCAGGACAAGGAACGTGGCCTGGAAGGCGTCCTCGGCGTCGGTTTCGGAACGGAGGACACCGCGACAGGCGGCCCAAACGGCATCGGCGTGCCGGCGGACCAATAGTTCCAAGGCGGCCGGATCCCGCTCTCGGACGAACCGCCGGAGGAGATCCCCATCGGGAACGTGGTCCCCGGTCGGGCCGATGTCCGAGAGCAGGCGGAAGAAGAATCGACGGGGCATGCGCGGTTCCGAATCGGGTGAACATCGCCTCCACTCATACTGATCCGGTACCCCGCCCGATTCATCCGCGGAAATGGGAAAGTTCGTGGCCGCATCACGGAACGACAGTTTCGGGAACACTCGACGCGCAGGAAGCCCAGGGTGGCGTGGATGGAACCGAAGTTGAACCGCCACGTCGATGAACTCAAAAATGACCGCCGGGAAAACCGTCACCAAGCAACTTGCCTCGTGCCTGCTGATCCGCTTTCGGCCTCGGTCATGGTGAATGCACCTCCCCGGACGAACATGCTTGCTGCAGTGTACTCCGCGGGAGGACCGGCCCGAAGACCAACTAAGATTCGTCTTTGGGGCATCTTCCAGAACAAGCCGTCGAGCCTCGGATCGGGTCAAGAATAGATGCGTTCGCACGGGCGGCGCAGGGGCATGAGTGCGTGGAAAGAACCACGCCCGCTGCGGTGTGAGTTTTTGACACACTTCAACGGGCGTACAGCGTAATCCACAATGCCTTATTCGGACGCCCGCGAACCAGACGGCGGTTGCAATTCCAGCCCGCGTGTAATCCCGACGGCCTCCAAGAATGTCTCGTCGTGACTTACGACCAGCAGGGCGCCGTCATAGGCGCGCAGCCCGGCCTCTACCGCCTCGATCGAGTCGATATCCAGGTGGTTTGTCGGCTCATCAAGGATCAGGAACGGAGGCGGCGTCGCTCCACCCAGCACGCAGGCGAGACCGGCGCGCAGCAACTGTCCGCCGCTGAGCGTGGACACCAGCTGCAGCGCCGCTTCGGCTCGGAACATGAACCGGGCGAGCGCGGTCCGACACGCGTACTCGTCCGCCTGCGGGGTGATCCGCAAGAAGTTGTCGCGGATCGAGGTCGACGGATCGAGTAGGCTCACCCGCTGGTCGAGCATGGCGGAGGCGGTCATCACCTGAACCGTCCCGACCCAGGGGCTCAACTGACCTGAGATTAGAGCCAGTAGCGTCGTCTTACCGGAACCGTTCGGCCCCGTAACGGCGATACGCTCCGGTCCAGTGATGGTGAAGGATAACTCCCCAACGATCGGCCGATCCGGCTCGTAGCCGACGGTCACCGCGTCGAGCCTCAGCACCGGTTTGTTGGCAGGCAGGTGCGTCGGCGGAAGCCGAACGGTGAGCGGCTGCAGGATCTCGATGCGCTCGCGAGCGACAGCGGCGGCATCGAGGGCTTGCTCGCGACGGCGGTCGGCGAGACGGGCGTTCTCGCCGCTCGTGTTTTCGCCCCGGTCCTTCATCCCGCCGAGGATGATGCGCGGCGTCCCGCCCTTCGCCCCCTTCCTCTGACCCGCGCTGCTCCTCCGCGCCTGTCGCTCGGCCGTCACCCGGGCGCTGCGGGCGACGTCGGCGACACGCTTTTCGGCGTCCGCCAGGTCGCGCTTCGCCGCCGCAAGCTGCTGAGCTCGGAGTTCACGGTACGTACTCCAATTGCCGCCGTACCGCGTGGCCCCGCGCGTGGTCAGTTCGACGATGGCGTCCATGGTTTCGAGCAGCTCTCGATCGTGGCTAACCACAATCGCACCGGACCGCCAGTTGGCGAGCAAGTCGATTACCGCCTCGCGCCCCTCACGGTCGAGGTTGTTGGTCGGCTCGTCCAACAAAAGGAAGTCGGGCTCCGCGAAGATCAGGGCGGCGAGACCGGCCCGCGTGCGTTGCCCACCCGACATCGTGGCTAGACGTGTTTCAGGACGTGTGTCGAGGCCGACGCGACCGAGGGCGGACGCGATGCGCGTCTCCACGGTCCAATCGGCGTCGGCCAGTTCTTCGTCTGTAGCCTCACCGTGTTCGGCCCGTCGCAGAACGGCCAGCCCCGCAGTTGCGCCGAGGAGGCCGGCGACCGTTTCATCCGGACTCACCTGAACGGTTTGGCGCAGTATGCCCAGGCCGCCGCTGACGGACACGTTCCCCGCCTGAGGGCGCAACTCGCCGGCTATCAGCTTGAATAGCGTGGTCTTTCCCACGCCGTTTCGGCCGACGAGCCCCGTCCGGGCCGGGCCGAAGCTCAGGTTCAGGTTGGAGAAGAGCGGCGGGCTGTCAGGCGCGGACCACGCGAGATCGGACAGGGTGATGGAAGCAGGCATGGTAATGACCCCTCGGCGACAAGGCGAAGAACGCGGTGTCGACAGTGGTCATCCACGTCATGGCAGCCTCCCAGGTACAAGGGCTCGAACCCCGGCATGACACGCCGGTCGGGTTTTCGGTTCGCGCCCCGGCCCCGCCGTATTGCCATTTGGCCCGACGGCGCGAAGACCAGTTTCGGCAAATTGGGGTTGAAGAAATTCTTGTGGGCCCGCACGGCATGCCATGTCTTCACCGTGAAGGCGACACGCCGTGCGGGCCCTATCAGAAGACTGGCCGTGCCCAGGCAGCCTGAGCTACCCCCCGCCCCCGATTACCCGTCGCCACCGGGCGGGGACACCCTCCCACGCGGCCTGATAGGTCTTCTCCAGCGGGACCAGAACGTGCCCACCCGGGATCAGGTAGAGCGGCATGTCCGGGAGCGTGTCCCCGACCGCGACCGGCTCGACGTACGCGGTGACCGCGTAATTGTTAGCCTCATACGCCGCGAGCGTCAGTGGCTTGTCAGGCAGGTGATGGTAAGGTCGGCCGTCGACCTCGTCCCAGATCGCGCCGTGAATCCCGTCCGGGTCCCGTGGCCCCGGCGGGTGCAAGTCCAGGACGAGCAGGTGAATCCCCTTCCCGATCAGCTCCGCCGCCTTCTCCACGAACGCGCGGAGCGGGTTCCGGCCGCTCTTGTTCCCGGGGGACACGATCTCGATCATCGACACCACCCGGTCGTCGCTGACGTGCCGGACGGCGACGGTGTTCTGCTTCCGACGGTAGAACGCCATGTCCGATTCTTCGACGATCCGGACCTTGGGGGGAGCGAGAAGGAGCCCGCCCGCGGTCGGCTCGGGCGGGTCCGGGTCCGGCGGTCCCCCCTGTAGCGTCAGCACGTCCGGCCCGAACCCGGCCGCGTGTTGCTCGGCCATCGCGTAGTAGTCCGGCGGCAGAACGCCGGAGTTGAGAGCCCGCTGGAGGGATTCCACCCATCCGTGGTGGAAGTGATGGAAGATCCCCGCGTCGACCGTCGTCCAGTCGTGGATCGGCATATCCTGCTCCCGTGAGGCACCGACGCCGGGATTATAACCCGAACCACCGATCGGGTCGCCGTGTCTGACGGGTGGTCCCTGATTCGCAAGGAACAGCCCGTGTCCCCCAGCCGTAGTCACGCCGCCCGTCTCGGCCAGGAAGCGGTCGAGATTATCGCCGCCGGGCGGTACACGAACCGCGCCGGCCAGACCGTTCACCTCCGGCACCTGCTCGACGCCGCCCGGCAGGGGACGGTCTCCTACCCGCCCGACGCCGCGCTGCCGAACGTCGTCCCGTCCGGTCGTGAAACCCACTTCGCGGTGACGAACGAGACGACCCTCGACGCCGCCCGCCGGGTCGCGGGCGAAGGGCACCGGACCGTCGCCCTGAACTTCGCCTCGGCCAAGCACCCGGGCGGCGGGTTCCTCGGCGGCGCGCGGGCGCAGGAGGAATCGCTCTGCCGGTCGAGCGGGCTGTACGCGTGCATCAACGGGAACGCGATGTACGCCCACCACGCCCGGACGGGCGGCGGGTTCTACTCGAACTACGCGATCTACTCGCCCGCCGTCCCGGTCTTCCGCACCGATGACGGCGAACTCCTGGACGAGCCGTACCCGTGCAGCTTTATCACTTCCCCGGCCGTGAACGCGGGTGTCTACCTGAAGGAGCACACGCCCGGCCGGGGGAATGCCGTTCGCGCGGAAATGGAGAAGCGGGTCGAGAAGGTGCTGGCGATCGCGGCCGGGCACGGGCACGAGACGGCGGTGTTCGGGGCGTGGGGCTGCGGGGTGTTCAAGAACGACCCGGGGATGATCGCCGACCTGTTCCGGTCCGCCCTCGCGACGCGGTTCGCCGGGGTGTTCGGGCGGGTCGTGTTCGCGGTCCTCGATTTCTCCGCCGACGGCCGGACCATCGGCCCGTTCGAGGAGCGGTTCCGGTAAGGTCTTTGAGTGTGGTCCGCTCGCTCCGCGAGCGGTCGTTTCTTCGATCCGCGAGTGTGGTCCGCTCGCTTGGTCGACGTCCACGAGGACTCGGAACCTCGAGGATTTCAGCCTGAAAGGCTGGGAGCATAGCCCCGGGCACCGCCCTGGGCGGGGGAACGCCACTCGATCAGGTCGGACGTCGGGCGCCACTGCGTTCCCCCGCCCAGGGCGGTGCCCGGGGCTATGGGCTCCCACCCCGTCGGGGTGAAAACCACACCCCATCGCGGATTTCGACAATGCAAGCCGACTAGATTCTCCGGTCGTTCCGATTTCTTCACACCCTCTCCGCGAGCGGTTTGCTGTGAAAATCCCCTCAGGCGGCGGTCGGCGTTTCGACGGTCACCTTGAGGCCCAACTCTTGAAGCCGCCGGATCAAGCGGCTCGCGAGCCGCTGCGGGTCCTTCCGGGCGAAGTAGTCGGCTCCCAGTTCCCGGTACGGCTGGCCGGTCTTGAGCACCTGATAGCGCATGACCAGGAGCGTGTGCCCGACCGCCACACAGGCCTTCTTCCGGCCCCGTCGCCGACTCAGCCGCCGGTACTGCGCCGCCGGGTACGTCGTCCCCCGTGACGCGGCCTACCCGGCCTGGACCAGGGCGGCCCGCAGCCACCGGTCCCCGGGTCGGGGCCGGCCACCCCGCCGCTTGCCCGCATTCTCGTTGTTCCCGGGACAAAGCCCCGCCCACGCCGCCAGCTTGTGCTCCGTCGCGAACGGGCCCATGGCCGACCCGATCTCGGCCAGCACGACCTCCCCCGTCCGCCGACCGATGCCCGGGATCGTCATCAACAACTCCACGGCCGGGGCCAACCCCAACACGGCGGGGGCCGTTGGGCTCGTCTCCCCCCGGCCGGGGTCGGCGGGACGGTCAGCGGACGGACCAGTCGGCTGGGCGTGTTCACCCCCGTGACGGGACAACAAGTTCGGGTACGGGACGCCGTCCGGGCCACACTACTTACGGGTTCACCGACGCCAAGCACGAGCGGCCTCGGTCCGGGGCGGGAACACGGGTACCTCAACCGACACCACGGCCGCCGGACATTTCATGCGTTCCGGGCGTGGCTCCGCAACATGATCACTACTTTGAAAGACCCGACGCGCGTCAAACACATACATGTTCTTGATTCCCCCGCGGTTCTGGCTTACATTCGGTTCCGTCCCGCCGTCCACCGCCCCACATTCCCACCCCGGGGGCCCTTCCGATGCTCACCCTTCTCGGCAGTCCGCGGCGCGTCTGCGACGGCCTCACCCGGCGCGAAACCCTCAAGGCCGGCGCCCTGTCGCTCCTCGGCGGCGGGTTCACACTCCCAACTTTGCTCGCGGCCGAGAGCCGGAAGGCCGCCGACGCCCGCCCCGGGAAAGCGAAGAACGTCATCCTCCTGTACCTGCTCGGTGGGGCCGCGACGCAGGACATGTGGGACCTGAAGCCGGACGCGCCGGCCGAGATCCGCGGCGAGTTCAAGCCGGTCGACACGTCCGCCCCCGGGGTGCGGATCTGCGAACACCTGCCGCGGACCGCGAAGTGGATGCACCGGGCGGCGGTGGTCCGGTCGGTGACGCACAAGGCCGGGTGCCACAACTGCCTGCCGAGCTACACCGGGTTCGAACAGCCGATGCCCGACCAGCACCCGCGGGACACCGATCCGCCGAGCATGGGGGCGGTGTGCGAGTACCTCCGCGGCGACCGCGGCGACCTGCCCGACTACGTGTACATGCCGTGCTGGCTCGGGTGGGGGCAGGCGTTCCGCCGGGCCGGGCCGTACGCCGGGTTCCTCGGCCAGCGGTACAACCCGCTCACCACCGAGTGCAAGCCTCACGCCGACCCGGGGACGGCGCCGCTGCCCGGGAAGCCGGCGGTCGTCCGCGGGATGCCGCTGTTGCCGAACACCGCGTTCGACGCCGACCTCACCCTCGACCGGCTGAACACCCGCCGCACCCTGCTCCAGCAGTTCGACGACCGGGTCCGGGCGGCGGAGAGCTCGACCGCCCCGGCGAGCTACGACCGCGTCCAGCGGCGGGCGTTCGACCTGCTCACGTCGTCGCGGCTGCGGGCGGCGTTCGACCTGTCGAAGGAAGACCCGCGGCGGCTCGACCGGTTCGGCCGGACGCTGTTCGGGCACAGCACGCTCATCGGCCGCAAGCTGATCGAGGAGGGCGTGCGGTTCGTGAACGTGACCTGGGACCTGTTCTGGGACCGCGTCCAGGTCGACTACGACGCCTGGGACACGCACACCAACAACTTCGCCATCCTGAAGACCAACAAGCTGCCGCACTTCGACCAGACGTTCACCGCCCTGCTCGAAGACCTCGACCGGGACGGGGTGCTGGACGAGACGCTGGTGGTGGTGATGAGCGAGATGGGCCGGACCCCGCGGATCAACGGGAACGCCGGCCGCGACCACTGGACGTACTGCTACTCGGCGGTGTTCGCCGGGGCCGGCATTCGCGGCGGGACGGTGTACGGGGCGTCGGACGCCCAGGCCGCGTTCGTGAAGGACCGACCGGTCAGCACGACCGACATCTGCGCGACGATCTACCGCTGCCTCGGCATCGACCCGGACCTGATGGTGCCGGACCGGACCGGCCGGCCGGTCGCCGTCGCGCCGGGCGGAAGGCCGATCGAGGACATCCTGGCGTGAAGCAATCCAGGCATGTCCAGCCCGGCCAAGCCCAGCCAGACCCCCCGTCCCAGGGCGTTGCCCGGGGCTATGTTGTCCCAGTCCTTCGGACTGAAGACATCTTCGCACCCTGAAGGGTGCGACAACATAGCCCCGGGCAACGCCCTGGGAGACCTTGAGAACCCAGTCATGCGCCTCCTGATCGCACTCGCGCTCATACTCGCACTCACTCATCTCGCCCCCGCCGCCGACCTGACCGCCGGCGCGGCCGCCGCGGACATCACCCCGCCGCGGGGGTGCCCGATGGCCGGGTACTACTCGGCCCGCGGGGCCGAGGGGACCCACGACCCGCTCCTGGCGAAGGTGCTCGTCCTGGAGAAGGACGGCACCCGGGTCGCGCTCGTCGCGCTCGACCTCATCACCACCACCCGCGGGCTGGTCGAGGAGAGCCGGGCACTGATCGAGAAGCAGACCGGCATTCCCGGCAAGAACGTGATGATCTCCGCCACCCACTCGCACACCGGGCCGGTCCTCTGGGACGGCACGCCACTGTCGGATGCGGTCGGCGGTGGGCAGAAGATCGCCCGGGACTACCTCAAGGAGCTGCCGGCCAAAATCGCGGACGCGGTGAAGACGGCGGATGCCGCCCGCAAGCCGGCGAAAGTATCGTTCGCCGCCGGGCGGGAAGACGGGCTCGCGTTCAACCGCCGGTTCCACATGACCGACGGGTCGGTCGGGTGGAACCCCGGGAAGAAGAACCCGAAGATTGTTCGCCCCGCCGGCCCGACCGACCCGGCCGTACCGGTGGTGTACGTCGAGACCGTCGACGGGAAGCCGATCGCGACCTACGTGAACTTCGCCATGCATCTCGACACGGTCGGCGGGCTGTACTACTCCGCCGACTACCCGTTCACGCTCGCGCGATCGCTCGCGGCGGTGAAGGGCGACGACATGGTGACGCTGTTCACCACCGGGACGTGCGGGGACATCAACCACATCAATGTGGAGAGCGCAGCTCCCCAGAAGGGGCACGGCGAGGCCGCCCGGATCGGCACCAGGCTCGGGGCCGAGGTGCTGCGGACGTACGAGAAGCTGAAACCCGCCGCGGACGGCCCGCTCCGCGTATCGAGCGAGCTGGTGGAACTATCGCCGGCCCCGGTGTCGGCCGACGAGCTGGCGGCGGCCAAGCTGGTGATCGCGGACGTGCAGGCCGGGACGAAGCCGGCCCCGAAGTTTCTCGACCAGGTGCAGGCGTTCAAGGCGGTCGACGTGGCGGGCCGGCTCGGCAAGCCTCGGACGGTCGAGGTCCAGGTGATCAGTCTCGGCGACGACCTCGCGTGGGTGAGTTTGCCGGGTGAGATCTTTGTCGACCTCGGGCTGGCGATCAAGATGGGGTCGCCGTTCCGCCAGACGATGATCGCGGAGCTGGCGAACGGAAGTATCGGGTACGTGCCGACGCGGGTGGCGTACTCGCAGGGGAACTACGAGGTGGTGAGTGCCCGGTGCGCGGAGGGCTGCGGCGAACAGCTGGTCGACGCGGCGCTGCGGCAGCTGCGGGCGCAGTTCAAGAAGTAGGGCGAGAGTGCGGGGGTGACTGAGAAACGCGCGGAACCAATCGAGCTCGCGAGCTGGCGGCCTGCTCCACCGACGAGGGCTCGCTCACCGGGTCGGGGTTCACCCGCCGCACGCCATCCGTTTCATTCATGCAGCTCCGTCCCCCCACCGGGGTAGTGTTGAGCACGCGGTAGGAACAAAGCTCCCCCCACGAGGCGGGGCTCCATGGGCGGTTGGTCCGCCCGTGGCGCCTGCGAGCGTGGTCGCTCATTTCCTGCCGGGTGCCTTATGCCTCGTGGACAGCCGCCCCCAACTCGGACACCAGCGCCCGAAAGTCTCGGCGGCTTCGCGCCCCGACGTGGGCGATGGCCGATATGTCCTCGTCGAGAACACACACCACCCGACCACCCCGGGCGAAGGCGTATACGTAGCACAGGACGGGAATAAGGTCCGCGATCGGCTCGGGGTGCGGAAAGTACGTCCGCTGGATCCGCCAGTTGTACGCCTGCCCGCCCCCAGGAAGGCCTGCCGGGGGGACTGGTAGAACCCCCGGGCCTGCGCCTCGGCGGCCACCAACGGCCCGGGCGGGCGGTCCGGCGGGTCATCCGCGCCCGCCGGTGCGGGCGGGACCTCGGGTTGCGGGTCGGACGCGGGCGGGGTCGTTTGGAACCCCTGCAAACAGGCGAGCTCATCGTCCTTCGACTCGGCGTCGTGGGCCCCCAGCCCGGCGCCGATGCGCCACGGCGTCCTCGTCCCGCTGCCGGGCCAACTCCGCCCCGACCTCCTGGGTCAGTGGCTGGACTGCCGACCGGACACCCGGACGTCGGTTGCCACCTCGGGCGCGATGGACGCCTGTTCGAACGACGTCAGCCGCCCGGCCAGGGTGACGATCAGGCGGAGCCGGTCGGGTGTATAGCTATGCCCGTCGATCCGCAACGTGGTCCGCAGGGGGGAACAAGTCCCGGCGGCAGTCGGGACAGTGGGCGGCCGGTTCCCGGTAGGTGGGAGCGGCGGCGGTCCCGACCACGGGCCGGCTTTGGCAGGAGAGGTTCCGGGTCGAGATCCGGGAGTGCTGATCGGTTGACGTGAGATGCGCAAAAAAGACCGGCCGCTGATCCTCCTGACTGTCGCCCATTCAGTCAGGGAACCCGCGGCCGGTCACAGTGAATTGTAGACCACGGGGAGTGATGGAGACAGTCGGGCGGGGCAGAAAACTCCGACGCCAACCTGTCCGGCGTCGGGTTTCTCGACACGAGAAGACGCTCGGCGAGTTGTCAGAGCAGAAACGATGGAAATCGCAAACACTTTGCTGTCCGTGTCTTGAATTTCGACATCGGAAAATGCCCCGTAATGCCCAGTTCCGGCTCGAATTTTGCTAGCTTTGTCCCGGATCGCGCCGACCGCTCGCCCAGTTTGCCCGGATCGTCCCGCGGTCTCGCCCAGCGATTTGACCCGGCCGCGCCCATCGGCCGGGGAGTTCTTATTCATCGATCGCGTTCCGGATCGCCTTCGGAACACCGCCCGGGTTGAGTCTGAGGCCGCCCTGATGCCCAGCCTCTTCGACCCGGGCGGCGTTCTTTCATCGCCCGCGCGGGACTGCGGCCGGTCCGGCGGGGCAGGTCCGGGCTGAGGAATTGAGGAACCGCTCGGTGTCGTCCATCTCTCGACCGCCCCCGCACCCGTGATCGCACCGCCGAGCATCCCGGAGACGACCGAGTCCCCGATCCCGAACCCACCGAACCGCGGCAAGAACGCCCGGTAACTCGGGGGCGTTGGGAAAGGCGCCCGCACGCGGCGGTACAGGTCCGATCCTCATCGAGTCCGTCAGCCGTCGTCACGACCAGGACGCCACGTCCGACCGACCGGTCGAACTGACGACAACGCCCAAGCAAGTACGCGGCCCGAGGGACCGCCGGATCAGCCAGTGGCTCCGGACAGCGATCCTGGAGACGGCGGGTTCCGACGCGACCCTCTAGCGGTGGCGGTTCCAAGCTAAAGCCAGGGGGGCGATGGCTAACCGGGTGAACGGCAAGATCAGCGCGACTCCGAGGGCTAGGCCGTACACGGGGACCAGGCCCGACGGGATGAGCCAGGCCAGCAGGCCGAAGAGCGCCGCGGCGAGCAACGACCAGGCGGCCACCAGCCGCCCGGCCGTCCCGGCCGTCAGCTCGCCGCGGCGGCGGAGGGCCCGCAACGCCCACCCCGCGACGACCACCTTCGCCGCGACCGCGACACCGGCGATCCACGGGAGCGCGTCCAGAAGCCGTTCCCGCCGCCCCAGGTCCGTGTTCCACATCGCCAGCTCGTAAAGCACCTGGAAGCAGAGTGGTCCCAACACGATGGTCTGGGCGGCGACGAGCCACGGCCGCCCGGTCAGGCTCGCCCACTGGCCGACCACCAGCATCCGCCAGGTGACGAAGACCGAGCCGGCCGCGACCAGCGCACAGCCGGCGACCGCCTTCACGAAGCCGAACTTCGATACGAACCCGTCCCAGAGCCGGCCCAGTTCGTCCTGACCGTCGGTGTAGAAGAGCCAGCCCGCGTTTACCCCGAGCAGGATCGCCCACGCACCCACCGCGGCCAGCCCCGCCGCCCGGAACTTCGCGCCGACGAGGGCGGCGTTGCCCAGCGGGCGGGTGGCGGTGAACGCGGTCAGCCGGCCCGAGCGGACTCCGTCGCCCGACATCCCCGCGTAGGCCCCCCAGAACGGGGCGAACAGGAACGGGACCGTCAGGAACACCAGGTTGTCGGTCACGTGCCAGCCGACCCGCCGTTCGATCAACAGGGCGAGGGCCAGGAGGACGGCCAGGGTGCAGGAAACGATGACCACGAACCCGCGGCCGCGGACCCGCCACTCGTACCACACCTGGGCCCGCAGGGGCGAGACGAACGGTGCCCGTTCCCGCCACGGGCTGCCGCCCCGGCGGAGGGGCCGGCACACCCGCAGCCAGTCCGGGTTGTCGCCGCG
>JAQGHQ010000551.1 GCA_028288765.1 Gemmataceae bacterium | reverse complement strand
CCGCCAGCTCGATGAATGTCTTCGCCGTCCGGAGCTGGATGGCCTCGGACCGGCTGATGAGCAGGCGATGGAGGGTGTCGCAGGCGTCGAGCGTCCCACTGGCGATCCGGTTGCGGGCGGTCTCGATCACCCCCGCCCGGAGCTCGAACACCCGGGCCTGGAAGGCGGGCTCGCGGAGCCGGCGGTAGACGGTACTCTCGCTGACGTCGGCGGTTTTGGCCGCCCGGTCGATCGTCTTCCCGGCGGCCAGTGTGTGGGCCAGGATCTCGTCCGCGGTTTGGCATGCCTGCGCGGTCATCAGTTGCCCCCCTAGGTGATTGCCCGTACACATAGTACCCAATCGGGTTGCCTGTCGAGAAGGGACGTTGTTCGACGGTTCGGAGCATCGGATTCCGGGGGTTTTGCCGAGGCTCCGGCCGAGATACCGGATCGGGTGGATTCGTTTTTGTAGGGTGGGCACCGCCCACCGTTCGACGTTGTGGGCGGTGCCCACCCTACAAGAACTGTCCCGGCCGCATACTTCCCGCTCGGGCTCGGTCGCCGCCGGAACCTCGCGGGAGGGGGAGTGTTACCAGCCATGCGATGCGCGTTCCCTGTCGGTCCGGTCGCCCGCCGGGACCGGATCGAGTTGTTCTACTTGCCGCAGTATGCCCCGGCGTTGAACGCGACGGAGTATCTGAACAACGACTTGAAGGGCCAGGTGAACGCGGCGGGCTTGCCGGACGACAAGGGGGAATTGCGGTCACGCGTGCAACAGTTCATGCACAAACTACGATGGCTCTCCCAGCATGTCCAGAATCACTTCAAGCACCCATATATGCTCTACGCGATGGGATCATAACGGAGTGGCGCGGGCCGCCCCGGAGTGGCCGCCCACCGTGGCGGCCCGCCAGCAACCGAAAGTCGCGTCCAGCGAGAACTCTCGACAATCCACCGGGGTTTCCGGGCCGCCTGGACCCTGACACCCGGGCCGGCCGTCACCGGGCATCGGCTTCCCCACACCCCGGGGGCGGCCGGTACAGCCGGACCCGGTGGCCGCACACCTCCGTCTCGGCCACGAACTCGCTGCACAGGTCCCGCAGGGCCTTCCACAGGACGGCCGACTCGTAGTGCTCGACCTCCGCCGGGATGTGGTCCAGCAGGGTCCGCGAACACACTACCACCAGCCGGTCCTGGACCCGGGAGAACGCCACGTTCGCCCGGTTCAGGTTCAACACGAACCCGGCGTTCGCCCCGATCGCGGTCGGGTCGCTGACCGTCCCCGACACCACCACCGTCGGCCGCTCCCCACCCTGGAGCCGCTCGACCGTGTCGATCACCCCGACCGGCCGCCCGGGCCCGGCGTGGGCGGCCAGCCGGGCGGCCAGCAGGCTCCGCTGGGCCCGGTGCGGGGTGATGACCGCCACCGACCCGGCCGGGAGCGGCGGGGCGGCCGACAGCAGTCCGTCGATGACCGCCAGCTCGACCGGGTTGCTCCGCCGCGACCCGTCCTCGTCGTGGACCGCCAGGAACAACCCGACGGTCCACCGCCACACCTCGTCCCAGACCGACCCGCCGGCGGCCGGGCCGGCGGTTGCCGACCGGGCCAGCCCGGCCAGCTCGATCCGGTCCCGGCGGTAGATCCGGGCGATCAGCTCCCGGACCACCGGCGGGAGGCGGAACGTGAGCCGCAGCCCGGACCACCGGGCGGCCGCCGGGGGCACCACCCGCCGGCCCTCGGCGTCCGTCGTCTCGATGATCCGCCGGACGGCGTCATACGCACTGGCGAACGGCTGGTACAGGACGGCCGGCGGGCGGTCCTCGGCCTCCCAGTCGTGGGCCGTGATCGGGGCCAGCTGCCGGTGGTCTCCGGTCAGTAGCACCTGCCCGCCCGGGGCGACCAGGGTGGCCAGGGCCAGGAAGTGCGGGAAGACCAGCATCGACGCCTCGTCGACGACCAGCAGCGAGCCCACCAGGCCGGCCCCGGCGTTGACGGTCTTCAGCTTCTCCACCAGGACCGCCAGCTTGAGCAGGCCGGCGGTCGTCCCGCCGACCACCAGGACCGCCCCGGCGGTCAGCTCGGTCAGCTTCTTCTTGGTGCCGAGTAGGGCCGCCGGCAGGTTCTCGACCGCCCCGCCGACGACGTGCTGGGTCGGGTCGTTCGTGTGGACCTTGACGAGCTTGACCGTGGGGAGCGTCCGACCGGCCGCGGCGGCGTGCCGGGCGAACGGGTCCCGGTAGCGGTCGACCCGCTCCAGCAGGTTGTCCAGGGCGGTGTGGGTGTGGGCGGAGAGCAGCACGACGTCGCCCGGTCGGCCGCCGGCGAGGACCCGGAGCAGGACCGCCAACGCGGTGGTAGTCGTCTTCCCCGTCCCCGGCGGCCCCTGGATCAGCTGGACCCGGGTGCCGAGCCCCTCGACCGCGGCCTGGGCCTGGTCCGGCGACGCCGGGTACAGGTTCGCGGGCGGCAGCGGGAAGGAGTCCACCAGCCGGCGGAGGGCGTCGACCTCCGGGTCCGGCAGCGGGGTCACGACCGGCGGCCGGGGGTCGACCGGGTCGAACCAGGCGTACACGTGGCTCGGCCGCTGGAGCCGGTCGTCCACCCGCCCGGCGACGTAGTCCGACACGCTCTCGTCCAGGGTCGCGGTCCCCCGGTCGAACAGCACCTCGGCCTTCCGGCTCGCCCCGCTGGACAGGAGGTAGCGGTCCTCCTCCGCGTACATGGCGTCTAGGGTCACCCGCCCGGCCGTCCAGTCGATCTCCCGGACCACGCACGTCCGCCCGACCGCCGACGTCAGCTGGCCGACCGTCTGGCCCTGCTTCGGGTCCCCGTTCCACGGGCTCAGCCGGGCGAACGACCCCGGCCCGAACTGGCACCGGGCCTCCAGGTCGGCCGGCGTCAGCCCGCCGAACCCGAACAGGTCGATCGCGCCCGTGATCGTGCTCTTGTCCGCCCCGACCCGGACCTGGCGGAGCGGCAGGGTCCGCCCGGTCGGGACCCGGAAGACCGGCGGGAGCAGGTGCTCGGCCACCCACCCGGACCGGCGGACGTGCTGGTCCAGCCGGAGGAAGTCGGTGGCCGCCCGGGCGACCCCGTCCCGGCCGAGCCGGAAGGCCGGCAGGTCGGCCGGGTCGAGCGGGGCCTTCTCGACCCCGGGGTTCTTCGGGTGGATGCCCTCCTCGACCCACCGCAGGGCGTGGACCCGGGCCCGCAGGTACGCCCCCAGCAGCCCCGGGGCCCCGGCCCGGGCGTACCGCTCGATCGACTCGCGGAGCCGGGCGTCGGCCTCGGGCCCGGGGTCCGGCAGGGTGCCCCAGGCGGCGTGCCAATACGGGGCCGGGAGGGCGTCGGCAAACCGGCTCCGGACCTCGAACAGGTACCGGGCCCCCGTCCCGTCCGCCGCCCAGGTCCCGTCCGCGCCGACGGCGAGCTCGGCCGCGAAGTCGAACACCCCCTGGGCGAACACCCGGGCGAGATCGTCCTCCCGGCCGTCTACCACCCGGGTCCAGTGGTATCGCCGGCCGGCCCAGTTCAGCGACGCCACCACCCCGAGCCCGCGGCCGGTCCACCCGAGGGCGAACCGCCGGTCCACCTCGTCCTGCACGGCCGAGTACATCAGCTGTTCCAGCCCTTCCCGGCAGCCGAACAGCTGGCGGACCGGGCCGAGCAGTTCCGGCCCGGCCCGGCAGCACCCCTCGATCAGGTGCCGGACCTCGGCCCGGGACCAGACGTAGAAGTGGACCGGGGCCGGGTCCGGCCCGGCCTCGCGGGCGACCAGCCCGACCAGCTGATCGAAGAACCGGCGGATCAGCTCGCCCTCGGCGACCGTGTCGGCCGGGTAGTCTGTCCCCGTCCACGGGGTGGTCTTGTACTCGACCATCTCCTGCCCGCCGGGAAGCGGCCGGTCCTCGACGGCGGGCTTCCCGGCCGGATCGTTCCCGACCTCGAACCGCTCGCGGATCACCGGGTCCGGCCGGCCGTCCGCGAACCGGGTGTCGAGGCGGCCGGGGCTCCGGGTGACGTGGGCCGAGAGGGCCCCGACCCGATTCTCGGTGTAGTCGTAGTCGACCGCCAGGTAGACCCGGAGCAGCCGCCGCCCGCCCATCTCGTGCGGCGGGAGGTGGCCGACCCCGGTGTTCGGGATCGGCTCCACGTCGGACCCGCCGGCGGCCGGCCGGCCGCCCGGGAGGGTGTACCGGCGGGCCCGGGCCCGGACCCGGAGCAGGTCGAGGTTCTCCCCGAACCCGGGGTCCCGGGCGAGGGCCTCGACCCGCGGGTCGAACAGCGGGGGGTTGGCCAGCCGGTCGAGGGTGTCCAGTCCGGCCGAGCGGAGCAGCCGGGCGGTCACCGGGTCCAGCCCGATCAGCTCCGGCCGGCGGAGGCGGGCACTCTCGGCGAGGCAGTGGGGGGCGTACACGCACCCGTCGCACTTCGGGGCGATCTGGAACCCGAGTTCGGCCAGCGGGCGGGTGGCCGCCGCGTCCAGCCGGCCGCCCGGGGCGAGGAGCCGGTCGAGGTCGGCCTCCTCGTGTGACAGGTCGAGCGGCGGGAGGGCGAGGATCGACTGGTTGGCGTTCCGGTCGGGGTCGATCCGGGCGACCACGCACTCGACGCTGTCGGGCGGGATGTGGCCGCCGGCCACCGGGAGCGGGGCCCCGCCGAGGATGCCCCGGAGGAGCATCCGGTAGACGGCCACCTGGACCCGGTGGTAGGTGCGGTCCCGGCGACTGGCCTTGCACTCGACCAGGGCCAGCCGGGGCGAGCCGTCCACCCGGCGGACGAGGACGAAGTCGATGATCCCGTAGACCCGGAAAGCCCCGAGGGTGCCGCCGACGGCCACCTGCCGGGCGTACCCCGGCGTCCCGGGCGGCAGGCGGGCGAGCTGATCGGCGAGGGCGGCCCAGGTGACCTCCCCCCGTTTGCCCTTCGGCAGGTCGGCCACAAGGTCCCGGAACCCGGTGGCGGCCAGCTCGGCCTCCCACAGGTCCTCCCGCCGCCGCCCGACCTCGGCCAGGACCGGGTCGATGGTGTCCCGGAGGCGGTCGAAGAACGGGAGGGTGTCGACCTCGCGGTCGGCGTGGACGGCGAGGTGGAACCGGCGGTCGCACGAGTGGTGGCGGACGTACTCCCCGAGATCAGTGGCGGTGATCGAGATGCCGGCTCGCGAGCTCAACGTCGGCCCTCACGGCGGCCCTTTGCCCGGGCGGCCGTCGTGGCGGCCCGGACCCGGCAGGCCGGACCGGGTTGATACTACCAGATATGGGGTCGGGGCAACCCCGGCCGGGGTCAAACGGCTCTTCGTTTATCGGCCGGACCTGTTCTGCCGACCATCGTCCGGCGACCGGGCGGGGCGACCGTCACTTCTTCGACCCCGTGACCTCGGCCAAGGTCTTGACCAGCCGGGCCGGGTCGTCGCCGGCGAGCGACTCGGGCTCGTGGGCCAGCAAGGGCAGCACCTCGGCCCGCGTGCCGGTCCCGGTCCCCAGGTGGAGCTCCAGCCCGAGCTTCCGTACCTGCGGGACCAGCGACTCGTCGGCCAGCCACTTCGGCCACAACCGGATCACCTTCACGCCGGCCGCCGCGAACGGCTCGATGTCTTGCACGGTCGGGACCAGCCCGATCTGCCGGGCCTCCGGCAGCAGTTTGCGGAATTGCTTGGCGTGCTCGACGGAACGCACACCCAGGACGATCCGCTTCGGCTCCCCGAACTCGCGGACCTCGGCCGCGATCTTTTGGGCATACTGCTCGGTCTCCTCTTTCAGGTCGAGCATCACCCCGATCTTACCCTTCCCGAGTTGCAACACCTCCCGCAGGGTCGGCACCCGCTCGCCCCGGAACTTCGGGTCGAACTTGGTCCCGGCGTCGAGCTTCTTGATTTCTGCCAGCGTCAGGACTGCGACCTTGCCCCGGCCGTCGGTCGTACGATCCACCTCGGGGTCGTGAAGGCAGACCAGGACCCCGTCCTTGGTCGTCCGCACGTCCACCTCGGCCACCTGGGCCCCGGCCTCGATCGCCCGGCGGATACCGGCGAGGGTGTTGCCCGGCCGGTCGGCACACGAACCCATGTGGCCGATTACCTCCTTGACCTTCGCGGCCGCCCTGGCGGCGGTCGGCGGGGCCGGCGGGTCGGCGGCCGGGACGACCGTAGAGGTCAGGAGCAGTAGGGCGATGGGCAGTCGGAAGAGCATGGCGAAATTCCACGGTGAACGGCGGTCAGCGGGCAACCGCCCAGGATACCTTCCACAAGCGGCCGGTTCCACCAAAGGCCTGGTCCGCTAACATTTCCGCCCCCTGCCCATCCCCCGAGGCGGATGGTCGGGATCGGGTCACCGCCCGTTCGACAGCACGAGTGTAGTCCCGGTCAGGGCGGGCACCCGGATCGTGACCCGCCCGCCGTTGGTCGGGCCGACCGCCTTGCCGGCCAGGATGTCTACCCACTCGCCGACGGCGTCCTTAACGGCATCCCCGAGGTCGATGTCCTCCGATGCCTCCTCCGGGCCGAAGTTCAGGACCGTGACGGCCAGTGGGTGGTCGGGGAGCCGCAGGATGAGGACGCACACCCCGGGTGCCTTCGGTTCCGGTGCCGCTAGCAGTTCGCCCTCCGCCACCCGGTACTTCTTGCGGGCCGCCAGCAGGGTCTTCAACCGGCTGGCGAACGACTCCGGGTCCTTCAGCTGGTCGGGCAGCGGCCCGTACAGGGCCTTCGCCCGCGGCAGCCCGAACGCCGACGTGGGGGCCTTCGGGTTCGCTCCCAGTAAATCGACCCCGCCGCGGTTGACCCACCGGAAGTCCCCGCCCCCGACCCGGTCCTTCACCACCTCCACCGGGATCGGCAGGGCCCCCACGAGGTCCCAGCTGGACACCCCGAACACCCCCGGCTGGAGGGCGTTCGCGGCGGCCAGGAGCAGGTGCCCGCGGGCGATCCGCCGGATCTGTTCCGGGGTCGCCGTGTAGGGGTCCCTCACCCCGAGGGCCGGGGCCACAAAGCCGGCGAACGTGGTCGCCAGCCCGTCCCGCTCCGGCCGGTACAGGTGGTTGTACGGGGCCGCCTCTCCGGCCGCCCTCGACCGCATCGCGGCCAGCACCTCGTCCTTCAGCTGTCGGCCGGTCCGCTTCTTCCCGCCGACGGTGAAGGTCTCGTCCTTGCGGCCCTCCGGCTCGGTCAGCTGGAAGGTGATCTCGTCGTGGTTCTGGAGGTCGTGGACGAATGCCATCGGCTGTACGCCCGCCTCCAGCATCCAGCGGAACGCCAGGCGGAGCGGGCCGGCGTCTCCGGTCAGCAGGGCATGCAAGCACTGGGCCCGGGTGGTGAAGTCGTAGGACAGGTCCGGGCCGTTCTCCGTGAACCGCTTGAGGTCCCCGAGCGGGACGTTCAGCTCGTGGAACGTCCACCCGCCGAGCTTGCGGACCAGCATCGCCACGTCGTTCGTCCCGACCACCGACAGCGGGTGCTTGAAATGGACGGCTTCGGTCGTGCCCGGCTTCGGCTCGATCCCGAGGAACGGGACGGCATCCAGCCGCAGGACCCGGGCCCTGCGGCCGACCACGTTCCGCACCACATCCCCGGCGATCGCCCGCCGGGCGGCGTAGCTCGGGTCGAGCCAGTTGAGGGTCGGCTGGGTCGGCTTGAACGAGTGAAGGTAGACCCACCGGCGGACTTTCCCGTCGGCCCCGGCCACCTCCCCGGACGCACTCCAGCCGCTCCACGCCTTCGCCTCCGGGGCGGCGTCGTTCGAGTTGATCAGACCCGGGATGTAGCCCTTCTTCGTCAGTTGCTCGGCCGCCGGCTTCGCGACCAGTGCCACATCCCACGGGCCATTGACCGCCGGGAGCAGGTTCCAGTCCTCTTTGGGTATCTCGACCACCGTGTACATCCCGGGGTAGTCCTTGTACCCGCGGAGGGCGAGGTGGAAGTCCGGGCCCAGCCCGGTGTGGAGCGGCACGAGGTCGCCGGCGATCGACCCCTTCCGGCCGGCCGCCACCGCGACCAGTTTCGCATACTCGGCCTCGGTCCCGAGGGCCGGGTCGAGGTCCAGGGAGATGCGGTCGAACCAGCCGTCCTGGGTGGGCGTGTACTCGGTCCCCCGGACCCCGCCGGCCCGCTGGACCGGGCCGGTGTGGAGGAGGTCGATCTGGAGGTCGCGGAGGGCATCCCAGAGGGCCGGGGCGGCCCAGGTGCCGATCACCGACCGGCCCGGGACTGTGACGACCGAGCCCGGGTAATCGAGCAGCCAGACGGAGGCGTGGCGGACGGCCTCCCGGGGCCGCGGGGTGCCGTAGGGGTGCCGCCACTGGTCCCCGCGGCCGGACACCGCGGTGTCCGCCTCCCGGGCCTGGCGGAGCATCGACCGCTCTTCCAGCCACCGGACCTCGTCATCGGCCGGCCGCGGGGGCTGGCCGGCCGGGCGGGCGGGCGTGGCGATCCCGGCGGCCCCGATCAGCAAGAAGAAGGTCGAGGTGTAGAGTATCGACCGACGGGTGGTGGTCATGGCTCGCCCGGGACGGGAGGCTGCGGGAATCCGTGAGCGGAATGCCGGCCGGGCGGACGAGCAACCGGCGTGCCGGGCCTTCCAGGACCGCCGCCATCTCGGGAACGGGTTCGCACCACCCTGGGCCGATGGCCCCCGGCGGGGGTCGCTACCGCTTCCCCAGGATCTGATCGACGACCCGGCAGCCCCTGACGTGGAGGCCGTCGTCCCGGCAGTGAGCGAGGATGTTCTGGTCCTCGCACCCGGCGCCCTGGAGGGCGTTGGCCAGGATCGGGAGGCGGTCGAAGGCCCGGTCGGCGTAGATGCCGGTGGCGAGGGAAACGACGGCGGACGTGAGAAAGCAAGGGTTGGGGGTCACGGGGCGATAGGGGTTGCCGAAGATGTCACGAAGCAGCTCGCATTGGCAATGTTGCTCTTCGGCAGCCGGCTTATTTTCCCCCTCGGTTGTGCAAGCAGCGTTCCCCGCCACATACTTGAGAAACGGATGCGTTGTACTCAGGGACAAGGAAAGAACCGCAGCCAGCTTCGGTGTCTGGAAGCGTATACCCGTCACCCTCTTCATGAACCGCTCGACCTTCTTCGCCTCGCGTTTGGCGGCAAGGACCTCTTCCCTGCTTGCCTCGGAATCGGCAAACCGCTCCGCCACCTCGACGGCTTTTCGGCTACGGTGGTCGGGTAGCAAGTCCCAGACGCGGCGGCAGCAGGCGACGGCGAACAGCCGCAACTTCCGCTCCTTCATCACGCTCGATGTCCGTTCGCTGACCTTCCGACGCATGAACTCCGTGAGGAGGAACTCCATCATTGGCGTCGGGTCGGTGCAGGCCAGCCACTCCTCTTCGGTCACCGCATCACCCTCACCTGGCACCGACGGCCCGCACGGCCCCGTTACGGGCGGTCCAGTCCCGCGACGGCGGATATCTACCGCCTGTCCTGCTCCATCTTCACTGTCGTGAACCGGATGGCTGCCACGACGATGACCGGAATGTTGGAAGAAACCAGGTTTGCGGCGGCGGCCTCCGCTTCTTCACGGGTGTGGTAGAACGCGAGGCTCCCGGGGGCAGTCGTCTGTTGGGACACGATGAACCCTTCCTGGCGGACTATGGTTTCCATCATATCCTCCTCTGTAAACGAGCGGCCCGACGCATACCTTTCAGCATGGCGTACTCGCCGAGCGACCTCAAGGTTGGGTTCGGCTCACGGGCTCGCCTCGTCGTGTCGGTCCCGACCGGTCCGACGGCCGGCCATGATAGCGGTGGAGCCGACCACGACGAACGTGATCCAGTCGATCAGGGCCGGGTTGTGCATCTCCTTGCGGGTTCCCTGGCACCGGGGACGAGCAGCACGTCGGGCGGGGGCCAGTCGGCGAGCTGTCTGCAGAAATCCAGTACTTTCGCATCGTCAAAGATCAGAATGCCGAATGTGGGGGCGTCACCGTTTCCCCACTTGATCCGCCACAGCGATGAACGCCTCCCCGGCCCTGACCGTGATCGGCTCGGATAGGTCCACCCAGCCGCCGTCGCCCACGGTGGCGGCCGCCAGCAGGCCCAGCCGCTCTCCCGTCTCGGCGTCGATCTTGAACACCGATACCCGCTCGCCGGCCCGGACGCCCTCCAGGTGAAACCGGGGAATGATCCGGTTGTCGGCGAAGCGGAAGGTGAAGTGCGGGTCTTGATGGAGCGGAATCATCGTTTCGGTTTCTCTTCTCCCGGCAAGAGCCGTCCTTTTCTCTGGCCACAGCTAGAATATCCGATCCGTCACCTCGGGTCGGCCCTTCAGTCCCATTTGCCCTTCCTCATCCGCAATCCTCTGTCCTGCCCCTCGCCGAGTCAACCCGACCGGTCGGGTGGTCCCAAACCACACGGGTCACTTCTGGCTGCTCCGCAACTTCGCCAGGAGCCTCAGGATTTCGAGGTATATCCACACCAGAGTGACCAGCAAGCTGACCCCGCCGTACCACTCCATGTACTTGGGGGTGCCTGCCGGCTGACCCCCTGCTGGATGAAATCGAAATCCAGAATCAAGTTCAACGCCGCCATGACCACCACGACCAGGGAGAACCCGATGCCCACCAACCCCGTTTCGTGGATGAATGGGAGCGGCTGGTCGAGCGCCGGCAGTTCCGCCGTGACCCCAGGTACACCTCCAAAATCTGGAAATCACACTCAACCAGCTGCGTTTGCCGGCCTAGTTTTTTCGCACGTCCCGACCGATTCGGGCGAATAACCGGCTGGTGGCGTGAAAAATCGAAATTCACGCTCAGTATGTCGTCACGTTGTGAGCATATTATTACATAAGCTAGTGTTAACATGGATGTTCTGATCCAGCTGGACCGGCGGGTGCTTGTGTTTTTTCACCCGCCGCGTGAGTCGGTGGGGCCCGCATTGAAGAGATCGGCCCTCTGCTTGCTGAGCTATCTCTTCCCGCCGGGTGCGCCCATCCGGCGGTTTTCGTTGTGCGCCAGGCATCTCGTGGAGGTAAGAAGTGATTCCCGGAAACCCCAATCCACACACGTCTTAAAAACGCCCGGGTTGATGAGTTAAGATTCGTTAAGGTTTTCTGGTTGCCGCGCCGCGCACCCGCCCCCGGGCGACTTAGCCGGCGGTGATTAACGCGCGTTAACTATCCGTCTCGTTAAATATACTTTTGTATATATAAATATATAATCTAACAGATATTTATGGTCGCCCTGTTGATGCGGCTACACCACCCACCCGAGCCCGACCGATTACGCCCAGCCCGAAAAGCCGAACGCCCACCCGCGACGGCGGGTGGGCGTTCGTGTGACCGGCGATCCCGGCGTCCGTCACACCTTCGTCTCGGGCGCGGTCTCCTTGATCCGCATCCCGTAGAAGGAGCGGTGGACGAAGAACGCGGAGATCGCGAGGAACACGACCGACAGTCCGTGCCGCAGGAGAGAGCCCTCGCCGCCTTCCGCGATCGGCCGGCCCAGCGACACCGCCAGCTCCACCGCCAGGAGGCCGAACAGGGTCGTGAACTTGATGATCGGGTTCAGGGCCACGCTCGACGTGTCCTTGAACGGGTCGCCGACCGTGTCTCCGACCACCGTCGCCGCGTGCAAGTCGGTCCCTTTCGCCTTCAGCTCGGTCTCGACGATTTTTTTCGCGTTGTCCCACGCCCCGCCGGCGTTCGCCATGAAGATCGCCTGGTACAACCCGAACAGCGCGATCGAGATCAGGTAGCCGATGAAGAAGTACTCCTCCAGGAAGGCGAACCCGAGGGTGGCGAAGAACACCGTGAGGAAGATGTTGAACATCCCCGCCTGGGCGTACTTCGTGCAAATCTCGACCACCTTTTTGCTGTCCTCGGTACTCGCCTTCGTCACCGTGTCGTCGAGCCTGATGTTCGCCTTGATGAACTCGACCGCCCGGTAAGCCCCGGTGCTGACCGCCTGGGTGCTCGCCCCGGTGAACCAGTAGATCATCGCCCCGCCGGCGATCAGCCCGAGCAGGAACGGCGGGTACAGGATCGACAGGTTCGACAGTAGGACCGGTTGGAGCCCGTGGGTCAGGAGCACGATGATCGAGAAGATCATCGTCGTCGCCCCGACCACGGCCGTCCCGATGAGCACCGGCTTGGCCGTCGCCTTGAACGTGTTCCCGGCCCCGTCGTTCTTCTCCAGGTTGTCTTTCCCCGTCTCGAAGTCCGGGTCGAACCCGAAATCCCGCTTGATCTCGTCCTTCACCCCGGGAATCGTCTCGATGGTCGAGAGCTCGTACACCGACTGGGCGTTGTCGGTCACCGGGCCGTAGCTGTCCACGGCGATCGTCACCGGCCCCATCCCGAGGAACCCGAACGCGACCAGCCCGAACGCGAACACCGCCGGGGCGAGCATCAGGTCGGGCGACGTCTCGGCGACCCGGATACTCATCCCGTACGCCACCCCCATCAGCGTGAGGATCGTCATCCCGATCCAGTACGCGCTGAAGTTCCCGGCCACGAACCCGCTCAGGATGTTCAGCGACGCCCCGCCCTGGCGGGACGAGGTGACGACCTCCCGGACGTGCCCCGAGTGGGTGCTGGTGAACACCTTTACCAGCTCCGGGATGATCGCCCCGGCGAGCGTCCCGCAGGTGATGATCGTCGACAGCTTCCACCACAGCGAGGTGTCCCCGCCGAGGTCCGGGATCAGGATCACGGACACCAGGTACGTCAGCGCCACCGACACGATCGACGTGAGCCAGACGAGGAACGTGAGCGGGTGCTCGAAGTTGAAGTGCCGCTCGTTCTCGTACATCTTCTTCGCCCGGGCCTCGTTGATGAAGTACGACGCCCCGGACGCGATCACCATCATTACCCGCATCATGAAGATCCAGACGAGCAGCTGGACCTGCACCTTCTGGTCGGGTACGGCGAGCAGGATGAACGAGATCAGGGCGACGCCCGTGACCCCGTACGTCTCGAACCCGTCGGCCGACGGGCCGACCGAGTCGCCGGCGTTGTCCCCGGTGCAGTCGGCGATGACGCCCGGGTTCCGGGCGTCGTCCTCCTTGATCTTGAACACGATCTTCATCAGGTCGGCCCCGATGTCGGCGATCTTGGTGAAGATCCCGCCGGCCACCCGTAGGGCCGCGGCCCCGAGTGATTCGCCGATCGCGAACCCGATGAAACACGACCCGGCGTAGTCGCCGGGGACGAACATCAGGATGACGAGCATGAGCAACAGCTCGACCGAGATGAGCAGCATCCCGATGCTGATCCCGGCCTTCAGCGGGATCGCGTAGCACGGGTACGCCTTCCCGGTCAGGCTGGCGAACGCGGTCCGGCTGTTCGCGAACGTGTTCACCCGGATGCCGAACCAGGCGACTCCGTAGCTGCCCAGAATACCGATCACGCTGAACCCCAGGATGATCGCGACCTTCTGGTCGTCGAAGTGCTGGAGGAACTTGAAGTAGAAGACGATGATCGCCCCGATGAACAGCCAGAGGACGAAGAGAAACTTGCCCTGGGTGATCAGGTACGTCTTGCACGTCTCGTAGATCAGCTCGGACACCTCCCGCATCGACTGGTGGACGGGCAGATTCTTGAGCTGGGAGTAGATGACCAGGCCGAACACGAGCCCGGCGGCGGACACGACGAGGCCGAGGTACAGGAGATTCTTCCCGCCGATCCCGCCGAGGAACTCGGTCGAGTTCAGGTCCGGGAGGGTGAGGTTCGCTTCCCCGCCCTTGTGCTGGGCCGGGCCGGCCGGGGGGTGGTCCGCGGCGGCCGCCGGGGCCGCGGCCCCGGCGAGCAGAACGAGCGCCAGGACGAGACGGGCGAGACCCGCACCAGGGCGGGCGGTGAGTCCCGCGAGCCGGCCGCGGGGAGAGGGGTCGGTCGTCGTCATTTCGGGGTCTTTCTTCTTCGGGTTAACGGAGATCACGAGCCCGGAGATACCCGGTAAGGTACGTAACCTCCGGGACCGGAGCAACACCCGGGCCGGGAAACGGGCCGGTCACCTTCCCCAGCCGTCACCGCCGGTACGACCGCTCCCCCTCGCCGACGCATCGAGTCCGCCCCGTCCGCCGCAACACCACCCGGGCAACGGCCCGCCTGCCCGGTACTCGGGCCTTTCCCCGATTCCGCGCGGACCCGGCCTCCGATTTCCGAATAGCCGCCACGGAAGCGGCGTCCCCCACGTCACGGTAAAGGTGATCGATATGCGTCAACGGATGTGGCGTAGCCTGTTCGCCGCGGCGGTCAGCGTGCTCGCGCTGGCCGGGTCGGCGTCGGCCCAGAATCAACCACCGACCCTGCCGGTCGGCCCGGGCCCGGTCCGGTCGACGGCCGTGCCGATCCCGCAGGTTCGGGCCGGGAACTCCGCCGTGACGGCCCAGCCGGCCACCGGCCCGACCGCGCTGACGGTCCCGTCCGTCCCGGCGGCCGCGGCGGGCACGCCGATTGCCCCGACCCCGGGCACAGTCGTGGTCCCGGGGGACGGCGGGTGCGCCAGCTGCGGGACGGCCCGCCCGGGCGCGACCGCGACCCGCGGGTTCGTGATGAATACGACCGGCGGGTACGTCGGCACGGACTGCCAGTTCGGCCGGAGATGCAATAACGGGTGCGGGTCGCTGAAGTCCGACCTGGGCTTCTTCTTCGGGCCGTGCCGGTCGTTCTTCGACCCGTGTGGCCCGAGGGGGCTGGAATGCGGTCGGTGTCATACTCCGGTCTACGGCCACGGGGCGATGAACGGCCCGTTCAACCCCTGCGTCTACGACAGCTACCTGAACCACTGACCCGGCTCTCCCGGAAATCCGAACGTCGAAGCACGAAATCCGAGGCAAGTCCCGCGCCGGAAGATCTTTACGGCTCGGGGCCTGTCTCGGATTTCCGATTGAGTGCTAATCGTCCGTGGTTCCCTGTCGGTCTCGCCGCAGGTACTCATCGTCCCACCCGGCCTGAAGCCGCTTCGCCCTGATGCTCCCCTTCTTGGGATCCTGCTTGAGCAGGGAGGCGGTCGGCAGTAACGACCCGCCGCCAGCTGCTCCTCGATCTGCTGAACCCCCCGCACCGGTCGTTCCTCAGCACGTCCTCGTCCGGGTCAACATAATCAGTTCGCTGCCCGGGAGTACACCCCGCGGATCCGGAAGCCGTTCCTTGCGAGCGGAACCGGGCGGCGCGAGACCGGTTCGATGCCCTGATCCCGCTGTGCGGGCTATTCACCTCCTCGTCTCAATTCTCCGTCAGGTGCCAAAACCTGCCTCCCTTGGGTGAGAAAAGTCCCCCATATTTGCTCGTTTACTATGCAGTTATGGCCTGGGACGAACTAGGGTCACAATGATTATCACCTTTCGCCTCGCAAACAACCCAACACACGGGCCGGGTCGCCCGCGTTCGTCGAGGGCACGCTCTTGGGACGCGAGACAGCAGTCTGGGCGCTGGGGTTCATCTGGATCGCCGCAGTGGCGGGCGGGTTCTGGGTCTGGGAGCGGTACGACGTGACCGCGGGGGGCGTGAGATTGCCCCCGGCCGTGGCCGCTGACCCGGCCCCCGGCCGCTGGCAGCTGACTCTGCTCGCCCACCCCCGGTGCCCGTGTACGCGGGCCACCCTCGGGGAGCTGGCGGAAGTCCTGCGGGAGGCCCCGGGCCTTTCCGCTCGGGTGGTGTTCGTTCGCCCGGCGGAGACCGCGGACGGCTGGGAGCGGGGCGAGTCGTGGGACGTCGCTTCGTGGATCCCAGGGGTCGAGGTGGCGACCGATCCGGACGGCGCGGAGGCCCGGCGGTACGGGGCCGAGACCTCCGGCCAGGCGGTGCTGTCCGACCCGACCGGCCGGGTCGTATTCCGCGGCGGTCTCACGAAAACCCGCGGGCTGACGGGCGAAAGCCCGGGCCGGCGTGCGGTGCTGGCCTGGGTCGAAGGCGGCGCGGGGCCGGCCGGCGCGCCCGTCTTCGGGTGTGCCCTGTTCGCTCCGGGCGAGTGACCGGCCTGACATATAGATGCCCCGCGGCAGGCGGGCCCGATAACGGGAAGGTGAATCATGGGGTCGGGTACGACGACGGCGGACATCGGCACCCGGGTCCGAGACCTCGCGGACGGCTACCGGGACGCGATCTACCGGCGGACCGACCGGATGTTCGCCGTCCTGCTGGTGTTCCAGTGGGTCGGGATGATCGCCCTGGTGCTTTGGATCACACCGCTCACCTGGGCCGGCGCCGCCAGCCGGACCCATCCGCACGTCTGGGCCGCCCTCGTCCTCGGGGCGGTCGTGGTCGGGCTGCCGGTCGCCCTGGTCCTGACCCGGCCGGGGCGGGCGAACACCCGGTTCGTCATCGCGGCCGCCCAGATGTTCTCCGCCGGGCTGCTCATCCACCTGACCGGGGGGCGAATCGAGGCCCACTTCCACGTGTTCGGGTCGCTCGCGTTCCTGGCCATCTACCGCGACTGGCGGGTCCTGCTGACCGCATCCGCGGTCACCACCCTCGACCACCTCGTCCGCGGGCTGGCGTGGCCCGAGTCGGTGTACGGGACGGCGGCCGGGACCGACTGGCGGTGGGCCGAACACACCGGGTGGGTGGTCTTCCTCGATCTGTTCCTCGGGTACGCCTGCTGGCGGGGGGACCGGGACCTCGTGCAGACGGCGGGGCGGGAGGCCGACCTGGAGGCCGCCCGCGCGACCGTCGAGGAGCGGGTCCGGCAGCGGACGGCCGAGCTGTGGCAGACCGAGGAGCGGTTCCGCCGGGCGTTCGACGACGCGGCCACCGGGATGGCCCTGGTCGCCCCGGACGGGCGGTTCCTCCGGGTCAACCGCTGCCTGTGCGAGCTCGTCGGCTACCCCGAGGCCGGCCTGCTCGCCCGGTCGTACCAGGAGATCACGCACCCGGACGACCTGGCCGCCGACACGGCCCGGGCCCGCGAGATCCTGGCCGGGCAGGCCCGGACCTACCAGCTGGAGAAGCGGTACCTCCACCGGGACGGGCACCCGGTGTGGGTGCTGCTGGGCGTTTCTCTCGTTCGGGACGCGGCCGGCGACCCGCTCCACTTCGTCGCCCAGGTCCAGGACATCACCGGCCGGAAGGAGGTCGAGGCGGCCCTCCGCCGGGCGTCCGCGGCGGCCGAGGCGGCGAGCCGGGCGAAGAGCGAGTTCCTGGCGAACATGAGTCACGAGATCCGGACCCCGATGAACGGTATCCTCGGGATGACCGACCTGATCCTCGAAACCGAGTTGACCCCCGACCAGCGGGAGTCGCTCGGGCTGGTCAAGTCGTCGGCCGACGCCCTGCTGACGGTCATCAACGACATCCTCGACTTCTCCAAGATCGAGGCCGGGAAGCTCGACATCGACCCCGTCCCGTTCTCTCTCCGGGACGCGGTCGGGGACGCGCTGCGGGCCCTGGCCCTGCGGGCCCACGCGAAGGGGCTCGAACTCGCGTGCGACGTCCTCCCGGACGTGCCCGACCTGGTGATCGGCGACGCGCACCGGCTCCGCCAGGTGCTGACCAACCTGGTCGGCAACGCGATCAAGTTCACCGACCGGGGCGAGGTGGTCGTCCGGGCCGACCGGGTGCCCGCCGACGGCGACGCGATCCGCCTCCGGTTCGGGGTCTCGGACACCGGCATCGGCATCCCGGCGGAGAAACTGAAGGCGGTGTTCGAGCCGTTCACCCAGGCGGACGGCAGCACCACCCGGCGGTTCGGCGGGACCGGGTTGGGGTTGACCATCTGTCAGCGGCTGGTCGGGCTGATGGGCGGGCGGGTGTGGGCCGAGAGCGAGGTCGGCAAAGGGAGCACGTTCTTCTTCGAGGTCCGGCTGGAACCGGCCCGCGGGTCGATCGAGCGGACCGCCGCCATCCCGGCCGACCTGACCGGACTGGCGGTACTGGTGGTGGACGACAACGCGACCAACCGGCGGGTCCTGACCGAGACGGTCCGCCACTGGGGGGCGCGGCCGACGTGCGCGGCGAGCGGCCAGGAGGCCCTGGACGAGCTCCGGTGGGCGGCCGGGAAGGGGGCGCCGTACCCGCTCATCCTGCTCGACGGCATGATGCCCGGGATGGACGGGTTCATGGTGGCCGAGCAGGTCGGGCGGGAGCCGGCCCTGGCCGGGGCGACAATCCTGATGCTGACCTCGGCCGACCGCCCGGGGGATTCGGCCCGGTGCCGGGACCTCGGGGTGGCCGCGTTCCTGGTCAAGCCGGTCAAGCCGGCCGAGCTGAACCGGGCGATCGCGGCGGCCCTGCCGGCTTCCCCCGCCCCGGTCGTGGCGGCGGCGGCACGGGCCAAGGACCCCGCGCCGGACGAGGAATCGACCCGCCCGATGCGGGTGCTGCTGGCCGAGGACAACGCCGTGAACCAGCGGGTCGTGGTCCGGTTGCTGGAGCGGTACGGACACGCCGTGATCGTGACGGCCGACGGGGCACAGGCCCTGGCCGCGCTCGGCCGGGCGGCGTTCGATCTCGTCCTGATGGACGTCCAGATGCCGGAGATGGACGGCTTCGCGGCGACCCGGATGATCCGCGTGCGGGAAGCCGGGACCGGCATCCGGACGCCGGTGGTGGCGATGACCGCCCACGCGATGAAGGGCGACCGGGAGCGGTGCCTGGCAGCCGGCATGGACGACTATGTGAGTAAGCCGGTACAGCGGGCCGAACTTCTCCGGGTGCTCCGCTGGGCCGCCGGGCTACCAGCCGCGGCCGGGGCCGCGGCCCCCGCGGGCCCGCCGGCCGCGC
>JAQGHQ010000527.1 GCA_028288765.1 Gemmataceae bacterium | reverse complement strand
TCCCGGACGACCACCGGCTCCCCGACCCGCGGGCCGGCCGGCTCCTCGAGTGGGTCAGCCAGGTCGAGATCCTGGGGCCGCTGGACGACGCCCTGTTCCTCGGCGATCTCGACCTCCCGGACGCCGCCTGGGAGGACCCGGCCGGGTGGGACGGGTGGACAGCCGGGTCCGTCCGGGAGGTCCTGGCCGCGTTCGGGGACGAAACCGGGCAGGACCCGGCGGACATCCTGGCCGCAGCCGGGCGGCAGCTGGAGCGGGAGACGGCCGGGTTGCGGGGGAAGGTGGCCCGGCTGGAGGCCGGGCTGGCCCGGGCGGAGGCGGACCTGGGCGGGGCGGTCGAGTTGGCCCGGCAGGTGAACCTGGTGCCGACCCATTCGACGGACAAGGTGATGCGGTACGAGGCCCACCTGTCCCGCCAGCTGACCCAGACGTTCCAGCTGTTCGACCGGCTCCAGGCCGCCCGGGCCGGGGGCCGGTTCCGGCCGCCAGCCGCGGGCGAGTGGGAATCCGGGTGTGTGCCGCCGGCCGGGTCGGAAGCCGTTTCCGCGGACCGAACCCAATTCGCGGCGGAGCGTCCGCCCGAGGTGTCGGCCGAGCCGGTCCCGCCGGTCGGGCAGGCGGTCGTTTCTGCGGAACGAACCCAATCCGCACCCGAAGTTCCGCCCGCTCTGGTGGTCGAGCAGGTCCCGCCCGTCGTTCAGGCGGTCGGTTCTGCGGAACGAACCCAATCCGGACCGACGGGTTCGCCCGTCGCGGCGGCCGGGCGGCGGCCATCCGCCGTGCAGGCGGTCGGTTCTGCGGAACGAACCCAATTGGCGGATCGCTCTCCGTCCGTTGTCGCGTCCGGGGCGCTCACGGGTAGCCCGGGCGGGTCATCGAACGGGTGAGGCAGGCGGGTTGCCCGTCTGAAGAGCTGGGAGGACCGAGCCCGGGGTACGCCCGGGGTCGGGGGAGGAACGCGCCGGACCGGGCGGAATCGCCTGGCCCGAGGAAGCCATGCGCTCACGACCTACTGTGATAAAGGAAAATGGCCCTGTCTATCCGCTCGCCTCCGCGTGCCTACTTCGCCACGTCCGCGCCCGTCCACACCAACTCGATGAACCGGTCCACCGGTTCGCGGGCCGTCCACGCGATCCCGCGGAGCAGGAGGACCCGGAAGAGTGGGTCGTCGAACGTCCACGAGTAGTGGCCCGGGATCGATACGAATACGCGGCCCTTCCCCTGTTCCAAAGACCAGAACAGCGGCCTCGGCTGGTTGTCCTCGACGGCGGAGGCGATCACCCGGCCCGCAGGCAGTTCGCCGGTCAGGTTCCAGTAGCTCTCGTCCACCATCGCCAGCTTGTCGAAGTTCCGGGCGACGGGGTGTTTCGCCTCGCGGTTGAACGCGAGGTCCACCGGCCCGTGCCGGAACTTCGACCCGTTCCCCCAGGTCAGCCCGATCCGCCTGGCGAAGCCGGGCGAATCCTTCCGGCCGTCGACCGCCCAGTGGAGGTAAACCAGCCCGCCGCCCCGTTCGAGGAAGGCGTCGACGTCGGCCGCCCGCTTTGCGTCCCAGTCGCCGCGCTGGAAAAACACCATCACGTCGGCCTTCCCGAACTCCTCCTTCGCCGGCCACTCCCAGGCGGTCGCCACCTCGACGTTGTCCGCCGCGGCCACCAGCTCCGCCCATGCCTTCTGCCATGCCGGGTAGTCGTGCTCGCCGGGGCCGTGGTCCTTCGGCCCGGCGACGAGAACGATGCGCACCGGGCGTGTCTTTTCGGGCGGGTTCGGCGCGCCGGCGAGGACCGCGTTCACCTCGGCTGTCGTCCGCGGCTTCGGCCGGGCCCCGGGATAGTCCCGCGGCATCGACGGCGGCGCGGTCAGCAGGAACGTGAGCAGGTCGCGGGTGCGGTCCGGGCCGAGCTGTTTGACGATGTCGTCGGGCATGATCGAGACCGCCGACGGCTTCATCTCGTCCACGTCGGCCCGGTCGATCACGGTGGTGACGCCCTTCTGGTCGCCGAGGTGGAGCTTG
This sequence comes from Gemmataceae bacterium, assembly GCA_028288765.1. Classification (GTDB taxonomy): domain Bacteria; phylum Planctomycetota; class Planctomycetia; order Gemmatales; family Gemmataceae; genus Urbifossiella. The sequence continues at coordinate 13,077 of JAQGHQ010000527.1, read as the reverse complement.
TCGCCGGCCGTCCGGACTACCCCGGTGAGCGTCCGCCCGTCTTTCAGATGGATCACCTGAGCGAGGTAATCTGGGTTGATGGCGAAGCTCGGTTGCGTGATGTCGCGGAAGACCGACGGGTAGTCGCGGTGGACGAGGTTAGTCAGGTCCGGGCCGATCGTGCCGCCCATGCCGTGGACGGTGTGGCATTTGAAACACCCACCTGGCTCGCCGAAGAACACCTTCCGCCCGCGCGCCCAGCTGCCGCCGTCGAGCTCTTTCGCCCGCACCACCTCGACCAGCTGACCGACCGCGGCCGGCTTCGTGTCGGCCCACGGGACGAGCATCCGGTGGAGCGGGAGGGGGCGCTGTGTGCTGTCGTCTTTCGTCGAGTAGGACGTGTCGAGTCGGATCGCGTCCTCCCCCCTGGGTGTATGTGTGAGCCGGAACACGGCGGCCAGGGATTGCCCCACAGGCTCGAAGTACAGACGGCCCACGGTCGTCCTTGCCAGGCCTCCTTCCCTCATGATGCGTCGCGCGCCCGGGGCCTCGATCGCGAGCTCTGCGCGTGTACTGACGCTGAGAGTCACCTCCTCCGGCGGCAACTCGTAGTTGATACTCGAGCCGGGCTGAACGGCGGGGCGGAGCATGTTCGTGAGGTTGAGCTGTGCCTTCAGCGTCAGCTCGCCCTGCTGTTCCATCGCCCTCCAGAGGACATCGTGATTCGCGCTACCGGCGGTCAGCTTGCGGGACACCGCGAGGTCGAGGTGCGGCAGCCAGCCGGTCCAGACCGTTCCATCCTTCCCGGTCCACGCCGCCTCGCACCCGGACAGGTCGAAGTCGAGGTCGACCTGCGGGTGCTGCGGGAGGGTGCCCTTCGGTGGGCTCTCCTTCGACGGCCGGCCCATGCCGGGGAGTGTCAATGCGTAATGCACCGCGGCCGGGTGCGGGTCGGTGGCCAGGATCAGCGTCCGGCGGTCCGGGGTCAGCTGGGCGGAGTGGACCGGCACGTCGTACCGGGGGGTCGTCTTCTCGGCCTGCACGACCGCGTACCCGGGCCAGAGCGACTCGAACCGGTCCCCGGCCCGGACATACCGCCCGGCCGTCAGCTTCGTGCGGTTTACCACGTCCCGGAGGAGCGCCGGGTCGACTGGCCGGTCGAACTCGACCCGCACTTCTCGCGGACCGACCGGCCACACGAGTACCGGCTGTGGGTGATCGCGGTCCGTATAGGCGATCTTGAACAGCTTGCCCTTGCCGGTCGGGCCGTTGCCCCAGTCCGGCCCGCCGCCGTGGCACGCGACGACGAGCGACCCGTCCGGCGATACGCACGCATCGACCGTGAGCATGTTCAGGCAAGCGAAGAGTTGATTCCGGGCGACGTAGCCGGCCGGGGTCTTCACGAGCTGGGTGCGGTACAGTTTGCCGCGGGAGTACCCGGTCACGATGGCATCGCCGGCCCAGGATTTCGGGCCGAACACCGGGCCGCCGTCCTTCACCGGCTCGTTGAAGCAGAGCCCGCACGTCGACTGGTGCTGCGGGCCGTAGTCGAACGTGCTCGGCTCATCAATCACGTCCGGGAGGTGCTTCGGGTGCCGCGGCGGGAAGCCGTAGTGCCGGCCCTTCTGGATATGCAACAGCTCGTCGAGCGGGTTGCCGTTCGGCAGCCAGGTGGCCCCTTCCTGGTCGGTGGCGAACAGATCGCCGTGGCGGTTGAACCGCAACCCGACGGGGTATCGGATACCGGTGGCGACGATCTCCCGCGTCTTGAAGTCCGGCGACACGCGCAGAATCGTGCCCCGCTCGCTCGCGAGCGCGTACCCGGCCTTGCCATCCTTGTCGAGCTGGTAGGCGTTCGTGTAGTCGCCGGTCCCCCGGCCGAAGTACACGCTGCCGTCGCGCGGGTCGAAGGCGACCCCGAGCGAGTCCACGTTGTGATTCGGCTCCTTCCACCCATCGGCGACGACGATCTCCTTGTCGGCCTTGCCGTCGCCGTCCGTGTCCACGATCAGCGAGCACTTCCCCTTGCACGCGACGAACACCCCGGTCCCGTGCTTGTAGCCCGGCGGGGTCAGGTCCATCCCGATGGGCGCGCGGAGCCGGCCTTTGTTCTCCCAGAACAGCTCGGCCTTGTCTTCCAGCCCGTCCCCGTCGGTATCCCGCAGCACCCAGATGTCGCCATTGTAGCAGAGGGCGACGAGCGTTCCGTCGGACCGGTACTTGATGTTGTTGACGTTGGCGAGATCGACGGGCAGCTGGCGGGCGGTGAACCCGGGGACGAACACCTGCACCGGCGGCGGGTCCGCGACCGGGACCAGCGCTTCGCCCCGGCCGTCGCCGTCCGGCGGCAGGGCCTTTTTGAGGGTGGCGTGCTTGGCGTCGAGGTACCCGCGGACCTTCGTTGCTTCGTCGGCCGCGAGTGCCCGGTCGTAGACGAGGACTTCGGCAATATCCGCCCGGGCGAACCCGCGGACCTGTTGCGGCCCAGGGCCGTTCGTGTAGTACCGCGCGCCGACCGTGATCTCGCTCGAGCTCAGAGGCGACGGGTCCCACGGCCGCTCGCCGGAAGACGTTCCGTTCACGACCAGCTTGATAGACCGGGTCGCCGGGTCGCCGCGGGCTTCGAGCTGGTACAGCTGCCCGAACGGACCGCCCGGCTTGAGCAGGTTCCGGGCCCCGCCGAAGCCCCGGCCCTCGACGTTCAGTTCGGTGAACCGCGGGCTGCCCGCCGGGCCCATGTCGATCGTCAGCCCGGTCTCGTAGTCCCGGCCGCCGGGCGCGTTCAGGGCGAGGAACCCGCGGAAGTCGCCGGGGTTGGCCCGCGGGGCGACGACCACGAACACCGTGAACGCCTTCAGTTCACCATTCTGTTGGGTCAGGCGAAGGTGATCGTCCTCGCCGTCGAAACGAACCACCGCCACCTCGCCGACCCGGACCACGCCCGGCCGCGCGGCCTCGGCGGGCTGGCGCAGGTGGCGGGCCTTGCCGGACCCGTCGAACCAGGCGGCGAGCTTCCCGTCGGCCGCCACCGCCTTTTCCTTCGTGGCTTTCGCCGCGGCATCGATCCGGGCCGCGTCGAGCCACAGTTCCAGCCCGTCCGTCACGGGCAGTTTCTGATCGGCCCACGGTTCGACGGCGCGGGCCGCGCGAAGACCCGGGAGAATCCCCAGTGTGAGAACGATCAGGAGACGGAGAGGGCTCATGAGAGGTTCACCGGCGGGGCGAAGGGGCTTGTGACGACAACGGACCGATCTGATCTACGTCCGCTTCACGTACTGCAGGGCCTGACGGACGCATTCCGGAAACGGCGTCGTGCCGGTGTCGAGGATCAGCTTGGGGACGGTGATCGGCTCCGCCCGGTCTTTCACGGACAGGTACAGGCCGAACGTCCGGTTCCCGGCCGGGTGAATTCCCACGGCCCGATCGCGCTCCAGCCGCTCGCGGACCACGTCCTCGGCGCAGACGCACTCGATCACGCGCGGCACCTCACCGGCGGCCTGGGCCGCGGCGAACAGGTCGCGGACCTGGTACGCCCGCGAGAACGTCCGGCCGTCGAGGATGACCGGGTGATCCCTGGCGGTGGTCAGGATGCGGGTTGCGGCGGCGTAGATCGCGGCCACGGTGATGTCGTCCTGCTCGCGGGTGTAGTCGAGCACCGGCGGCGGGAACAGGGCGGACCGGACCACGTCCTTGCTCAGCACGACGCCGCCGAGTTCGGCCGCCAGCCGGGCAGCGATCGTACTCTTCCCGGTCCCCGGCAGTCCGGCCATCGCGATCAGCACCGTTATTCTCCTCACGGCATGCGGGCACATCCGCCTCTTCGCGGCCAATCGCCTCACGGCTTGTCATACCGCGCGAACCAGCCGAGGACCCGGTGGAACACGTCCTCCCGGTGCCGCGGCTGGCGGATGCCGTGCCCCTCGTCCGGGTAGACGACCAGCCCGGTCGGCACCCCGCGGGCCTTGAGCGCCTGATAGTACGCCCGGCCCATCGGGAGCGGGCACCGCCGGTCGGCCGCCGCGTGGAGCACCAGCGTCGGCGTCTTCACCTTGTCCGCGTAGGTCAGCGGGCTGTGCTTCCGCATCTTCCCCGGCACCTCCCACGGCCGCCCGCCGAACTCCCACTCGGTCCAGCTCTGGATGTCGCTCAAGGACCACATCATGGTCAAATCGGTGACCGCGTTCTGGGCGGCCGCGGCCCGGAACCGATCAGTCTGGCCGACCAGCCAGGTGGTCATGAACCCGCCGTAGCTGGTGCCATACACGAACAGCCGGTCCTTGTCCGCAACCTTTTCGGCGATGAGGTAGTCGACCCCGGTCAGGATGTCCCGCATGTCCCCGCCGCCGAAGTCGTCCCGGTCGGCGTCGATGAACTTCTGCCCGTACCCGGACGACCCGCGGAAGTTCGGCTGGAACACCGCGTACCCGTTCGCGGCGAACAGCTGCGCGGTAAAGTCGAACCCCAGGGCGACCCGGCCGTGCGGCCCGCCGTGGGGGTGGACGACCAGCTTGTACGGCGGCTTCACCCCGGCCTCGGCTGGCGGGGTGGTCAGGATGCCTTCAATCTCCAGCCCGTCGGAGCTCTTCCAGGTGATCGCCTTCTGCTCGCCGATGGCGACGTCTTTCAGAAACAGGTTCCCGGGCGGGGTGTACTTCGCCCGCAGCGAGACCCGGCCGGCGGCCGTGCCCAGCGTTTCGTCTTCCTTCGACGCCCCGTGAAGTGCTTGCCCGTCCCCGGTGGCAACGTGGAGCCGGATCGTCTCGGTGCGAACGCCCCGCTCCGCGGAATACACCAGATGACCGTCCCCGTCCCAGCAGTCGACCGGGAGGGGAAACACCAGGGCCGGGTGCGGCGCCTTTCTCTTCGCGTTCGCGTGGTGGTCAAACGCCACCTGTATCTTCCCGTTGTTGAGGTCGATCAGCATCAGGTTGAACGTATCCCGGTGCGACCCCTTGCGGGGGACGCTCAGGCAGACAAGCTGGGTCCCGTCCGGGGAGACCCGCGGCGACACCTCGGGCCCGGGGCCGTTGCTGAGCTGGCGGGTGGCTCTCGTGGTCGTGTCGATCAGCCAGAGGTCGTAGTTCTTGTTGATGCTGTAGCGGACCGACTCGCGGTCCGCGGACCGGTTCGCGTGAAGGACGATGCCCTTCCCGTCCGGGAGCCACTGCGGGTCGCCGTACCACGTGCCGTCCGTCGTCAACCGGTCGATCTTACTCGCCGCACAGTTCCCCGGTCTCGGGTCCAGATGCGCGACCCAGACCTGGGCCGCACCGTACCCGGTGTACCCTTCCCCCTGGTCCTCGCGGACGACGGCCACCCCGTTCGCTTTCTCGGCCGGGGCCCGCGGGTCACTCCCGTCGTCGGCGATGAATGCGAGCCTGGTGGAGTCCGGCGAGAACGCGAGCCGGCCGTAGAAGCCGTCGTTGAACACCCGGCCGTAGGGTTTCTCCGGCCCCGCGAGCGGGACGGCCGCCCCGCCGGCCGCCGGAATCAGCCAGACGTCGGTCGCCGGATCGGACTCGGGCGGGGCCGGCGGGGTCCGCTTCCACCCGTCCGGCCGCGGCCGGGTCGAGAGGAATGCCACCCACTTCCCGTCCGGGGAATACACCGGCGCCCGCGCGTCCGGCTCCCCGGGTTCGGCGGGCGATCCCGTGTCCCGCTCGCGCCCCACCCGCCACACCGACATCCGCTCGGTTTTCGTGTCCGGGTCGATCCACTGGCGGACGAACACGGCCGCCCGGCCGTCCGGTGACAGGGCGGTGTCACGCGGCCCGTCGAGCCGGTAGAGGTCGTCGACCGTCAGGAGTCGTTTCGGCTGGGCGTGGGCCGCGCCGGGCGGGAGGCAGACGGCGAGGATGAGGGCGACGGTCAGACGGTGGGTCATCGGCAGCTCCCGGGGTGTGCGTCAGGGATACCCGACCCGGGCCGCGAACGCAACCGTCTACTGCCCGACCCGAGGGTGTTAGGGTGTTTCAAGTCTCGGTCGGGAGTGTGGTCCGCTTGCTCGGTCGACATCCACGAGGAATTGGCGTCTCAGGGATTTCACCCCGTCGGGGTGAAAACGTACATCCATCCAGGATCTCGTCATAGCCCGGTCCGCTCGCTCCGCGAACAGTCGGTTCTTCGCCTCCGACGTGCCAGAAGCAACCGCTCGCGGAGCGAGCGGACTACTCTGAAAGACCCTGCAAGAACGCCGCGGGGACGGGGTATCTCTTGCCGGTCGGAAACCTCACGTCTCACCAGGTGCATGTCATGAAGTGGCCAGTGATCGCGGTGCGTACATTCGTCGGGCTGATATTCGTGGTGTTCGGGCTGAACATGTTCCTCCGGTTCATCGATCTGCCGCTCCCCCCGGAGCCGGCGTACACGTTCATCGGGCTCTTGATTAGTTCGAAGTACCTCTACGCGGTGAAGGCGTTGGAAATCATCGGCGGGGTCATGTTGCTGAGCGGCCGGCTGGTCCCGCTCGGGGTCACGATGCTCACCCCGATCGGGGTGAACATCCTGTTCTACGAGGTATACCTCTTGAACCAGCCCGGCCCGGGCCACGTGCTCGTCCCGCTGCTCGCGTTCCTCGTCTACGGCTACCGATCACACTTCGCGCCGGTGTTCGCCGTGAACGCGAAGATCGGGTAGACTCATCGAGCCCCCGAATTACGGGGGCTTGGTTCTCGGGCCGGTATCTATGCCCTCTTCTTGTGTCTTTTTGGTTGCGGCGGTCGTCCTCTTCACTCCGCGGTCGATCGCAGTTGACCTGCCAGCGGACGCCCTCTCGTCGTGCGCCTGGATCCGCGCCGAGAACGACGGGAGCGGCAGCGGGTTCGTGGTCGACGCGGACCGGAAGTGGCTCGTCACCTGCCGGCACGTCGTGGCCGACCGGGATCAGGTGGACGTGTTCTTCCCGTGGCACCGCGACGGTGATCTGGTCACCGACAAGTCGGACTACCTCGGTAACCGGCCGTTCCTGCGCGACCGCGGGCTGCTCGTCACCGGGAAGGTGCTGAAGCGGTCGGACGCGGCCGACCTCGCGCTCGTGGAGCTGGGGTCGCTCCCGCCGGGTGTGAAAGCCATTCCGTTCGCCGCGAGTTCGGCCCGGTCCGGCGATCCGCTCCGCGTGGTTGGTCACCGGCTCGACCTCGATACCCTCTGGAACGTCACGACCGGCCCCGCCCGCCAGACCGGCCGGCTCGCGAACGGGTACAGCTGGCGGGGGCGGAAGCTCGCCGTCAACGCGGACGCGATCGTCGGGCAGCTGCCGGTCGAGGAGGGCGACAGCGGCGGGCCGGTGGTGAACGCCCGCGGGGAACTGGTCGGCATGGTGGCCGCCCTCCGCCGACAGACCCCGACCGCCGCGGTCGTGATATCGGCCGCCGAGGTCCGCAAGTTCCTCTCCCTCGCCCAACCGAAGACAACCCCGGAGCCCCCCGGGATTGCCGACACGTTGACCCGGGCGACGGTGTGGGTCCGCCCGACGGCGACCGACTTCCACACCGCCGGCGTCCTGATCGACCGCGGGCTCATCCTGACCTCCGCCCGCGGGATCGGGTCGGCCGACCGGGTCGGGGTCGCGTTCCCGCTCCGGGCCGATGACCGCTGGGTAAGCGAGCGGGAGCCGTACCGCGACCCGGTCGGGCTGCATCTCCGCTGCGTGTGGCGGGCCGGGACGGTACTCGCCCGCGACCCGGCCCGGGACCTGGCGCTCGTCCGGGTGGAATCGGTTCCCGAATCGGCCCGGGCCGTTCCGCTCGCGGACAAGCTCCCCGCACCCGGCGACCCGCTGCACGCGATGAGCCACCCCGGCGGGCTGGAGTTCGCGTGGGTGTACGCGGCCGGGACCGTCCGCCAGCGGGGGCGGGTCGCCCTCGCCGACGGGGAAAAGGCACCGCGGGTCGCGGTAAATGTCCTTCAACTCCCGGCCCAATCCGGTTCGCCCGGCGGGCCGATACTGAACAACCGCGGCGAGCTCGTCGGCGTACTGTCCGCCCGCGAATCGCCGCAGCAGGTCGGGTATGCCGCGACGGCCGACGAGATCGGCCGCTTCCTCGACGCCGCCCGGACCGATCGCCCGGCCCGTACCGCGGAAGGGCTGCTCGCGCGGGTCGAGGCGATCCCGGGTCAACTCGCGACCGCCCTGGCCGAGGCCCTCGCCGCCCGTGCGGCGACCGACGACTCGAAAGCCAGACTCGCGGCCCTCCGGGACTGTAACATCGCACTGGCGCTCGACCAGGCTTGTTCCCATGCCCGCTTGCACCTGGCGGGACGCCTCATTGCCCTCGACGCCCCGCGCGTGGATACCCTGGACGAACTCGATACCGCCGTCGAAAGCGGGCGGTTCGATCGGGACGTACTCGTGGCCCGGGCGGGGATGTTGATCGACAAGAAGGACTGGCGAAAGGCCCGCGGCGACTTGGACCGTCTGCTCGACGTGTTCCCGGCGGACGCCGAGGCCCGGCAGATTCTCGTCCGCGTCCTGCTCGAACTGAACAAGGACGACGAGGCCGCCGCCGCGGTGGCCGATACGCTCCGGGCCGACCCCAAGCGGTTCCCGGTGCTCGCCGCCGACCTGCTGGCCCAGGCGGACGAGATGGCGAAGAGGTTCCCGGATGCCCCGTCGCACCCGGCCGGCTGGCTCCGGCGGGCGGTCGCCGCCGCCCACGGGGCGACCACCGACTCCGCCCTCAAGGACGAGCTGGCGGCCGTGCTGAAGCGGGCCGCCGGGGCGAAAGACGACACCGAGCAGCTGGCGGTCCTGCGGGCGGCCCTGGCGGAGCTGCGCGGGAAGCGGTAACAATGGGGTAAACCTCCTCCGGAGACCACTCTCGACATGTCTCGCACGTTCGACGCGATCGTCCTCGGGGTCGGCGGAATGGGGTCGGCGGCGTGCTTCGAGCTGGCCCGCCGGGGCCGGCGGGTACTCGGGCTGGAGCAGTTCCCGCTCGTCCACGACCGCGGCAGCTCCCACGGCCACACCCGGATCATCCGCACCGCGTACTACGAGCACCCGAACTACGTCCCCCTCCTCCGCCGGGCGTTCGCGCGGTGGTACGAGCTCGAACAGCTCACCGGCCGGCACCTGCTCACGGAGTGCCCGGCCCTGAACATCGGGCCGACGGACGGGGAGCTGGTGAGCGGGGTCCGGGCGTCGGTCCGGGAACACGGGCTCGCGGCGGCGGAGCTCACGGCCCCCGAGATCGCGCGGCGGTACCCGTTCCGCTTCCCGGACGACTACGCCGGGATTCTCGAGGCGAACGCCGGATTCCTGTACGTCGAGGAGTGCGTCCGGGCCCACGTCGACGCCGCGGTGTCACTCGGGGCGGAGGTCCGCGCGGACGAGGCAGTGCGGGGATGGAAGGCGGTGGGCGAGGGGGTGCGCGTGACGACCGACCGCGGGACGTATCGCGCTGCGAAGCTCGTGATCACCGCCGGGGCGTGGGCGACGACCTTGCTCGCCGACCTCGGCGTCCCACTCACGGTGATGCGGCAGGTGCTGCTCTGGTTCGACGTGGCCCGGTCCGCAGCCCTGGCTCGCCGCGACACGTTCCCGATCTTCATCGCCGACGTGCCGGGCGGCCCGTTCTACGGGCTCCCCGCGATCGACCGGTTCGGGCTGAAGATCGCCCGCCACTACGGCGCGCCAGAGCTCACAGGCCCGGACGGGGTGAAGTGGGAGACCACCCCCGCCGACGAACCACCCGTGCGGGCGTTCCTCGACGCCCATCTTCCGGCCCTGACCGGCGGGATGACGAAGGGTCAGGTGTGTATGTACACCCTGACCCCGGACAGGCACTTCGTGATCGACGTCCACCCGGGGTTCCCGCAGGTGTCGGTCGCGTGCGGGTTCTCCGGCCACGGGTTCAAGTTCGCCTCGGTGGTCGGAGAAGTGCTGGCCGACCTGGCCGACCGCGGCCGCACGGACCACCCGATCGGCATGTTCCGGGCGACGCGGTTCTCCAGCGAGTAGGGGCCGGTCTCCGTGGGGGGCTGCCGGTATCAGATCCCCAGCGATGCCTTCAGGCAGGCGTCGAGCCGTGTCATCAAGGCGGGGGACAGCCGGCCGATCACCCTGTCCACGCGGTCCATACTGACCGTCGCCAGTTGCATGCAGGTCACGACCGAGTCCCGCGCGAGGCCCGTCGCCGCACCATCCGGGGTAGCAACCTCGATGAGAAGGTGGGCCGGGTCGGTCGCCCTTGCCAGGTTACTCGTGACCTCGGTCACGATGACGAATCGTTCGGTCTGGTTGTACCCGTCCGCCTGCACCACGACCGCCGGCCGCTTCTTGCCCCGGCCCCCGGCCGCGTGTGGACCACGGGTCAGGATCACCTCGCCGCGGCGCACCGTCATGGGCCGTCACTCTGGTAGGCTTCCATCCCCTCCCAACCCAGCGTGTCGACCGCCTCCGCCCGCAGCGCGTCTCGCTCTTCGTCCGTCCACGGCGAGTCGTCGTAGGCAGCGCTCAGCCGGTCATAGATGTCTGCCGATACCAGCACGTACTGCCGCTTCGTCACCGGGTCGATCAGCCGGACCGGCTCGTTAGGATGTTCGGCGACGGCCCGCGTCAGTTCTTCCGTCAGGTTTATGTTTCCCTCCATCCCGGTATCGTATCCGGGTGGTTACGCGCCCCGCAAGGAGGTGGTCAGAGGTCAGCAGTCGAGACCGGACCTTACCGGATCGAGATGTTTCGGGCGACCCGCTTTTTGGGCGAGCGGGGGGCCGTGAGTCCCCCGAGTAGTCGACCGCAGTCGGGTGTGAAGAGGTTATTCTTGGCGAGCGGGGGGCGTGAGTCCCCCGAGTGAGGAGAAGCTTTCGAGCCGTTCTTCGTTCACTCGGGGGGCTCATGCCCCCCCCTCGCCAATTCGGTCACGCCCCCGCGTACTTCTTGTACAGTACGTCGAACTCGGAGCTCGTGGACTTGGCCGCCGCCTTCAGGTCGCGCAGGAACTGCTTCTCCATGTCGTCCACCATGCCGTCGGCGAGGATGAACTTCTGGAGCCAGGCCGCTTCCGCCGCACTGATGTCTCCGTCCGCCAGGATCGCCCGCTTGACCACCTCGAACACGAACAGGTGGAACTCGGCCACCGCCTTCGGGGCGCTCTTCCGCAGGTCGATCAGGAACTCCGCCTCGGACTTGCTGATCACCCCGTCGGCGAGCAGCTCCTTCTTGATGATCTCGGTTTCTTTCCGTTCGATATACCCGTCCGCCAGAATCAGATCCTTGGCCAGCTTCTTCCAGTCCGCCATGTGTCCGTCCTCCGCGAGAAGTGAAGGGAACGAAATCGGCCGCGGGCCCGCCCGCACCGGCCGACGCCAAATCGATCGGTGATCGCACTGATCGGAACTATACCAACCCGACGGCCCGGAAGCACGCACTCGTCCTCCGACCGACCGAACCCGGGCCGGTCGCCCCGCGTCCAGGCCGGTAACCCGGCTTCTCCGCAGGAACCGGTTTTCTTCCCCACCCGAACCGGCTTGCCCACCTGGTTGTCATGAACCTACGGCTCGACCACCTGCTGGATGCACTTCGCTCCGACCCGGCGGATATTTTGCGGCGGATCGACGCGGACCCGCTCCTGGTGAAGCGGCACAGCGGCGACCTCGTCCTGGCGAACGCCGGCCCGCTCCTGTTCACCCCGCAGGAGCCGCACCAGCTTTACGCCAAGGGGATCGTCTACCGCCGCGACCCGTTCGCCCTCGCGTCGCTCGCGCTGGTCAAGATCTACAACCTCGGCGAGCGGGCCGTCTCGGTCCACGACATCGCCGGGCTGGCGGACGAGCCCGGCGGGGCCCGGCTGCACTTCCTCCACAAGCTCGACGGCACGCTGATCCAGCGGTTCCAGCACGCCGGCCGCGTGTACTTCACCACGCGCGGAATGATCGAGGGCGCGGCCCCGACCGCCGGGCCGCAGGACGAGGACGCCCCCGCGCGGGCCGGGAACTTCGATTTCCTCGGCACCGCCCGCCGGCTGGCGGACGAACTCTACCCCGCGCTCGTCGAGCCGCGGCCGGAGTTCGAGGGACTCATCCTCCTGTTCGAGTTCCTGCACCCCGAGACCCGGGTGATCACGAACTACGGCGACCGCCAGGACCTCGTCCTGCTCGCGGCGTTCGACCGGGCCGAATGCCGCTACCGGACCTACACCGAGGTGCGGGAAATCGCCCGGGAGTATCAGCTCACGGCGGTGGACGAGTTCACGCCGGCCGGCGACACGCTCGCCGGGCAGATCGACGGCCTGCTCGCGACGATCGCCGGGACCGACCAGGAGGGCACGGTGATCGCGATCGAGCACGGGAGCCGGGTGGTGTACCGGGTGAAGGTGAAGTCGCCGGACTACCTGCGGGTGCTGAAGCTGGTGGTCACCTGTACCTACGGCCGGGTGGTCGAGATGATCGACGCCCACCCGGAATGGACCAGCTGGTCCGACATGGAAGCGCACCTGCGCGGGCTCGGCCGGGACCAGGTGCCGGAGGAGGTCCTCGGGTTCTACCGCGAGCACCACGACGCGGTCGCGGCGTACCTCGCCGACTGCGACCGACTGCGGGCGTGGGCGGCGGGAGTCGCCGCCGGCTTGTTGAAAGAAGTTCAGCCGGCGGACGCGGTCGACCGCCGGGTGGTCCGGAAGGCGTTCGCGGCCCGGGCGGTCAACCGACCGCACCCGGGGCTGCTGTTCGCCGCGCTCGACGGCCGGCTCGACCGCGCCGCGGTCCGACACGTCGTCCGGACGCCCGACGAGGCCCGGGAGGCGGTACGGACGATCGCGGAAGTGTGATTTTTGGGGTGTCCCGGGGTCTTCTCTCTCGTGGGACAGGTCTCCCGCCCGGTGCAGCTACACAGTCGCGGGGGTTTGTAGGGCACGCACTGCGTGCCATTAGGCGCGGGGCAGGAAAAAACCGCCCCACCGTTGGTAACGAACGTGACCGTGGGGTCGGTTGCCACCCAATGCCGGTAACGCAATGGTGACCGTGGGGTCGGTTGCCACCCAATGCCGGTAACGCAATGATCGGTCTGATCGATTGGGGTATCGCTCACCAGCCGTTTCTCACCAGGATGGGGTGCTTACCAAACCCACCTGGGAGAAACGGCTTATGGGCACGGCACGG
>JAQGHQ010000525.1 GCA_028288765.1 Gemmataceae bacterium | reverse complement strand
CCCCCACGCCCCGGACCCGGTCAGAGCAGGCTCACGGCCCACCCGCCTTTTTCTGGGCGAGCTCGATCAGGTGGAGGTAGTTGACGGCGTCAGTGGCCATGACCTCCCGGAGGTCCCACCCCGGTGGGGCCGGACGGCGGCATTGTAGGAACCGAGCCTTCGCCGCTTCGATGTCCCCGTCCAACAGGGACAGAAACCCGCGGCGGAAGAAGAAGGTCGACGTCTGGTTCATCTTCCCCATAATTTGCTGCCGCGCAAGGTAGTACCGGACGAGCCGTTCCCGATACCAGTACCCCACGGCGGCAGCTTCCTCGATGCTCGCGGGCGGGGTGACGATCGGCCAGCTGATTCCGATTATCAAGTCCGGCGGTCCTGGCAGCGTGTTCGCGACCTGTTCCACCTCCTTCCCCTCCAGCGATTCCAGCTCCGCCCCGGCGGCGGCGTAGTTGCCCTCCAGGATCAGCTTTTGGTACTCCTGGAGGCGCAAAAGGTTCCGGTAAAAGCGGATACGGTCCTGGAATTGTTTCGAGTCCCCTTTGGGCTCGGCCGACAGTTTGTCCAGGCCCTCGCCCAGGGTGGCGATGTCCCCAGCGGCTTCCTCCAGCTGCCCGATAGCCAGTTCCAGTGCGATCGCCTGGAGGAAGATCTCGACGGCGTGGTCGCCGTATTCCTTGTCGAGTCCGTCCTTCGTCCCGCGCAACGTCTCGAGCGCTTCGCCGACGAGGGCCAGCTGTACAGCGAGGGGGAACCGGCCCTTCGCATTCGGTTGTGCCTGGGTCAGGGTACGGTACTGTTCGGTCGCTTTTTGGAGGTCCTGGTCCACCCGCTTCCGTTGGTCCTCGAGGCGCTTGAGGACCGCCAGTTTCTCGTCCGGGTTCGCCCCGACGGCCTCCCGCACCGCGTATTCGCCGGCCAGTGTCAGGGCCTGCCGGGCCAGGTCGAGAGGGAGCAGGAACGGGCCGGCAGCCTGAAGGTTCGGCGGGATCGGCCGGCCGTACTGAACCCGTTGGGTCCGGCTGCCGTCGGCCACCACCATTTGCCCGACGAGCTCCCGCACCCCCGGCAGGTCGACCGGGATCCCGGGGTAAAATCGACTGTCCGGTGTCGGCGGGTTCAGGTACAGCTTGGCGAGATCGGACGCGGCCTGGGTCGGGGAAGTGAGGTACACTCCCGGCCGATAGTCGGCCGGCGGGGGCATCCGGGACAGACACTGCCGGAGCGCGGTGACCACCCCGATCATCCGCTCGGACTCGGACAGCGGCAGGTCGGGGTCGCGCAAGGCCTGGGCGAGGGCGTAGTAGCCGTCCGGGTGGTCGGGGTCGGCGGCGATCGCCCGCCGGGCCCACCGTAGGGCCAGGACCGGGATCGCCTGCGAATTCCCGTCGAGGGACTTCGGGGGCGGGCGAAGCCGGCGGGTCTGCCGGGAGTAGGCCTCGTCCTCGGCCTGGAACCTGGCCGGGATGATCGGCGGGATCGCGACCCCGGGGACGTTTAACTGGAGGAGATTGACCACGTGGTAGTTCAGTAACGTCCGCTCCGCCACGATGCTCTTATAGGTCAGCCACCCCAGTGCCTTATCGGCTTCGATAGGAGTCGGGCGGGACGGGCGGACGAACTCGTCGAGCGCGCCCCGCGGCGGGGGGACCGGCTCGGCCTTCCCGGCCGGGACCTTCTCCGCCCCGGGGCCGAACGCGAGGGCCACGGGATCGATCCGCAACTCGGTGAACGGCGGGCGGGTTTCCGCGGGGGACGCCCGCCAGCCGGCGATCGCCGACCGCCCGTCCAGATACCACGGCGACCAGGTGTCCCACCCCTCCCACATCCGGATCGCGGCGAACTGGACCGAAGCCCGAATCGACGGCAAGTCGCTGGCCCCGCTCGCGACCCCGACGTACCGGACGTCTCGCCGGCGGAAGACCTCAGCCGCCTCGCGGAGCTCGGGCGGCTCGTCCGTCCGGAACAACCCCAGCCCGCGGCGGACTTGCGTGAACTCGGCCAGTTCCGGCCGGTGGTGGTTGAACCGGGAGTTCACGAAAACCTTTTCCCCCGGCGCGTACCACGCGCAATAGTTGGCCAGGTCGACCGAGGCCAAAACTCCCCGGGCGTCCGCCGGGAGCCGGCCGGCCCCCCGCTCTTCCCGGAGCCACTCTGCGACCTGCTTCAGGCTCGGGTCCGGGTCAACCGTCCAGGCGACCCGGCGGGCGAACGCCGGGTTCGGTCCGGTGAACTTGTACAGCCACCCCGGCCACGCGAACACACACAGGGTAATCAGACCCGCCAGGGTGACTAGCCGGCCGGCCCCCGACCCGGTGAGGATGAGCCGGGTGCGCCGGTCGTTCCAGTGGCCGAGAACGACCCGCCCGGAGAAGGCGTTCAGCCGGGAAGCGACGAGGGGGACCGTGACCAGGGCGAAAAACGGGATCGCGGTGACGGTCATCAAGCTCAATGCCGCGAACCCGGCCCACAGAATGGCGTGCGGGAGGGGGAGCGGGTCGACTTCCGCCCAGGAGCCCAGCACCCGCCCGACCGCGCCGGACAGGAACCCGGCGTACAACCCGGCCGCGAGCAGGAGGACGTAGGCGAGCCCGTTAATGTTGTACCCCCAGCCGTCGCTGTCCCGGTAAGCTCCGTGGAGCGGGGACATAAGCAGGGACCGGATCCGCGGGTCGGCTTCGGCCGCCTTGGCCCCCACCAGATCGAATGGGAGTTCCCAGACCCGGACGTGGTGCGGGTTGAGCATGCACGCGACGACCCCGATGACCAGTGCCCGGCCCAGCGTCGAGGGGTCCGGCAACCGGCCGGTCGGGTCGTCCACCCCGTCGGCCGATGGACCGGCTTTCGACATCATTCGACGGACCAACTCGCCGATCAGGAGCAAGGCCAACGCAACGGGGCCGAGGAAGAACCATGCGTCCACGTTCGCCCAGAACCAGAACGTGACCCCGATGGCGGCCGGGAACCGCCAGGATCCCGGCCGGGTCGGAAGGTGGAAGACGAGGAAGAGGGTGAGCGCGAGGAAAAAAATCGACCCAACAATCGGACGGAGGGTCAGTTGCATGGCGCCGGCCAGTACCGCCAGTACCGCGAGAACGGCCCACGGCCAGAACGGCTGCCCCGGCCGGCGGATCGCGAGGACGAGCCCGACCGCGGCGGCCACCGCCAGCGCCTTCACGAACACCAGGGCGAACCCGTCCCCGGCGTACAGCAGATACGCCCCGAGGTCGAACAACCAGCTGTGGTTCACCCACGGCCGGTCGGCAGCTGAGTAGCTGAGCGGGTCGGACCCGAGCCGATACTCGCCGGTCGTAAGCATCCGCCCCGCCCCGAGATGGAGCCACAGGTCGCTATTCCGGGCGGCAAAAGATGCGACCAGGAACCCGAAGGCGACGGCAAGAACAACCAGGGCGGTGTCCACACCGGCGAACCAACCCGGCCATGAGGCCGGGCGCGGCGCCGGCTTTTCCGCGGGTGTTGGTTCGGGCGGGGAGTCGGCAGCCGCCTGCGGCACCGGGTTCCCGTCCTTGTTCAGCTCCGGCGTCGGACCGGAAGGCGGGCCCGCCTCTGGCGGCTCCGGCGGGGGGGGCGGCGGGGCGGACAGCTTCACGGCAACCTCGGGATCGGACGATGGGAACGAGGCCGGGCCGCAACCCGGGATGATATCACGCTAGGTGGCGTAGTTTATACGGTCAAGAACGGGCAAAGGATCGGGCGATCCGGTAACAGGGGCGGGTCCGGCAACCGTTTCCGACTTCACCTTGCGGATACGACCGGAATCCGTTCCAATCTCACGTCGCTCCCGGTAAAGCCCGCACGGACGCCATCGGCCGGCTCGGCCGACGGGCTTTTCCCCGATCCGTACCGGGGCGGATTCAACCATGATGGCCCCGCTCCCGAGCCCGACGCCCTCACCCGACCGGCCCGAACTGCCGCGGGTCAGGCTGGAGGTGCGGACCGGGGCGGGGCGGGCGGTCAGCTACGAAGTCGGGACGGACGAATTTCTGATCGGCGGGGCCGCCGGGTGCGACCTCCGCCTGCCGGGCGCGGGCCTCCCCCCGGTCATCTGCCAGATCACCCGCAAAGCCGACGGCGTCCGGGTCCGCCGGGTGGCCCCGGCCCTGTCCGTCCAGCTCAACGGCGCCCCCATTTCCGGCAATACCTCGACAGCCGTTTCGGACGGCGACCGGCTCGGCATCGCCGGGGTCGAGGTCACGGTCGGCATCCAACACACGTCCTACGTCAGTCCGAAGCTGATCCCGCTCGACCCCCACGCAGCTGCGCCTCAGGTTCCCCCGGTCCCCAGCCCCGCCGGTCCCTCGCCGCTGCTGCAGGAGGAGGTGCGCCGGCTGGAGGAGCGGAAGCGGGAACTCGCGGACGAGGAGGCGGCCCGCGGGCAAGAATGGGCACGCCGCGACGCCGACCTCGTCCGCCGGCAGCGCGACCTCGACACCCAGACCGAAGACCTCGAAGCCGACCGGGTGCTCTGGTACCGCCGCCGGCAAGAGATGGAGCACGAACTCGCGCGGGTCGCACCGGGCCCCCGGGCTGCGGACCTCGACGCGCGGGAACAAGAGGTCAATCGCGTTCGGAGCGAGCTCGCGGCGCTCCGCGAGGAACTGATCCGCCAGTACCACGAGCGGCGCGACCAGCTGGCCCAGACGCAGGAACTCGTCCGCGCGGCGAGCGGCCGGCTCCAGGAGGAACGAACGGCGTTCGAGACGGAACAGGAGGAGCGGCGGGCCGCCCTCGAAACGGAGCTGGAGAAGCACCGCAAGGGGCTTGAGGTGGAAGCCGCGGAGCGGCGGGCGCTGCTCGAAGCAGAGGTTCAGCGGAAGCGGGAGGCGTTCGAGGCGGAACTGGCCGGACGGGCCGCCCAGGTCGAGGCCGAGACCCTCGACCGGTACCGGGCGAAGATGGAAGACCTGGACCGGGCCCACGAGGCGCTTCGCGAAACCGCCGCGAGACACGCCGAGCGGAGGGAGCAACTCGAGGTCGAGATCACCGCCCGCCGGGACCGGGCGGAAGCCGAGGCCGCCGGCCGGATCCGCCAGGCCGACGAGGAAATCGCCCGCCACCGGGCCGCGCTCGACGCCGAGATCGCCGCCCACGAGCCCAGACTCGCCGACCTGCGCGACGGGCAGGCCCGGCTCGCCGCCGGGCTCCAGGACCTCGCCCGGCAGCGCGAGGCGGTCGCCGCTGATCGAGATCTTTTCACCAGGGCCCGCGAGACGTTCGAGGCCGAACGCGCGGCCGAAACCGAGCGCCTCGGCACCTGGGAGAAGACCCTCTCGGACCGCCAGACGGACCTCACCCGGCGGGAAGCCGTCCTCGGGGCCGACCGCGAGTCGTACGAGCACGACCGGGCGCAACTGAACGAGGACCTCCTCCGGCTCGACCGCCGCCGGGCGGAGGCCGAAGACCGCGACCGGGCCCTCGGCGCCCGGACCCGCGAGGCCGACATCCGGCTCGAACAACTCAAGCGGGACGCGGCGGAATGGGAGGAGACGGTCCGGCTGGCGGCGGCGGAACAGGAGCGGTTGCGGGCCGAGGCCGACCGCCTGGACCGGCAGCGGGCCGACCTCGACACCCAGACGGCGAAGCTGGCCGAGCGGGCGGCGCAGCTGGAAGCCCAGCAGGGCGTGCTGGCCGTGCTCCGGGCGAAGCTCGACCGGACCCGCGAGGAGGCGGAACGGGAAGCGACCGCCCTCGCCGCCGCCCGGGTGCGAGAGGACGAGGCCCAGAACGAACTCCGCGACCGCATCCGCGAGGCCGAACAACTCCGGGCCACGTTGAACACCGTCCAGGAGAACGCCACCCAGGAGCTGCGGCGACTGGAGGAACGGGATTCTCTGCTCGCTGCCGGGCTCGAAGAGATCCGCCAGCAGAAGGAAACGCTGGCGGCCGAAGAGATTCGCTTGCGCCAGCGGGAATCGGACCTCGACACGCGATCGGCGGAGTTCGCCGAGCAGGCCGGCGCACTGAAGGGGCGGATGTCGCAAGCCCTCGACCTACAGGCCCGACTCGAAGCCGACCGGGTGGCGGTCCGGGAGCGGGAGGCCGCGCTCGCCCAGGCGGAAGAAGCCCGGCAGGCCCTCCAGGACCAGCTCCACCGCCGGGCGGAAGACCTCCTCGCCCGGTCCAAAGCCCTCGACGAACACGCCCGCCAGCTCGCCGCCGACCGCGGGCTCCTCGAACAGATCCGGGCGACGACCGAAGGGGCGCGGATCGCCACGGAAGAACGGCTGGCCGTACGCTACCAGGAGATGGAGACCCGGACGGCGGAGGTCGACCGGCAGGCGCAGCTGACCGCCGAGCGGGAGGCCGCTCTGGGGCGTCAGGTCGTGCGGCTGAAGGAGGTCGGTCAAGCGGTCGCGGCGGAACGGAAGAGTCTGGCCGACGCGCGGGCGAAGTGGGACGCCGACCGCACCGCGGCCGAAGAGGCCGCCCGCAAGGCCCGGGAGGAGCTCGATGCGTTCCGCGTCCGGGCGGCGGCCGAGGTCGAAGCCCTGCGGGCCCAGGCACCGGAGCTGGAGGAGCAGTCCAAGGCCGCCCTCGACCGGTTGACCGCCGCGAAGGACGTGCTCCGGGGGCACCTCGGGGAGCTGAACGGCTTCGCCCGTCAGAGCCGCGAGGATCTGGAGGCCATCCGGGCCCAGGTCCGGGCGGAGGCGGACCGGCTGCGCGGCCAGGAAGCGGCGCTCGACCGGGCGCGGGCCGAACACCGGCTCGCCGTCACGGGGTTCCGCCAGCAGCTGGTCGAGTGGCAGGGCACGGTGGCCGAGATGAAGCAAGGGCTCGCCCGGGGCGAATCCAGACTCGAAGCCCGGCAGGCGGCGGTGGACGAGGCGGCCCGGCAGGTGGACGCGACCACCCACCAGCTCGCCGAGCAGGCCGAACTGCTCCGCCGGGAGCGGGCCGAGGTCGTCCAGCGGCGGACCGAGATGGAACGCCACCTCGCCGACATGCGGGAATGGTACCGGAAGAAATTGAGAGAACTGGCGGAAGCACGGAACGGGGAAGCCGGGGCGCGGAGTTTCGACCCGGAGCCCTCGCCGCCGTTCGACAAGCCCCGGCTCGCGGAGCTTTCCGACGTCGAAGCGGCCCCGGGAGTACCCGACCCCGCACCCCGCGCCCCCGGTCCCGCGCTCGAAGAGCTTGACCCCGGCGACCGACAGCTCGGCGAACTACTCCGGTCACTCGAACTCGTCGACGCCGACACACTCACGGCACTGTGGGCCGAAGCCGGCCGGCAGCGGCGGATGCTCCGGCAGGTCCTGCTCGCGAGCGGGGCGGTGACCCTGTACCAGCTGGCCCTGATCGAAGCCGGGAACCTCGACGGCCTGATGCTCGGGCGGTTCCGCGTGATCGACCGGGTCCGGGTGACTTCCCGCGAGGCGATGTACCGCGTTCTCGACCCGACCAGGCTCGACGGGAAATCGGCCGGCGTGTTCTTGCTCCGGCACCTGGCGGAAGCGGAGATGGAGGACGCGGTCCACCCGGACGAGTTCCGCCAGCGGTTCGCCGCGGCCCGCGACGCCGCCCATCCCAACCTGGCGGGGGTGGTCGAGGTGACCGAGGTGAACGGCCGCCCGGCGGCGATCCTGGAATGGCTGACCGGTCTGTCCGGGGCCGACTGGCCGGCCCACGCCGCCCACCCGGGGTGCTGGGTCCGGCTGGTGACGATGGCCGCCGAGGGGATCGAGGCCGCCCACCGGGTGGGCCTGTCGCACGGCCGGCTCACGTCCGACTCATTCATCCTGACTGCGAGCGGGATAGAGAAAGTAACGGGATTCGGTGAGCCGCCCTGGCTCGTGAGCGGGCCGGTGTCGCCGGTCGAACCCTCCCCCGCGGCCGACCTGCGGGCCCTCGGGCAGGCGGCCTTCGGGTGGTCGCAGCTGGGGGCGAAGAAGCGGATCGGCTCTCGCACGACGAAGCCGTTCCCGGGAGAATTGGCCGCGATCATCCGACGGCTGGAGGCGGACCCCGAGCCCCCGATGGCCGACACGGTGGCGGCGGACCGGCCTTACGAATCGGCAGGTGAACTCGTCGCGGATCTGAAGCGGATCGCCCGCGACACGCCGTTCAGTGATGACGCCTGGGAGAAGCTGCTCAGACACGTCGCCGACAACGCCCCCGACGGCCCCGCCGTGCTCCGCCAGTCGGCGTGAGGGCGAGGGCTTTTTCGCTGTGGACCGCGACCGTCCCGGCCGCCCCTTGGACTGGCTTCGACGAAGCAAGACCTAAGGCAAGCAGCAGGAGAAGATCTACCAGCTTCGTAGGGCACGCACTGCGTGCCGGGGTTTGTTAGCGAAACGGCACGCAGTGCGTGCCCTACAAGTCGCCTCGGCCCCCGTGTCTTCGTCATTCTGCGGGTCGCTTTACTCCTGCCGAACGCCTAAGAGCGGGCGGGACGCCTGAGGTCCACAGAGTTGTCTATTCGTGCCTACCTCAGCACCGCCCTCCTGGCCGATCCTTGAAGTGCCCGCGGGGTGAGTGGCCGGGGACATGGCGGTGACCGTTTTCAGCAGGTAGACTGTCGTCAGACTGCCCTGCGCGTATGGCCCGTCGACAGGAGACGAGAGCATCACGCCCGGCGGCCCGCTCTCATACAGGAATCTGTCGAAGCCGTCGCCTGTGGTTCGGCCGAGGCGAGCTTCGCGAGACCGGTCCGGGTGGCATATCCACGGCTTGGGGACAAGTGTGCGCCGAGGAGACCGGGTCGGGACGCGGTCTTCGCCCGACGAGTTAAACACATGCCCACCCAAAGCGGTGGACATGCCACCCAATGCCGGTAACGCAATGATCGGTCTGATCGATTGGGGTATCGCTCACCAGCCGTTTCTCACCAGGATGGGGTGCTTACCAAACCCACCTGGGAGAAACGGCTTATGGGCACGGCACGG
>JAQGHQ010000496.1 GCA_028288765.1 Gemmataceae bacterium | reverse complement strand
CCGGCAGCCCTCCGCCGCCGGCCCCGGGCCGCCGCGGCCGCCTGCCTTCGCCGATCCTGCTCGGGGCGGTCGGGGGCGCGGTTCTTACGACCGTGGCGGTCTTGTTGGGGCTGAGTTTCGGGGGCCCGAACGGGCCGAGCCTTCCCACCACCCGGTCCGCCGGACAGATCCCACCCCAGCAGACCAGGGGGCCGGCCCAGGACTTGCCCGCACGGCCCACACCCAAACCGGCGGATACCCCCCCGCCGGTCACGCCGGCGGTCACGCCGCCGCCGGTCTCCCCGCCCGCCCCGACCGGGGTGCAGATCACGGGCAGCGGCTCCACGTTCATCAAACCGGCAATGGACCGCTGGGCCGAGCTATACGAGAAGCAGACCGGGGTGAAGATCAAGTACGACGGGATCGGGTCGGGCCGGGGGATCGAGAACATGATCGACCGGGTCCTCGACTTCGGGTGTACCGACGCATTCATGACCGACAAGCAGCTCGAGAAGGCCAAGGCGACGAACGGGGAGGTGATCCACATCCCGCTGGCAATGGGGGCGGTGGTGGCCACCTACAACCTGCCCGAAGTGACCGCCCAGCTCCGGTTCACCGGCCCGGTCCTGGCCGACATCTACCTGGGCAAGATCAAGACCTGGAACCACCCGGCGATCGCCGCCAGCAACCCCGGGGCGAGCCTCCCGGACCTGGAGATCACGGTGATCCACCGCTCCGACCAGAGCGGGACCACCGCCATCTGGACCGACTACCTGCAGAAGGCGAGCGTGGAGTGGGAGAAGAAGGGCGTTCTGGGGGGGGGAGGCCCCACGGTCAAGTGGCCGGTCGGGGAGGAGGGGGAGAAGAACTCCGGGGTGGCCAAGGCGGTCAGTAAGAAGGTCGGGGCGGTGGGGTACGTCGAACTGTCCTTCGCCCTGGAGAAGAACCTGAAGTACGCCCAGGTGAAAAACCCGGGCGACCGGTTCGTCTCGCCGAGCCTCGAGAGCGTAACGGCCGCCGCGAACGCGGCCCTCCAGTCGATCCCCCCGGATCTGCGGTACACCCTGACAGACATTCCGGCCGAGGACGCCTACCCGATCGTCGGGACGACGTGGGCGGTACTCTACCTGAACCAGCCCGGGACGAAGGGGAAGGAGCTGGTCAAGTTCCTGCGGTGGGCGGTCCACGACGGGCAGGATCACCTGAAGCAGCTGAATTACGCCCGCCTCCCGCCGCGGTTGGCGAAGCTCGTCGACGAGAAACTCGCGGCGATCACGACCGGCGAGTGACCGGGATCGGGCCGGCGCAGGCCCCACGGCTGCCGCCCGCCACCGGCCCTCGACGACCGGACCAGGGCGGGCGGCGATTGCGGGTAGACAGACCTGTCTGTAAAATGCCGGTATGGCACGTGCGAAGGCGACCCCCGACGCCCGGGAACGGCTCGTCGAGACGGCCGACCGGCTGTTCTACGCCGACGGCATCCGGGCCGTCGGGATCGACCGGGTGATCGCCGAGGCCGGGGTCGCCAAGGCCACCCTCTACGCCCACTTCCCGAGCAAGGACGACCTGATTCTCGCCGTCCTGAGACACCGGGAGGAGGTCGTCACGGCCTTCTTCGCCGAGGCCACCGCCCGTCACCGGAAACGCTTGAAAGACCCGCTCCGGGGATTCTTCGCCGCCCTCAAGGAGTGGTTCCAGTCGCCGGGGTTCCGGGGGTGCGCGTTCCAGAACGCCGCCGTCGAACTGGCCGACCCGGACCACCCCGGCACCGTCTTCGTCCGGGGACTGAAGAAGCGGTTCCACGAGTGGCTGGCCGGGCTGGTCGGGGAAGCGATCGGCCCGGCGGGAGAGACAATCGCCCCGGCCGTCGCCGTGCTGGTCGAGGGGGCCATCGTGACCGCCCTCATCGACCGCTCGCCCGCATCCGCCGACGTGGCCCGTGACGCCGCCTTGCGACTGGCCGCCCGGGCCGGGGAGTGACGCGGGAGGAGTTTGGTGTAAGTCCTTGTAGGGTGGGCACCGCCCACCATTCGACGGTGGTGGGCGGTGCCCACCCTACAAAAGCGATCCATGCGATTCGGTATGAAAGGGGAGGGTTCTCGTGTAATACTAGACAGACCTGTCTGTATACTCTCCCGTCCTGCCGCCAGGCTTGTGGTCCGGCGGAGGAAGCCGCCGACCGGCCGCCGAGGGACGGCCCGTCCGGGCTACGTTTTCCCTCGAAAGGAGCGAGCGATGCCCGCTTCGCCTTTCACCCGCTCTCTGACCATGGTCGCATTTGCCGCCGGTCTCGGGAGTCTGACACCCGGCGCGGCGACCGCCGTCGCGGACGCGCCCGCGACCGCCAAGCCTCCCGGCCCGACGGTGGCCCACCGCACGGTGAAGATCGACGGGCTGGACATCTTCTACCGGGAAGCCGGGCCGAAAGACGCCCCCACGGTTCTTCTCCTGCACGGGTTCCCGACGTCCTCGCACATGTTCCGCCACCTGATCCCCGCCCTGGCCGGCGAGTTCCACGTCGTCGCCCCGGACTACCCCGGGTTCGGTCACAGTTCGGCCCCGCCCGCGGACGAGTTCAACTACACCTTCGACAAGCTGGCCGACGTGGTGGAGAAGTTCACCGAGAAGATCGGGCTGAAGATGTACGCCCTGTACGTCCAGGACTACGGTGCCCCGGTCGGCTACCGGCTGGCGGTGAAGCACCCGGAGCGGGTAACGGGGCTGGTGGTGCAGAACGGGAATGCCTACGACGAGGGCCTGGACAACGAGTTCTGGAAGCCGCTCAAGGCGTACTGGAAGAACCGGACGGAAGAAAAGGCCACCCCGTTGCGGAAGTTCCTGACCCCGGAGGCGACGAAGTGGCAGTACATCCACGGGGTTCGGAACGTGGAGGCGATCAGCCCGGACACCTGGACCACCGACCAGCGGCTGCTCGACCGGCCGGGGAACGCCGCCATCCAGCTGACCCTGTTCTACAGCTACGGGAGTAACCCGCCGCTGTACCCGAAGTGGCAGGCGTACTTCCGCAAGCACCAGCCGCCGACCCTGGTCGTGTGGGGGAAGAACGACCCGATCTTCCCCGCCGCCGGGGCCGAGCCGTACAAGCGGGACTTGAAGACCCTGGAGTACCACCTGCTCGACACCGGCCACTTCGCCCTGGAGGAGGACGGCGACACGATCGCCGACCTGATGCGGGCGTTCCTGCGGAAGCACGCCAACGGGGGCGGCAAGTAGGACGAGATCCGGCGCTCCCGTCGGTCCCTCACCGGGGGGCGGCGATCATTCGCTTCAGGGCGACCGTCGTGCGTTACGCCGATACCGCCCTGGAGCATCCCCCGAAGCCGAATGACGCGCTCAGGAATTGATGCCGGAGTTCGGCCCCGGGCCGGATTCCGGGCCCGGCCAGTCCCAGGACAAATCCTGATTTACCCCTTTCCTTCTCCAAGAACTTGCTCGTAGGCGTTCTCGTTGAACCCGATGAGAAGGGTGTTCCCGACACGGGCGGTGGGGGCGCGGAGGTTGCCGGTCGGGCCGAGGAGACGGGCCAGGAGGGTTTCGTCGTCCGGGCGGGCGTTCTTCAGGTCGAAGACCTCGATCCTCTTCCCCTTCGCGGCCACCAGTTTCTCGATGCCGATGAGGAGATCGAGAGCTCCTTCCTTCCCGATGCGGGTCTTGGTCGCGTCCACGGTTTCTTTCACATCGGTGCCGGCGGGCCCAAGGAACCCCTGGGCGTGCTTGCACGTCGTTCAGCCCTTCCGGAAGTACATCCAGTCGATGGTCTTGCTCATTGCGAAACTCCTCGCGGGGGAAACAGAACACCCCGGGACGGTCGTCCCGGGGCGTTGCTGGTGGCCGATCCGGGCGGTCTACTACCCGACCTGGGACGCCGAAGGCTCACGGGACCGCCGGGGATAACCCCCCGGGTGTGCCGGTGGAACCACGTCCGGCGGGGTTGCGCCAGGCCACCGGCACACCCGGGGGGTTATCCCCGATAGCGGTCCTGGAACAGCCTTCGCCGGGATGCACGGCAAGCCATGCGCTCGGGCGACGCAACATCGCCCTGCTGACGAGCAGCGAGCTAAACCTGCACCCGGATCGGTTGGAAGAGGTTGTAACCCGCCGAGGGGCGGGAGACAAGGAGGGTTGTGAGTCCACAACCCCTCCCCTGGATGGGAAGGGGAGTAAAACTCCGATTCTGGCTCCCCCTTCCTTTCCAGGGAAGGGGGTTGGGGGGTTAGGTTCTTCCGGCTCTCCCTTGCCTCATCGATTAGGCTCTGGGTCAGGTTCTTCCCAGTTCCAGTTCGAACGTCTCCTGGTCCTGGAACCGTCTCGTCTCCGGGTCGAAAACGCGCCGCAGCCCGGTGAGCGTCCAGTCCTCGATCGTGTACTCGTGGTAGCCCCAAAGCTTCGTCTGGGCGGAGCTCCCGACGTTCACCGAGTGGAACGGCTGGTGCGCCCCCGCCGGCAGGACGTACCAGGCGTGCTTGTGCCCGTGCAGCCACAGGCTCACCCCGCACTCGGCCGCCACGTCGCGGACACGTTTCCAGTCCCTCAGCCGGTGCCACCGGGCCTCGGGTTTGCGGGACCGCGTGAGCAGCGGGTAGTGGCTGACCACGACCCGCGGGCCGGGGTCGAGGGTCGCGGTCAGCTTCCGAAGCCGCCCGAGCTGCGCGTCCCCGACCTTCCCGGTCGCGTCCCATGGGAACAGGTTCGCGGTCGCCGAGTTCACCGCGATCAGCCAGACGTGCCCGACCTTCCGGGCGAACGGGTAGGTGTGTTCGAGATCGACCCGCTCGCCCTGTTGCCAGGCCGAGAAGGTGAACTCGAACACCCGCCGGCGGACCGCCCCGTACGTGTACAGGTCGTGGTTCCCGGGGACCGCGGTACACGGCGGGAGGGTCGGGTCCCACACCCCGAGCCGGCGGGCCGCCTCGGTCATCTCGTTCTCGAACGCCATCGTGGTCGCGTCGCCGGAGAAGACCAGGTGGTCGAACGGCCGCGCGTGGAACTCCCGCAGGAGCGCGTCGACCACCGCGTTCGCGTGCCGGAACCGGTGCCCGCGGCCGAGCAGGGCCACGTTCACCCACCCGGACGCCCGCTTCCCGAACACGTCCCGGACCCGCCACCCGAGCCGCCGGGAGGTGAGGTGGACGTCGCTGAAGTGCGCCAGCCGAACCATGGCGGAATGCGGAATTCGGTATGCGGAATCAAGAGACGCAGAGTACAACTACTCGGGGCGGTTCACCGCGCCACCGTTTTGTATTGTAATTCCCCATTCCCCATTCCCCATTCCGCATTCCGCATTTCAACCATGATCCGCTTCGACTTTTCCGGCAAGGTGGTGCTGGTGACCGGCAGCTCCCGGGGGATCGGGGCCGCGGTCCTGACCAAGTTCGCCGAGGCCGGCGCGACCTGCGTGCTGCACTACTGGGACGACCCGGCCGGGGCGAACCTGGCCGACGCGGCGGAGCTGGCCGGCTCCCTCCCGGCCCCGACCGTCCTGACCGTCGCCGCCGACGTCCGCGACGCCGGGCAGGTCGAGACGGTCATGCGGCAGGTGAAGGAGAAGTACGGCGGGCTCGACGTGCTGGTGAACAACGCCGGGATCATCCGCGACCGGACCCTGAAGAAGATGACCCTCGACGAGTGGCACGCGGTCCTCCAAACCAACCTCGACGGCGTGTTCCACTGCTGCAAGTACGGGACGGAGATCCTGCGGGACGGCGGGCGGATCGTGAACATCGCGTCGGTGGCGGGGCTGGTCGGGTTCCACGGGCAGTCGAACTACGCGGCGGCGAAGGCCGGGGTGATCGGGATGACCCGCGTGCTCGCGAAGGAGCTGGCCCGCCGGCAGATCACGGTGAACGCCGTCGCCCCCGGGGTGATCCAGACCCCGATGCTCGGCGAGGTGAAGCCGGAGGTCATGGTCGAGTACCTGAAGCAGATCCCCGCCGGCCGGCTCGGCCGGCCGGAGGACGTGGCCAACGCCGTGCTGTTCCTCGCGACCGAGGAAAGCAGCTACATCAGCGGGCAGGTGCTGCCCGTCACCGGCGGGTGGGTGTGAGAGAAAATGCGGAATGCGGAACGCGGAATTCGGAATGAAAGCCGCCGCTTCCGCCGGCCGCATCATCCGGGGCGGGCGCGATGAAGCAACTCACGATCGTGGTGAAGCCGTTCCGCGCGGAGGCCGTTTTGCGCGTGGTCGCCGGGATGGGGGTGACCGCGTGCGCCGTCCGGGAGGCGAAGGGGTACGGTCGGCAGAAGGGGTATTTGGACCGCTACCGTGGGTCGGAATACAGCACCGCATATCTACCGAAAGTCGAGATTACCGTCTGGGTGACCGACGAGCAGGCCGAAGAGCTGGCCGACAAGGTGCCCCGGGCCGCCCGCACCGGCCGGATCGGGGACGGGAAGATTTTCGTCGTCCCGACCGCGTGGCCCGGGCCGCTGGAGTTTTGACCGGCCGGGCCCACCCGACCGGCAACTGGCCCCTCCCCCGGTCGGTTGCAATAATAGCCCGGCGAGGCCGCGGAAGGCCGGCAAGTGTGCCGGTGAGGACGTTGCGTCGGCCCGTCCGCACCCCACCGCCTCGGACACCCCCGATCCTACCCAAGGAGACGTTCGTGACCGCCAAGCTCCGACTGCCCGCCGGCGGGACTGCCCTGCTCGCCGGGTTCTGCTTCCTGGCCGCCGCCACCGCCGCCCCGGACCTCCCGAAAGACTCGACCAAGAAGGCGGTCGCGGCCGATACCGCCGCGCTCAAGGATAAGATCGACGACATCGCCGCCGACCCCGCGAAAGGCCGGGGGAAGGCCCGCACCGCCAAGGCCCTCGCCCTGACCCTCGCCGTCTACGGCGACGACGCCACCAAGGGCCAGGCCGCGAAGGTGCTGATCGCGCTCGACAAAAAGGACTACAAGGGTGCCGCCGACGCGGCGAAGGGGCTCGCCTCCCCGGCGGCCGACCCGGCCGCCCTGAAGGGCCTGGACGGGAAGTTCGACCTCGAGGACGTCATGTCCCCGTTCCGCCCGGCCCGGTCCGGCGGGTTGAACATCGAGAAGGACATCAAGGACGGCACCAAGGGGGCCGGGAAGCTCGACCCGAAGGACGCGGAACTGATCGGGGCCCGCACCGCCGCCCTGGCCGAATACACCCTCAAACTGCCGAACGACAAGGCGAAAACGAACGACAAGACGACCACGAATTGGGAGCGGTGGGCGAAGGACATGGGCGCGACCAGCAAGGACCTGACCGACGAGGCGGCCAAGGGAGACAAGGCCGACCAGAAGAAGCTCCTGATCCTCCTCAAGAAGCTCGACGCCAGCTGCAGCAACTGCCACAACGATTTCCGCGACTGACCGCGGGAGGCAACACGGACGGTACGAGCGGGGGGCTCCGGCCCCCCGTTTTCGTTTTGGACGAGCCCTGGAATCGAATTGGACCCGCAAGCGGGATGGCGATTCCCTCGTGGCACATGATTTCCAGACCACTTTCCCCTCGTGGCACAGGTCTCCAGACCTGTGCAGGCACCCCCATCGGGGACCGATGCCAGCGGGAGAATGGTGTAGCAGCTCGCCCGGGCTTCTTCTCTCAAAGTTCAGGTCTTCGGGCCTGTGTGCCTGCACAGGTCTGGAGACCTGTGCCACGAGCAGATGACCCCTCGGGGCCGTCTGGCCCCTGTTCGGACGTGCAAATAACGGGTCTCACTCCGGGTCGAACCGGTGGACCAGGCGGCTACTGTTGACGTCGAGGGCTTCGAGGATTTCGAGGACGGGATTGATCGGGATGTCGCAGCAGTGGGCCCAGTCGAGAACGTCGAGGTTTTCTTTGCCGGCCTTGAGTTGGTTGAGGATCGTGTCGAGGAGCTGGGATTGGGACTGGAATTCGTGCTGGAGGATGCCAAAGTCGCCGTGGTCGAGTTCGATCCAGAAGCACCTTCCCTGGAGATGTTCGACCCACCTGGCCCGAAGGTACCCGGTCCAGTGTTCCTGAACCCACTGCCGGATGGCGGCCTCGCCGAGGTCGTACCCGGCCTTCTGGCTCTCGATCCACTTATGCCGCGCCATTTCCTGGGCGCACTCGCGGTAAACGCTCTTTTTCGCGGCCACCGGGCAGGGACAGGTGCTCATGGCATCACCTTCCGTCGGGGTCAACGCCCCCGGTCATCGGGAGAATACGACCGGAAGCGAATCCCACCATCCTATCGTACCGGCAGGCGGGCTGGGCGATCAAGTCGACGCGTCGTAACTCTCGTCCCAGAACCGGCCCGGCGCCTCGGCCGCGCGCCGGGCGTTGGCAGGATCACGGCGGCCGGTGTCGGGTTCACCTGGCCGTGTACCCCCCGTCGACGACAAGAACCTGGCCGGTGACGTAACTCCCGGCCTCGCTGCACAGCATCAACACCGGGCCGACCAGTTCCCGCGGCTGGGCCCACCGCCCGAGGGCGGTCCGGTCGGCGAACGCCCGCTTCTCCGCGTCCGACAGGACCGACATCGGCATGTCGGTCAGGAACGGGCCGGGCGCGAGGCAGTTCACGGTCACGTTGTACGGGCCGAGGTCCAGGGCACTCGCCCGCGCCAGCCCGTTCAGGGCCGCCTTCGTCGCCGAGTAGACGTTCCGCTTCTCCTTGGATACCTGGCTCATGATCGACGAAATATGGACCACCCGGCCCCACCGCCGGTCCTTCATCGGCGGGACGAGTTCCCGGGTCAAGGCCATCGCCGCGGTCAGGTTGACCTGAACCACCCGGTCCCAGGTCTCGTCGGTAATCTCGTCGATCGCCTGCGGGGCGTTCATCCCGGCGTTGTTCACCAGGATGTCGACCCGCCCCATTTTCTCGACAGCTTCCCGGGCCAATTTATTCACGTCTTCTCGACTCGACACGTCGGCGACGACGTACGCCCCGGTGCGGCCGGTGCCGGCGAGAATCTCGCCGAGGGCGGCCTTCAGCTCGTCCTCATGCCGGCTGGCGACGATCACGTCCGCCCCGGCCTCCGCGAGCCCGCGGGCCATGGCCTTGCCCAGGCCCTTGTTCCCGCCGGTAACGAGGGCAACGCGACCGGTCAGGTCGAAAAGGTTCGCCGGCATCACTTCTGTCCGGGGCCAATCTAGGGGGTGTGGAAAGTATCCAGGGTATCGGCATGCGGGGCAAGTGAAAAAAAGCACAAGCCCGGGTTTGTGGGGTTTTGTATACTATCGCCGTCCCGGCCGGACGGGCCGCCGGCGGGCCCTCACGGCACGCTGATCCGGACCCCGGCCTGCTTGCGGAGTTTGGCGATCAGTTCGGTCCGGAAGTCTTCGGCGAACGTCTCCCGCACGTCCTCGACGCACTTCTCGAACGCGGACGGGGTGCCGGGCTTGCGGTCGGTCACCTTAATTAGGTGGGTCCCGTAGTCGGTCTCCACGATGTCGCTCAGTTCCCCGACCTTCAGCGCGAACGCGGCCTTGCAGAACGCCTCGTCCATGAGGCCACCCCGCCGCGGGACGAAGCCGAGGTCGCCGCCGTCCGGGGCGCTCGGGCACTGCGAATACTTCTTCGCGGCGGCGGCGAAATCGAGCTTCCCGGCGGCGATCTCGACCCGCACCGCCCGGAGCTTTTCTCTCGCCGCCGTCCGGTCCGCCGCCGGCGTGTTCGGCCCGACCCGGACCACGATGTGGCTCGCCTTCACCTCGACCCCGTCGAAGTGGTCCTTGTTCGCCGCGTAGTATTGTCTCAGCTGGGCGTCGGTGACGTGCTGCCGGACGTAGCCGAGCAGCTGGTACGTGGTCGCCCACGTCTCGCGGACCGAGGTCTCGGTCTGGTTCGTCTCCTTCAGGAAGCCGGCGAACGTCTTCCCCTGCTTGACCAGGCTCTCGGCGAACGCCTTGACCTGCTGGTCGACCTCCGCGGGCTCGACCTTCGGCCCGTACTTGGCGAGGAACTGCCGGAGCAGGATCTCGTCGACCACGTCGCCGGCGACCTCGGTGCGGAGCTGGCGCAACTGGGAGGCGGTGAGCGGGACGGCGGTGAACTTGTCCTTGATGAGCGCGTCCACCCGGTCGAGATGGACGGCCTCGCCGTTGACCGTGGCGACGACGACCGGGGCGGCCGGTTTGGCCGGGGTGTCGGCTGCCGGGGGTGCCGGGATCGGAGGGAGCTGGGCGGCCGAAACCCCCAGCCCGACGACCGTGGCGAGACCCGTCGCCCCGACGGAAATGACGAACGCCCGCATGATGTGCCCTCCCAGGAACTCGGCCTCCTCGCCGCAAAGGGCGGCCAGGGGAGAGGTTTCCCGATCGTGCTAACGGAGTGACCCGCGGCTATAGCCCCCCGCACGAGACCGGACAAGAGGTTTTCCCGGCCGTCCGCTATCATGGGATGTATGAACGAGTTGAGGCCGACCCCGCTGGAAACCGTCCCGCCGGAAGCCGTCCACCGCGTGGCCCCGCTGCGCGGCCTGGAGCCCGGCGAACTGCTGATCCACGAGATCTACCAGAGCATCCAGGGCGAATCGACCTTCGCCGGGCTCCCGTGCGTGTTCGTCCGCACCGCGGTGTGCGACCTCCGGTGTGACTGGTGCGACACCCCGCACGCCTTCACCCAGGGCCGGCGGGTGACGCGGGCGGCGGTGCTCGAAGCGGCCCTCGCGTTCGGGTGTCCGCTCGTGGAGCTCACCGGCGGCGAGCCGCTCCTTCAGCCCGACGTGGTCCCCCTGATGACCGAGCTGTGCGACGCCGGGACGACGGTGCTGCTCGAAACCAGCGGGGCGCACGACGTCGGCCCGGTGGACCACCGGGTCCACGTCATCATGGACCTGAAGTGCCCGGACAGCGGGGAGAGCCACCGCAACCGGTGGGCGAACCTCGACGCCCTGAAGCCGACCGACCAGATCAAGTTCGTGATCGCGTCCCGCCGCGACTGGGACTGGGCTGCGGCCGCGATCCGCGACCACCGGCTCGACGAGCGGTTCACCTGTCTCGTGAGTGCGGCGTTCGGCGGGGTAACGCCGGTCCAGCTGGTGGATTGGCTGCTCGCCTCCCGCCTGCACCGCGTCCGGGTTCAGCTCCAGATGCACAAGTACATCTGGCCCCCGGAGACCCGGGGGGTGTGAGCGGCGTGGTCATCTCCCCCACACGGCGTGGAGAGGGAGAAAGTAGAGCCACCGAGATTTCAACGAGGCGATGTGCGAACTTACGGCTTCCCAGTCCGTCGCCAGAACTCCGCCGTCGCCTCGGCCAGCGAGGCGATCGGCTGTTTGCCCGCCTCCTGCGCCTGGATAGTCGCCCGCCGGGCCTTAAACCGCTTCTGAAAGCGTTTCGCGCGACGGGTCTGGGTGGGGTCGACGAAATATGCCCGCCATCTCTGCTCCCGGGCCACGCCCTGTCGC
This sequence comes from Gemmataceae bacterium, assembly GCA_028288765.1. Classification (GTDB taxonomy): domain Bacteria; phylum Planctomycetota; class Planctomycetia; order Gemmatales; family Gemmataceae; genus Urbifossiella. The sequence continues at coordinate 69,991 of JAQGHQ010000496.1, read as the reverse complement.
TCCAGATGCACTTTGAATCGCCGGAGGGCTACTCCGATCGGCTCCCCGTCCGCCACCACGATCCGAACACCCATCTGCGTGCGTCTTCTACGGCTGACGCGCTGCCGGTGGAAAAAGGCTTGAACCAGTGGACCACGATTGAGAATACCCCATCCTCATTTGCCGGGCAATCGCCCCCTCCCTCCGGATAGCCGGTGTGGGTGATGATGGGCGGCCCACCGAAGCGACCCACCCGATCGCAATGAGTTCCCGCCTAGTTCCCGCAGAAAGACCCGCCTACGAACAGCTGTTCGACCTCAATCCACCGCACAGCGAGCCTCCGGCGCAAGCCCGGCTCTTGGCTCGCGTCCAAAATCTGGAGCACGTCCAACGAAACGGACGGTATACCCGTTGTGCCGGTGGTCTGTCACGCCCGCTAATCTCACCCGGGAGCTGGCTCATGCCCCACGCACTCCCCCGACCCATCGTTCGTCCACAGCTCCGCTCATGGTGGAAAGTGATCGACTGGCGGCTCGTCGCGGCCGTCGGGTTCCCGTTGTGGGCATTCGTGTTCGGACTGATGGTCCCACGGAAACCCGCCACGGTCGTCGCCCAGGGCCCGCCGCCGGTTGAGCTCACCCAGCTCGTGCCCCCACCCCCGCCGCCCGACAACGAAATCCCCCCGCCGCGGGCGATCGTGGTCCGCGCGGCCGACCCGGTGACGGTCCCGGTCGTCGTCCCTGTCCCGATGCCGGCCGAGGAAGCGGTCGCCGTGAAGCCGCCGGCCCCGGAGTTCAAGCTCCCGGACACCGAACTGCTTCCGCAGCCGAACAAGTGCCAGTCGTTCGGCACCAGGGTCCGGTTCCACAAGGGCCCGGGCGAGGCGACCGAGGAGGCCGTGAAGGCGAAGAAGATGCTCTTCGTCCTGCACATCTCGGGGCACTTCGAGGACCCGGGGTTCACCTGAAACAACGCCCAGGCGCTCCGTGCGGGCGCCCTCGCGGACAAGGAAGTCGGGGACTACCTGGCCGAACACTTCGAAGCGACGCACCAGAAGGTCGGGACGTTCAAGATCGTGGACGGGCAGAAGCAGGGCGGGAACGTGGCGAGCTACTTCTGTCTGGCGGACGGGACCGTGATTCATGCCGTCGCCGGGCCGGTGGATGCGCAGACGTTCCTGCGCGAGGCCCGGTGGGCGGTGGACCTGCGGAAGCTGGCGGTGACCGAGTCCCGCGGCGACGTGGCCCGGTACCGGGCGACGATCCGCCGCGGCCACCTGGAGCGGCTCCGGGCCGAGACCGGCCACAACCTCCCGCCCAACACCCTGCCGCGGATCGCGGCGCAGGCCCCGCCGACGCCGCAGGTGGGGCTCCTCCAGACACCTGCCGCACAGGCGCTGGGGCGGCAGGGTCAGGTTCATCTGCTGCTCGCCTACTTCCCGCTGTCGCGGCTCGACGAGACGTACCCGATTGTGTTCGAACAGGTCCTCGGGGAGAAGACGTCCACCCTGCCGGTGGCCATGAAATAAGGCGCGGGGCAGGAAGAACCCGCCCCACCATTGGTAACGAGCGTGGTCATGGGGTCGGTGGCCACCCCCCTTGGTCCGCCCGCAACCGGGGGGGAGACCGGACCCGGCCGCCGGTGGGGATTCGACCCCCTCCCCGGTTGCGGGGAGGGCCGGGGTGGGGTCCGCGGGGCGGGTACAATTCTCCCCGCCGCTCGCCTAATACACGAACCCGATACCGCGGTCGCATTGGTCTGGGTGGCATGTCCACCGCTTTGGGTGGACATGGCCGGGAGTCGTCGGGCGAATCCGCATCCCGATCTGATATCCGGGGCGCTCCCATGTCCCCGAGCCGTGGACATGCCACCCGGCCGGTCGGGTTGACGGGGTCGGTCCGCCGGCCCGCGCGGCGTCGCTCGTCCCGGCCGAAGTCGATGGGACCGCGTCATCGGGTTCGTGTGTAAGAGCCGCGATCGGGCGTCAGCCCCCGGGTCGGAATGCCTAGTCCGGGCCGGCGAGCGGCCGGGGCGGTGTCACCCCGAACTTCTGCGCATACGGCGCCAGCGCGTCCATGATGCCCGGGTACAGGGCGATGCCCTCGGCCAGCGCCCGCCGCTTGCGCTCGAGCCCGCGCTGGCCCGGCAGGCGAACGACGTCAACGCCGGATGCCGGCGGGTTGGCGCGGCAGGCGGCCGCCAGCCAACCGGTCTCACGCCGGAACGCGGCGGTCCCGCCGAAGGCCCCCGGGTCGATCACCTGGACGAACACCGAGGCCCCCCAGCCGGTCGGCCCCTCGGCCCGCCCGTAGCCGCCCAGCCCCTGGGTCAGGGCCTCGATCAGCAGGGCCAGGCCGTACCCCTTGTGGCCGTGGTCCGCTCCGCCGACCGGCAGGAGCGTGCCGGGCGGGTCGGTGAACAGCGCCGCCGGGTCGTCGGTCGGGCGGCCCTGGGCGTCGAGGGCCCAGACGCCGGGAAACCGCTTCCCCTCGCGGCGCAGCCGGCCCGACATTCCGTTGGTGGTGATCGAGGCGCTGATGTCGATCAGGATCGGGTCCCCGTCGGTCGGAATGCCGACCGCGATCGGGTCCGGGGTGAACACCGCCGTCCGGCCGCCGAACGGGGCGACGCTGGCCACGGCCGGGTCGGAGCTGGAGATGATGATCATCAGGCCGCGGTCGGTGGCCCGCTGCAAGAACGAGGCGAGGCAGCCGATGTGGTGGCTCCGCCGGACGGCCACCGCCACGACCCCGTGGGCGGGGGCCCGCTCCACCGCCAGTTCGACCGCCCGGGCGGTCAGCCAGACCCCGGGCAGCCGCCGCCCGTCCCAGGTCACGGCCCCGCCCCGGTCGGCAACGACGTCCGGCTTCCCCTTCGGGGTCATGCCGCCGCTCTCGAGCTCGCCGAGGTAGGCGGGCGCCAGCTGCAACCCGTGCGTTGTGTGGCCGAGCAGGTCGGCCTCGACCAGCCCGGCGGCAATCGTCGCCGGCTTGTCGCCGTCACAACCAGCAGCGGTGAACAGGGCGGCCGCGTACCCGATCAGATCGGGTACGCGGTAGCACGTCTCTTGACCGACATTCGCCATCGGATCTCCCGTCGAGGATCACCACCCCTCCCACTTCCGGGCCGGCGGCAATTCTCCCCGTGCCCCTCTTGGTTGCCCGAAGGGGCAGCCGTTCCGGTGACCGTCTTACAGTCTACGCCCAGCCAGATCGCTCGGCCGTTTCGGTACGGCGTTTGCGCCTTGATGCCCGGTGTTTCCGGCTCCAGCTCCGGGCGGAAGCCCCTGGGTCTATTACCACCCGAGAAAATTGGTTTATTCCATTACCACTCAACCATTTCCGTCACGTCTGCCGGTTTCGGTTGAATACACCGCGTCCGTGTGCGAAGCTCTGATACACAGCCGAATCCCGCGGCACCGCGCGGGAGCGGGGGACCCACCGGGAGCGACGAGAGACGCTCCCCCGGGGCGCAGGTGAGCCACCCTCACCGGGGCCCGTTCAAGCCCCAGCCCGTCAGCTAACCTCGCAGGCCGGCGCGGAGGCGTTCTCCGCCGCCACTTGAACGGGCACCCTCGTCGCATCATCTCGGACGACCGCGCCCCGTCTCCCGCCCACACGGTCTCCCATGTTCGCGCTCTTCGCCGCGGGCGAACTCCCGCACCTGGTTCACGACTACTGGCTGGTCGCCGTCGCCGCCGCCGTCCTGCTCGTGCCGCTGGCCGTCTGGTGGCTGGCGGTGCGGGCGATCCCGAACAACAAGGTCGGCGTCGTCGAGAAACTGTGGTCGGCGAAGGGGTCGGTGTCGGACGGCCGCATCATCGCCCTGAACGGCGAGGCCGGGTACCAGGCCGATCTGCTCCGCGGCGGGTTGCACTTCGGGTACTGGCGGTGGCAGTACCGCGTCCACGTCGTCCCGCTCGTCACCGTCCCGCAGGGGCAGATCGGGTACGTGTACGCCCGGGACGGCAACCCGCTGCCGCCGAGCCAGACGCTCGGCCGCGTGGTCGAATGCACCAACTTCCAGGACGCCCGCACGTTCCTGACGCGGGCGGGCGAGGAGGCCGAGTACGGGCAGCGGGGCCGCCAGCGGGCGATCCTGCGGGAAGGCGTGTACGCCATCAACCCGGTGGCGTTCGTGGTGATGACCGAGAACCGGGCGTACAGCCTGTTGCACCTGCTCGACGCCCAGGAGTCGAACGCGGTGAAGACGTGGCACGAACAGCTGACGAAGTGCGGCGGGTTCCACCCGGTGGTGATCGGCGGGTCGAGCGGGGCCGGCGAGACGGAAGTTCACGACGACCTGATCGGGGTGGTGACGATCCACGACGGCCCGAGCCTGCCGCCCGGCGAGATCATCGCCCCGGCCGTGGGCACCGAGCCGGACGGCGCCAGCTACCACAACAACTACCAGGACCCGGAAGCGTTCCTGGCGGCCGCCGGCCGCCGCGGGCGGCAGTACGCCCCGCTGACGGACGGGACCTACTTCATCAACCGCTGGTTCGCGTCGGTGGAGCTGGTGGCGAAGACGGTGGTGCCGATCGGCCACGTGGGGGTGGTGGTGAGCTACGTCGGCCGGGCCGGGCGGGACGTGTCCGGCACCTCGTTCCGGCACGGCGAGCGGGTGCAGGAGGGCGAGCGCGGGGTGTGGGAGCGGCCGCTCGGCCCGGGCAAGTACCCGTTCAACGTGTACGCCGGCCAGGTGATCCAGGTGCCGACCACGAACTTCGTGCTGCACTGGATCACCGGCAAAACCGAGGCCCACAAGTTCGACGAGGGGCTGCGGTCGATCGACCTGGTCACCCGGGACGCGTACGAGCCGCTCCTGCCGCTCTCCGTGGTCGTCCACATCGACTACCAGCGGGCGCCGAGCGTGATCCAGCGGTTCGGGGACGTGAAGAAGTTGATCACGCAGACGATCGACCCGATGCTCAGCGCGTACTTTCGCGACATCGCCCACAAGAAGACGATGCTCCAGCTGCTGCACGAGCGGGACCTGATTCAGGCGGAAGCCCGGGCCGAACTCCGCGACCGGTTCCGCGGGTTCGACATCGAGTGCGTGGACGTGCTCATCGGCAAGCCAGTGGCACAGGAGAAGGATACCAAGATCGAAACGCTGCTGGAGCAACTGCGGTTACGGCAGCTGTCCATCGAGCAGCTGGAAACCTACGAGCGGCAGCGGGCGGCGGCGGAGAAGCAGAAGACGCTGAACGAGGCCCAGGCGCAGGCCGCCGTGCAGGTGCAGCTGACCAACGCGAAGGCCGAGGTGCAGATCGCCGAGAGCCGGGGGGAGGCGGAACTGGCCCGCGCCCGCAAGCAGGCCGAGCAGACGGTGGTGACGGCCGAGGCGGAGCTGGCCCGGGCGAGGCGGCAGGCCGAGCAGACGGTGGTGACGGCCGAGGCCCACGCGAAGGAGAAGGTGCTGGCCGGCCGCGGGGAAGGACAGAAGGCGCTGCAGATCGGCCTGTCCGAGGCGGCGGTGGTGATGCGGAAGGTGGCGGCCTACGGCGACCCGCGGCTGTACGCCGCGGCCGTGCTGGCTGACCGGCTGGCGAACAGCGCGCAGCCGCTGGTGCCGCAGCGGATGTTCGTGAGCGGGGCGAACGGCGACACCGGTAGCGTGGCCGGCGGGCCGCTCGGGTTGCTGCTCACCCTGATGCTGGGCGAGAAGACCGGCCTCGGGTCGTTCGCCGACTCGCCGGAAACGGCGGAGTTCAAAGCCGAGTGCGAGAAGCTGGCCCGCGACGCGATCGGCGCCCTGGGCGGGAAGTGACGGGCTCGCGGCGGGAGCCCCCGGGACGGCCGTCCCGGGGTGAGCCGGCTTTGTCGACATCCACGAGGAATTGGCGCCTCGAGGATTTCAGCCTGAAAGGCTGGGAGCGCATAGCCCCGGGCAACGCCCTGGGCGGGGGAACGCGGCGGCGGTTGACGTCCGACCCGCTCGAGTGGCGTCCCCCCGCCCAGGGCGTTGCCCGGGGCTATGCGCTCTCACCCCGTTGGGGTGAAAACCACTCCCCCGCGGATTTCGACAATGCAATGCAAGCGGACTATACTCTCGGGTCGTTCCTGTATCTTCACACCCTCTCCGCGAGCGGACGACTTTGAATGACCCTGGCGAGCCGGCGGGGCCGTGGGCTTCGCCGGCTCGCGCGTGTACCATAGCCGTCGTCCCGTCCTCCGGAGATCTCCTCATGGTCACCGCCACCGCGGTCTCGCTCGCCGACCGGTACACGGCCGCGTTCCCCGGGTCGAAGCGGCGGTTCGAGACGGCCAAAACCGTCTTCCCGACCGGCGTCACCCACGACACCCGGATGATGGAACCATTCCCGGTCTACGTCTCCCGGGCCAAGGGGGCGTACAAGTGGGACGTGGACGGGCACCAGCTGGTCGACTACTTCGTCGGCCACGGGGCGATCCTGCTCGGCCACTCGCCCGACGACGTGGTCGCCGCCGTGCAGGAGCAGATGGCGAAGGGCACGCACTACGGGGCATGCCACGACCTCGAAATCGAGTGGGGCCAGTTCGTCCGTCAGCTCGTCCCGTCGGCGGAGCGGGTGCGGTTCACCGGGAGCGGCACGGAAGCGACCCTCATGGCCCTCCGGCTCGCCCGGCTGCACACCGGCCGGCCGAAGTTCCTCAAGTTCCGCGGGCACTTCCACGGGTGGCACGACTACGTCACAGTCGCGTCCGACCCGCCTTACGAATCCGCATCCGTCCCCGGGGTGCCGGACGCGGTGGCCGCGAACTGCGTGGCCGTCCCGCCGGACGACCTCAACGCGGTCGAAGATGCGCTCAAGGCCGACCCGCAGATCGGGGCGGTGATCCTGGAGCCGACCGGCGGGCACTGGGGGGCGGTACCGATCCGTGGAGCATTCTTGAAGGGGCTTCGCGACGTCTGCACCCGGCTCGACCGCGTGCTCATCTTCGACGAGGTCATCACCGGGTTCCGGGTGGCACCGGGCGGCGCGCAGGAATACTACGGCGTCACCCCGGACCTGACCTCACTGGCGAAGATCCTGGCGGGCGGCTTGCCGGGCGGGTGTCTCGCCGGCCGGGCCGACATCCTCGCGTTCATCGAGCCGCGGCCGGGCAAGCCGAAGATGAAGCACCCCGGGACGTACAACGCGAACCCGCTCTCCGCCGCCGCCGGGGTCGCCGCCCTCAAGCGGGTGGCCACGGGCGACCCGTGCCGCAAGGCGAACGCCGCGGGCGTCCGGCTGCGGAACCGGCTGAACGAGCTGTTCGCGGCCCGCGACTGGCCGATGGTCGCCTACGGCGATTTCTCGATGGTCCGGATCATTCCGGACTATCACGGCCCGCGGCCGGCGGGTGCCGCCGGGGAGAACGACGGCCTCGTCCCATTCGGCGGCGACCTGAACGCCCTCGACGGCCCGAAGAACACCAAACAGCTGTACGCCATGCGGCAGGCGATGCTGTTGAACGGGGTCGACCTGTGGGGCTTCGCCGGGATGACCAGCAGTGAACACACGGACGCGGTGGTCGATGACACGGTCCGGGCGGTGGAGACGTCGGTGGAGATGCTCCAGGCCGAGGGGCTTGTGTGAGTGGCTCGGGCCGCCACGGAGGGCGGCCCCTACAAATGTTGGTCCGGTAGGGGGCCGCCCTCCATGGCGGCCCGCCAGCGACTCCGTTCAGCCCGGCTCCATCCGGGTCTCCTTCTTCACCGGGTCGTGCTTGGGGTGGTCGAACATGTCTGACGCCGGGGGCGGGGCGTTCGTGCCCTTCGGGCCGGGAGGGTCCTTCTTCTCATCCTTCCCGCACCCGGCGGCGAGGACGGCCGCTAACAACCCGAGGCCGGTGATCCTGCTCATGGACGGACCGCCCCGGGGGTCAGAAGTCGGGGTTCACGATCACGCCGTCGTTCCGCCCGGCGAGATACCGGAGGTTGTTCGGGTCGTTCCCGTTGCGGAAGAACCGGACGGACCCGTCGCAAAACGCGAACTCCGCCCCGCCCGGGTGTCGGCTGCTGAACGCCTGGGGGGCGGTCCCGTTGATCTGGGCGGTCGACGCGTCCACCCACCACATGACGTCGCTAATCCGGACCGACCCCGAACTGGTGAACCCGGTCATCCCGGCCCAGATACAGGCGATCTTCCCGGTCGTGGTGTCGAACATGCATTCGCCGACCGCCAGCGTGTTACTGGTCCCGTCCGTGATGTCGGTCAGCCTGATCTTGCTGTTCTGCCACATCACCCCGCCGAAGTCCTGGTTGACGTAGATGTACGGGTTGGTGTACGGGCCAGCGACCGCCCGGTAATTCGACATCGCGTGGCCGTTCCGGCTCTGGTTTAGGTCGGGGCCGGTGTCCGCGGGGCAGCGGAAGATTTTCAACTTGGTCGTGCTCAGTTGCCCCGGCACGTTCGCGGGGTAGCAGGTGCTGACGTTCCCGCCGAAGTCGGTCGAATCGACGCTCATCTGCTGGGACAGGGCATTCTGTTCGACGTAGGGGAGCAGGATCGCGGCCCACCCCCACCCGGCGTTGAAGTTGTTCGGGTTCCGGAACGCCGGGGGCAGGCACCCGATCGCCGAGTGGTAGTTGTGCATCCCGATGACCTGCTGCTTGAGGTTGTTCTGGCAGGAGGCGCGGGCGGCGGCCTCGCGGACCTTCTGGACGGCGGGTAGGAGTAGCCCGATGAGGATCGCGATGATCGCGATCACCACCAGCAACTCGATCAGTGTGAACCCCGGCCGGACCGGCAATCCGGTTTCGGGTCGGGGCCCGCGGCGAGCAACGCGGACGGAACGATCCATGGATGGACTCTCCGGTAAGCAGACAGTTCCACCAGAACAAGTGCGAGTGATGGTTGGGTGGTGGAACAAGCGAGTGGAGAGGACAGAGATGAAGGTAATGTGAGCAACTAGGTCGAGTCAACACCGAACCGAATTTTCTCGCTCCGCGCGCACCCGATCGCCGGGGTCCGTCTCTACTCCCGCCGCATCCGGTCGGAATACAATAGCTCTCTCCGTCATCCGCCGCGGCGCTGACGGCGGACCGGTCGGCTCGGGCTTTGGGGAGGGGCTGGCGTGACGGACCAGGATGACGACCGACCGCGGGCCACTCCGGTTCGCCGGGTGCCGGGGAAGTACATCGTCTACGGCATGGCCGTCTTCGGCGCGCTGTTCCTGGGGTTCATGATACTCCTGGCGTTGCGTCTCTCCCCGGCCGCCGACCGGTTCCACAACCAGCCCGCCGCGACCAGGCCGCGGTGAGGCCCGGCGGCCCGATCCACTCGCGACCGATGGCCGCACGCCCGCCAACGAACACAGCCCGGGAACCTGTCCCGGGCTGTTCAGTTCACCAACACCCGGCGGATCCCGGAGGCCAGGGCCGGGTCGCCGGTGAATACGAACGTCCCCCAGGCGAAGGTGTCGCCCCCCTCCTTCCACGGCCCGGCGCCCGCCGCGGCGTCGCTCGATTTCAGGAACTGCCGGACCTTGACCTCCCGCCCGTCCTCCGCGACCAGGGTGAAGGAACTCCCCATCTTCGGGTGGTCAATCTGGTCCTCGAGCTTCAGCTGGAACCCCTTCTTTCTGAGATATCCGTTCAGCTGGTCCGGCCGCCACTCGACCCCCTCCCGTGCCGGAGTCGGGACGGCGGTGGCGAGCTGGGCGGCGGTCTGCTTGATCAGCAGCCCGCTCCGCCATAACACCAGCCCGGCCGCGATCACCACCGCCAGGACGATTGAGATCGCGTACCCCCACCAGGGGAGCGGCCGCTGGGGCGTCTTCATCCGGGTGCCGCACTGGGCACAGCGGGGCCCTCGGCCCCACGGGACCCGCTGCACCTTCTCACACTTCGGACAGGTCACTGTGGGCATGTCGACCCCTTCGCCGGTCGGGCGACGACAGTGGCTCGGGCGTCAGCAACATATTCTCCCGTCAGACGACCTGCAATCACCTTCCGACAACCTTCACAATCCGGGGCCCTGACCCGGTTCGAGCCCGCTTGCCGACCGTGTCACCGTCCCGTTACCCGCCGTCCCTCGCCTCCTGTTTTCGCCGCTCACGCTCCTCGGACACGGGATCGGGTTGCATGCGTTCCCGCTCCCGGCGCATGAAGTCGCGGCTCGGCTTCCCGACCACTGTCCGCCTCAGCTCAAGATCCTGCTCCCGCCGGATGATCCCAAGATCCACCGCGATGCAGTGCCCTGCCCGGGCATGCCGCCGAGCTACCACGATCGTGTCGCAGTAGTGGACTTTCTCCCGACACCCTTCGCAGAATCGGACCGCCCGGTTTTTGGTCGGGGTCAGTTCGTTCCACCGCTTGCCGCATACGACATCGAATCCTGTGCGCCCGATCCTCATCCCCGGGGTCGCGGGGTGTTCTTCCTTCTTTCCCGAGCAGTTCTCCACTTCCAGCGTGCTAACCACAGCCAGCCAGTTCGTGTCCAGGGTCGCGGCCAGTTCCTGGAGCCGCTGCTGCATGAGCGTCCACTCCTGGCTTTGCTTCTTGCCGAGGCCCGCGGGCGATGCCGCCCCGCGAAGGAATTCGGCCTTCGCCCGGGACGTCTCATCTCCCTGTTCATCGAGCCAGTCGGCGTAGACGAGACGGGCGGTGTCGTCGGCCGGGTTGTCGAGGAGTTTGCGGAGGAAGTCTTCGTCGGCGGGCATGCGGGATCTCCGGGGACGGGGGCGAATCTCACCCGAACGGACACCGATCTAAGCGGACGGGTTCTGGCGGCGGACTCGCCGTGCGCTAGAATACCGCCAGGCGCGAGCCCGCTGCCCACACGCAACCCGACGGACGGCCCCCGGCCGCCACCGACCATGCCCCGCGACCCGTACGAAGTTCTCGGCGTCTCAAAATCCGCCTCCAAGGAGGAGATCCAGAAGGCGTACCGGAAGCTGTCGAAGAAGCACCACCCGGACCGCAACCCGGGCGACAAGCAGGCCGACACGGCCTACAAGGAAGTGCAGACGGCCTACGAGATCCTGTCCGACCCGACGAAGAAGGCGAACTACGACCGGTTCGGGTTCGCCGGCCCCGGGCCGGGCGGGTTCCCCGGCGGGGGCGGGGCCGGCGGCTTTCCCGGCGGGTTCCCGGGTGGGAGCCCCTTCGGCGGTCCGGGCGGCGGGAACGTCGATCCCGAAATGGCCGAGGAACTCTTCAAGAACCTGTTCGGTGGAGGGATGGGCCCCGGCGGGGCCGGACCGGACCTCGGCGACCTGTTCGGCGGGGGGCGGCGGGCCAAGCAGCGAACCCGGGCCCGCCGGGCGGCCGAGCCGATCGAGTCGGAGGTGACCGTCCCCTTCGAGGTCGCGGCGGGCGGCGGGAGCGTGGCGATCGAGGTCGGCGGGCAGCGGATCGACGTGAAGGTGCCGGCGGGCATCGAGGAAGGGAAGAAGCTCCGGGTGCCGGCCGAAGCGACCGGCGGGACGGAGGTGCTGTTGCGGGTGAAGGTCGCCCCGCACCCGTACTTCCGGCGCGAGGGGAACGACATTTACCTCGACGTGCCGATCAGCCTGCCCGAGGCGGTGCTCGGGGCGAAGGTCGAGGTGCCGACGATCGACGGCACGCGGCTGGAGGTGAAAGTCCCGCCGGGCACGTCGGGCGGGGCGAAGCTACGGCTGAGGGGTAAAGGCGTCAACGGCGGCGACCAGTACCTCGTGTTCAAGGTGATGGTCCCGTCCGGCACCGTGGACGAGAAGAGCCGGCGGCTGATCGAGGAGTTCGCCGCACTCCACCCGCAGAAACCCCGCGCCCACGTCCCGTGGGCATGAGCGAACCAGTCCCCCGAACCATTCGAACCATTTACCACAAAGGCACGAAGGGGACACAAAGGACACAAAGAGGAGAGTTGATAGACCCTTCGGGTTCGGGTCGAAGACGCTCACCGCAAAAGCGGTATGGTGGCCAAGAGTTTAATTCTACTTCCTGCTTTCTTTGTGTCCTTTGTGTCCCCTTCGTGCCTTTGTGGTGAGTTGTTTTGAAGAAAGCCCAGGCCTGACGGCCTGGGCTACTCTCTGCCGCCCCGTTGGGGCTGAAGACAAGGCGACCCGAACCCGAAAGGTCTGTCAACTCTCCCTCTTTGTGTCCTTTGTGTGATCTTCGTGCCTTTGTGGTGAGCTTTTTGCTTTTTGTTTTTGAATCTGTGGTGAGGTTCCTGAATCCGATGGTCTCCCCGCCCGACCAGCCCCGGTTGACCTTCCCACAGTCCCGGCGGATGAAGACCCCGGCGGAGTTCGAGCGCTGCTACGCCCGGAAAAAGTCCGTGTCGGACGCGGTGTTGATCGTGTACGCCTGCGAGAACGGGCTGGCTCACCCGCGGCTCGGGTGCTCGGTGTCGCGGAAGGTCGGCGGGGCGGTCGTCCGGAACCGGTACAAGCGGCTCTTCCGCGAGGCGTTCCGGCTGACCCAGCACGACCTGCCCTCCGGCGTGGACTTCATCATGATCCCGCGGCCCGGCCCCGAGCCGACGCAGGAGGCGGTCAAGGCGTCGCTGCTGAAGCTGGCCTCGCAGGCGGCGAAGAAGCTGAGGGAGGGGAAGAGGCCAAGCCCTCCGGCTCCGGCGCCTAACCCCCCGGCCCCCTTCCCCAAGAAGGAAGGGGGAGAAGAAATCGGCCTGTCTTCCTCCCCACCCTTTTTAGGGGAGGGGTTTCCGACATGACCGCGCTGCGCTGGATCTGGAAGGGGCCGGTCTGGGTGGTGTCGGGCGTGCTGATCGGGTGCGTCCGCGGCTACCAGTGGCTGCTCCGCCCGCTCCTCCCGCCGCTGTGCCGGTTCCAGCCCGGGTGCAGCGAGTATTTCATCCTGTCGGTGAAGAAGTACGGACCGGTCGTCGGCTCCGCGAAGGGCGTGTGGCGGTTGTGCCGGTGCAACCCGTGGTCCTCGGGGGGATACGACCCCCCGTAGGAAACCCGAAATTCGAAGCACCACATCCGACCCCCCTGTCGCAAGGGCGCCAGGCCGGGGTCGGGTCCAATTCTTCCCCCCGCTCGCTCAACCGGTCAGGCTCGGACAGGGGCGTTGCTGCGTCAACAGTGCGACCATATCTATCTAGCATGTGAACTATTTATATACGTATGTATAGTTAACGAGTTAACGAAAGTTAATCGCCGCCGGTTGAGTCGCCCAGGCGACACGCGCGGCGCGACAACCAGGAAAATCTTAACCAATCTTAACCCGTTGACCTGATCATTTTTGTTGGAAGACCTGTGTAGATCAGGAGTTCCGAATCACTTTCAGGGAGGCGCGTAACCGGTCTCAAGCGGGTGGTATTACCAGCCCGACGCCTTGGAGCTTCGATTTTCGGAGTTACTTCTTCCCACCCTTGGGGTCCAGGTTCGCCATCATGTCGGCCTCGGTGACCCGGGAGACCACCCCGTCCTTCGGCACCTCGACCCTGCAGATCCAGAGCAGGGCGTTCAGCACCACCTTGCGGAAGTCGTCGGTCGCCCAGTTCCGGTGGAAGTGGCCCCCGGTGAACCCGACGCCCCGCCCGCCGTCGGCCCGCTCGGCGGCCCACATCATCGTCTCGGCCCGCCCCTTGTTCTCCTGGATGTGTTTGTAAGGCCCCTTCGGGTACACGTACGGCCCGTCCCGGACCTCGTCCGACGGCTTCGCCGTGAGGATCGGCGTGATCCCCTTCATGTCGTCCCGGAACCGCATGTTGAAGTACCACTCGTCGCGGACCGCGAACGGCTTCACCCCGTTACCGACCGGGTGGCCGGGAAAGTCGGTGAACTCCGGGCGCCACATCGGGTTACACGAGTACATGTGTTCGTAGTACCCGCCGATCCACTCCTTGAACTCGGGCCCGCCCAGGTCCTTCTGCACCTCCACCCCGTAGTGCGCGCACATCAGCCCGACGCCCTTCGCCATCAACTTCCCGATCCGCTCCAGCCGCTTCTCGCGGACCAGCGGGTGCCCGCCCCCGCCGTCGGCGTAGCAGAGGATGCCGTCGGCCGTGTCGAGGGCCGAATCGTCCTTCGGGTAGCCGTTCCGGAAGACAACGGTTTCGAGGCCCGGCACAGGTTTGAGGCACTTGTCGAGGAGCAACACCCCGGCGTTGAACTCGTGATCCCCCGGGCCGTGGCTCGGGGTGCCGGCGATCAGCACCAGCTTTTTCGGCCCGGCTTCGCGGGCCGGCACCGGGGTGGTCCCGGCGATCACGGCCGCGGCGGCCGTTCCGAGAAAATTCCGACGGGAGAGTGTCACGAATAGGCTCTCTTTACGCCTGTGTGAGGGAAGGAAGCCCCGGGGGATGCTCCGGGCTCGGTCGTCGCGGACCCGCGGTCTGCCGCTATTCTCTCCACCCCGGCGGGGCGAGACAACCGGGTCGCGGGCGAAACCGCCGGAGGGGGGCGGCCTCCGGCGGCCACCGGGTTCTCTCGGCGGCCGCGGTTCGGTATGCTTCGGGATATAACAGACACGATGGGTCATTACGCCCCGCCCGGCGCAAGGGGGTACCTTCACCCGGTTCACATGGTACCGGGGGTGTTGGTGTGTTCGGGGACGCGTTCTTTCTCGCGGAGTCGGTGCTGATGGATTCGGGTCACACCCCAGTGATGGGCGACGACGACCGGGAACAGGCCCGGGCGCTCAGCCTGCACGGGGTGCGGCCGCCGGTGAAGGTCCCGGGGTACGAGCAGGAGGCGTTCATCGGGAAGGGGGCGTACGGGGAGGTCTGGGTCGCGGTCGACAGTAACAGCGGGCGGAAGGTCGCGATCAAGTACTACACCCGCCGCGGCGGGACCGACTGGGCCGCGCTCGCCCGCGAGGTGGAGAAACTCCGCTACCTGTTCAACGACCGGTACGTCGTCCAGCTGTTCAAGGTCGGGTGGGAGGCCGAGCCGCCGTATTACGTGATGGAGTACATGGAGAACGGGTCGCTCGAAGACCTGCTCCGCCACCGGGCCCTCACCGTCCACGACGCGGTGACCCTGTTCCGGGACGTCGCCCGGGGGCTCGTCCACGCCCACGACAAGGGCATCCTGCACTGCGACCTGAAGCCGGCGAACATCCTGCTCGATTACGAGCGGAGGCCCCGGCTGGCCGACTTCGGCCAGTCCCGGCTGACGAACGAGATCTCCCCGGCCCTCGGGACGCTCTTCTACATGGCCCCGGAACAGGCCGACCTGAAGGCCGTCCCGGACGCCCGGTGGGACGTGTACGCCCTCGGGGCGGTGATGTACCGGATGCTCACCGGGCACCCGCCCCACCGCGACAGAACCGAGGCGAGCGCGGTGGTCGGGACCGGGCCGCTCGACGGCCAGCTCGCCGCCTACCGGCACCTGATCGAAACCTCCCCGCCCCCGGCCGCGCACTACAAGGTGGCGGGGGTCGACGCCGGGCTGGCCGCGGTCGTGAGCAAGTGCCTCGCGGCCAACCCCCGGAACCGGTATCCGAACCCGCAGGCGGCCCTGTCCGCCCTCGAGGGCTGGGAGCTCCACCGGGTCCGCCGCCCGCTGATGGTGCTCACCGGCATGGGCTTTACCGCCCTGCTCGTCGTCATGGCGGCCATCGGGTTCACCCTGTTCCGGGACACGGTTTCGACTGCCGGGCGGGAGGTGGTGGAAGAAGCGACGGAGGGGAACCGGTTCGCCGCAAAAGCCGCCGCCGAGCGGCTCGCCGTCCAGACCCAGTACCGGTGGCAGATTCTGGAACACGAGGCCCGCGACCCACAGTTGCGGGTGCTGCTGGAGATGCCCCCGGACGAGTTCCGGAAGCGGGCGGCGGGGGACGAGCTCGACACCTGGCTCGGCCGGCGGAAGACGAAGTACGACCCGCAGTTCGACGAGGACGGGCGGGCCCGCCTCTGGTTCGCCGACACCCGCGGGGGCAGCCTCTACGGGACCGCCCCGCCGGCCCCGCAGCAGCGGTTCCGGTACCTCGGGTTCCGGGACTACTTCCACGGGCAGGGGCGGGACCTGGAGAAGAAAATCGGCCCCGCCCCGCCGCCGGTCACCCGCCCGTACCGGTCGCTCGTGTTCCGCCGGGTCGGGGAGAACCAGGAGGAATACCTGACGGTCGCGTTCACCGTCCCGGTGTGGGCGTCGGACGCGAAGCCGGGCGAGCCGGTCGGGGTTCTCGGGATGAACCTCGACCTGAAGGGGCAGACCCGGGTCGACGGCGACCGCGAGCGGTTCGCCGTCCTGGTCGACACCCGGGCGGACGCGACCGGGCGGCGGGGGCTGATCATCCGGCACCCGTACCTGGAGCAGGCCCGGGACGCGGCGGCCGGCCCCGAGCTGACCCTGCACTACGCCGACGAGGTCGTCCGGTGGGCGGACGCCGGGAAGCCCGAGTTCGCGGCCGAACAGGGCTACCTGGACCCAGTCGGCGGGAAGTTCGCCACGCCGTGGCTGGCATCCCCCGAGCGGGTCGTTGTCCGGCTGGAGGGCGGGCTGCTGCTCGATACCGGGTGGGTGGTCGTGGTCCAGGAGCGACGGGCCGACGTGCTGGCACCGGTCCGCGATTTGCAGTGGAGACTCGGGTACGGGGCGGCCGCCGCGCTGATGTTCGTGCTCGTCCTGATCCTCGTGATGTGGGCGGGAATGATGTCCGTGGTGGACGCCACGTCCTCGTCGCGGATCACCCGGTTCATGCGGCGGTGGGCCGGGCTGCCGATCGCCACGAGCAGTACCCGGACCGCCGGGGCGGACGGGCCGGGCTCCGGCGGGAGTACGACCGGCCGGTCGATCGCCGTCGCCGCCGAGCCGACTGCCGTGGGGGAGTCGAAGGCGTAACCTAACCCCCGGGGCGGCAGAACCTAACCCCCCAACCCCTTTCCCTGAAAAGGAAGGGGGTGTCAGACTCGGGGTATTCTCCCCTCCCTTTTTCAGGGGAGGGGTCGGGGGAGAGGTTCCGCCGTCCATGCCCGACCTCATCGCACAAGGCCCGCGACCGGACGACAACTGGCGGCGGCCGCTCCCCCCGGGCGCGCCCGTGACCCTCGGCCGCGACCCGGCCGCCTGGCCGGTCCCGTGGGAGTCGTTCCTCTCCCACCGGCACGCCGAGCTGACGTGGCGGGCCGGCCGGCTCAAGGTCCGCCGGGTGGCGGGCTCGGCCAACCCGGTGTTCCACAACGGGAAGCCGGAGGACGCGTTCGACCTCCCGCCCGGCGGGGCGTTCGTGATCGGGCGGACGGTGTTCACCGTGGCCGACCGGCGGGCGACCCCGTCCCCCGCGAACGGCCCGGTCCTGCTCGAAGCCCGGACCATCGGGCACGAGGAGCTCGACCGGCTGAAGTTCCGCGACGCCCCACACCGGCTCGACGTGCTGAGCAAGCTCCCGGAGGTGATCTCGAGCGCGGCGAACGACGCCGACCTGTTCGCCCGGCTCGGGGACATGCTCCTCGCCGGCGTCCCCCGGGCCGACGCGGTCGCGCTGGTCGCGACCGAGGTCGGGGCGGTCGAGCCGTGCGGGCCGAAGGAGGCCGACGCCGGGCCGCCGGTGCGGGTGCTGCACTGGGACCGCCGCCGGGCCTGTGAAGGGGCGTTCGAGCCGAGCCGGCGACTGGTCACCGCGGCGGTGGCGAACCAGCAGCAGACGGTCCTGCACGTCTGGTCGGCCCCCGTCCCGCCGGCCGCCCCCATGTACACCCTGCAGGGCCGGTTCGACTGGGCGTTCTGCACCCCGCTCGTCGGGGAAGGGTGCCGGGGGTGGGGGCTGTACGTGACCGGGCGGTTCACCGGCGACGCCGCGTCCACCGTCCTCGGCCCGCTGCAGTCGAACGAGCTCCGGGACGACGTGAAGTTCACCGAGCTGGTGGCGGAAATCGTCGGGTCGCTCCGGCAGGTGCAGGTCCTCCGCGAGCGGCAGGGGGTGTTCCGGCGGTTCTTCTCGCCGGGCGTGCTGAACGTCCTCTCGGGCCAGGACGCCCCCCGCGCGCTGGAGCCCCGCGAGACCGACGTGACGGTCCTGTTCTGCGACCTCCGCGGGTTCTCGCGGAAGGTCGAGGAGTCGGCCGGGAACCTGCTGGCGGTGCTGCACCGGGTCAGCACCGCGCTCGGGGTCATGACCCAGAACATCGTCGAGAACCGGGGGGCGATCGCCGACTTCTACGGGGACGCGGCGATGGGGTTCTGGGGGTGGCCGCTGGACGACCCGGCCCGGGAGGAGAACGCCTGCCGGGCCGCGCTCGGCATCCGGGCCGCGTTCGAGACGGTCAGCCGGGCCGAAGCCCACCCGCTGTTCGGGTTCCGGGCCGGGATCGGGATCGCGTCCGGGCGGGCGGTGGCCGGCGGGATCGGGACGGCGGAGCAGGCCAAGGTGGGCGTGTTCGGCCCGGTGGTGAACCTCGCGGCCCGGCTGGAAGGGATGACGAAACCGCTGCGGGTGCCGGTCCTCCTGGACGAGCCGACGGCGGGAGCCGTCCGGGCTCACATGCCGCGGGACGCGGCCCGGGTCCGGCGGCTGGCGAAGGTCCGCCCGTACGGGCTGGAAACCCCGCTGATGGTGAACGAGCTCGTCCCCCCGGCCGGCCCGGATTCCGTCTTAACGGACGACCACCTGGCCGACTACGACGCGGCGCTGGAAGCGTTCCTGGCGGGCGAGTGGGTGCGGGCGTACGAGATCCTGCACAAGCTGCCGCCGCAGGACCGCGGGAAAGACCTGTTGACCGGTTTCATCCTACAGTATAACCATAGCCCCCCGCCCCACTGGGACGGGGTCATCCCGTTGACCAGCAAGTAGCGTGGTAGCGTGGTCGCGCGACGCGGAACGGACCCGGTTTCGCAGCCGTCGCCCGGAGACATCATGTGGAGACGAACCTGGAAGTGACCGGTGATGTCACAGTCATCGAGCTGCTGGGCGATTCACTCGATATGACGAACGCCGACGACGTGAAGGGCCAGCTGGTCTACCTGGCGATCGATCGCCCGAAGCTGGTCGTGGACCTGCACCGGGTGGGGTTCGTGGACAGCGCCGGGTGTGGGGCGCTGATCTCCGTCCAGCGGCGGTGCCGGGAGGCGGGCGGGGATCTGCGGATCTGCAGCCCGAGGCGGGACGTGAAGACGGTACTGGAGCTGGCCCGGGTCACCCGGGTGCTGGGCGTGTACGCGACCCGGGACCAGGCCGTCGCCGCGTTCGGGGGGTGAGGCGGCTACGGAGGACGATGCTATGCCCACTCTGATGACGTGTCCCGCCCCGGCCGATCTCTCCGCCGGACGGGATTCGCCGCGGCCACTGCGGTGGACGCGAGAGGAGTATTACCAGCTGGCCGAGTCCGGGTTTTTTCGCGACCGGCGGGTGATGCTGATCGACGGAGAGATCGTCCTCATGTCGCCCCAGAACGAGCCCCACGTGGCGGCGATCAAACTCGCCGAACAAGCGATCGAAGCGGGCTTCGGGGCGGGGTTCTTCGTGCGCGTGCAAGCCCCCCTCGACCTCGGGGAGGCTTCGGACCCCGAACCGGGCGTGGCCGTCATCCCCGGTTCGCCGAGGACGAACAGGAGCCGTCCCACGACCGCCTTGTTGGTCGTCGAGGAGGCCGACACGTCCCTGGCGTACGACTCCGGTGTCAAGGCGAACCCTACGCGGCGGGGGGCATTGCCGACTACTGGGTAATCGACCTCGTCAACGGCCGGCTGCTGGTGTCCCGCGACCCCCGGCCCGACCCGGCCGCCGCCCACGGGCACAGCTACTTCCACCACATCTTCCTCGGCCCCGGGGACGCCATCGCCCCGCTGGCCGCCCCGAACTCCCCGGTCGCGGTCGCCGACCTGCTCCCGTGACCCCGGCCCCGACGCCGCCCACACCCATCGCCCTTTCCCCCGGGATTCGGTAACCTGATACCGACCCCGAGGACACATCCCATGTCGACCATACCCCGGACCACCGCACCGGCGTCCGCCAACGGCGAACCAGCCGCCGGCCGCGCCCGGGAGGCGGCAGCCCTCCTGGCCGACGTCCGGTCCCACGCCCGCCGGGAGTTCGCCCAGCCGCTCGACCGGCTCGACCCGTGCGAGCGGTGGCGGGCGCTCGCCCTGGCCGTCCGCGACCGGATGATGGACCAGCTGGTCGCCACCAGCGGCCGGTACCACGCCGCCGGGGGCAAGCGGCTCGCCTACCTGTCGATGGAGTTCCTCGTCGGCCGGTCGCTCGCCAACAACCTCCGGAACATGGGCCTGTTCGAGGCCGCGCAGGAGGTCTTCGCGGGCCTGAACGTCGACCTCGCCGGCGTGCTCGAGGACGAGCCTGACGCGGCCCTCGGGAACGGCGGGCTCGGCCGGCTCGCGGCCTGCTTCCTCGACTCCCTCGCCACCCTCCACATGCCCGGGTACGGGTACGGGATCAATTACGAATACGGCCTGTTCCGCCAAGAACTCGCCGACCGCGGGCAGCGGGAGAAGCCGGAGAACTGGCTCACCTTCGGCAGCCCGTGGCTGATCCAGCGGCCGAGCGAGCGGGTCCACGTCCCGGTGTACGGGCACATCGAGCACGGGCACGACCAGGCCGGCGGGTACAACCCGATGTGGATGGGGTGGAAGGTCCTGGTCGGGGTGCCGTACGACATGCCGATCGTCGGGTACGGCGGGCAGACGGTGAACTACCTGCGGCTGTACTCCGCCCGGTCGGCCAACGAGCTGGACATGGAGTTCTTCAACTCCGGGGACTACATCCGCGCGCTCGAGACCGAGATCCTGTCCGAGACGGTGACCAAGGTCCTCTACCCGTCCGACGCCATCCCCCAGGGCCGGGAGCTCCGGCTGGTCCAGGAGTACTTCCTGGTCGCGTGCGCGGTCCGGGACATGGTCCGCCGGTACCTGCGGCACCACCCCACCTTCGACGACTTCGCCGCCCACGTCGCCGTCCAGCTGAACGACACCCACCCGGCGCTGGCGGTGGCCGAGTTGGTCCGGTACCTGGTGGACGAGGTCGGGATGGTGTGGGAGGCGGCGTGGGATATCGTCACCCGGGTGTTCGGGTACACGAACCACACGCTCATGCCCGAGGCGCTGGAGAGGTGGCCGGTCCCGCTGCTCGAAAAGGTCCTCCCCCGGCACCTACAGATCATCTACGAGATCAACCGCCGGTTCCTCGCCCAGGTCGCGAAGGTGTACCCCGGCGACGACGCCCGCCTGCGGCGGATGTCGATCATCGAGGAGACCGACGGGAAGGTGGTCCGGATGGCCCACCTGGCGATCGTCGGCAGCCATTCGGTCAACGGGGTGGCCGAGCTGCACAGCCGGCTGGTCGCCACCCGGCTCGTCCCGGACTTCGCCCAGCTCTGGCCGGAGAAGTTCAACAACAAGACGAACGGGGTCACCCCGCGGCGGTGGGTCCTGACCGCGAACCCGGCCCTCGGGGCCCTACTCACCCGGACGGCCGGGCCGGGCTGGGTGACCGACATGGACAGGGTCCG
Organism: Gemmataceae bacterium; assembly: GCA_028288765.1. GTDB lineage: Bacteria > Planctomycetota > Planctomycetia > Gemmatales > Gemmataceae > Urbifossiella. The sequence goes on along the minus strand of JAQGHQ010000496.1, from coordinate 48,684 downwards.
GGCGGTCGAACCGCTCGCCGCCGACGCGGGGTTCGGGGACGAGTTCCGGCGGATCAAGCGGGCGAACAAGGACCGGCTCGCGGCCTTCGTCCTCGACCGGCTCCGGCAGGTGGTCGACCCGGCCGCCCTCTTCGACGTGCAGGTGAAGCGGATCCACGAGTACAAACGGCAGCTGATGAACCTGCTGCACGTCGTCCACCTGTACCTGACGATGGTGGAGGACGGGACGGAGCCGCCGGCCCCCCGGGTCGTGCTGTTCGCCGGGAAGGCGGCCCCCGGGTACTGGGCGGCGAAGCAGCTCATCCGGCTCGTCCAGGCGGTCGCCCGGGAGGTGAACCGCGACCCCCGCACCCGGGGGTTCCTGAAGGTCGTGTTCCTCCCGGACTACCGGGTGTCGCTGGCCGAGATGATCATCCCGGCGGCCGACCTGAGCGAGCAGATCTCGACCGCGGGGACGGAGGCGTCGGGCACGTCGTGCATGAAGTTCGCGTTCAACGGCGCGCTCACGATCGGGACGATGGACGGGGCGAACATCGAGATCCGGCGGGACGTGGGCGACGACAACGTGTTCGTGTTCGGGCTCCGGGCGGAAGAGATCGACGACCTCCGGCGGAAGGGGGCGTACCACCCGCGCGACTACTACGAGCACCGGCCGCTGATCCGCCGGGTGCTCGACGCGATCGCCGGCGACCGGTTTTCCGCCGGCCAGCCGGGGGCGTTCCGGTGGGTGTTCGACACGCTCACCGGCGAGGACCGGTACTTCCTCCTCGCCGACTTCGAGGACTACGTCGCCACCCAGCACCGGGCCGCGACCGCGTACCGCGACCCGGCCGACTGGACCCGCAAGGCGATCCTGAACGTGGCCCGCACCTCGGGGTTCTCCAGCGACCGGACCATCCGCCAGTACGCCGACGAGATTTGGGGGCTCCGCCCGATCCCGCCGGTCGAGGACGTCAACGAGCTGCGGCCCGAGGGCACCCTGCCGGGCCGGGAATGAACCCGCCGTGGGCCCGATCATTTTCTTCGACTGTAGCGACTGCCCCGATTGTGCCGATCCTAGTGGGGGGGGGGCACTATTCCACCGCGGGGGCGGCGATGCGCTGGGGCGCGACCACACACGCGGGTTGGGTTGTACTCGCCGTCGCCGCGGCCGGGTGTCATTCTCACTTCACCCGCACCTGCCCGCCGCCGAAGCCGGCCCCGCACCTGCCCGTCGTCCCCCGGGCCGCCGTCGAGGCGGACGTGTCCGGGTTGCCGACCGACACCCCGGGGCGGCTCGAAGGCCGGCCCCCACAATACCACCGGTTGACCGCCTGCGACTGCCAAACGCTGGCGATCCGCAGCGCCCCGTTCGCCGACGACCTCGACAACCACCCCGACAACACGGCCCCGAATCACCCCCACCTCCACCCGCTGAAGCCGAAGGCGGACGAGGCCCAGATCGGCCGGCTCGTGCGGGGGTACGCGGCGGACGATAGCCGGAACCGGTCCGCGGGCGAGGCGCTTGAACAGTTCTACCAGCTGGCCCGGGCCGAGGGGCAGTACGACCTGCTCGCCCGGGCCCACGCCGAACTGCGGACGCAGTTCGCGGCCGCCGAGGAGGCCCTCCGCCGGGGGCTCAGCGACCGGGCCGGGGTCGACGCGCTGCGGGTCCAGGTGCTCGACACCGAGGCCCAGATCGCCCAGCTCGAAGCCGGGCTCGGGGCGCTCGACGCGGGGCTCCGGGCGCGGCTCGAGCTCGACCCGGGCGACCCGCTCCCGCTCTGGCCCGACGACCCGCTCCGCGTCCGCCCCGACGACGTGGACCCCGACCAGGCGGTCCGCACCGGGCTGCACTACCGCCCCGACCTGAACCTGCTCCGAGCGCTTCTGTCGGACAACGGCAAGGCCGCGGACGACCTTGCGCAGGCGTTGCTGGCCCAGGTGAGCCCGCTGCTCGCCCGCCTGAAGACGAACCCCATAGTCGGCCTGCTCCTCCTGCCCACCAAGGCGAAGGACCGGCGGGAGACGACCCGGCGCCAGGTGGCGTCGATGCTGACCACGAGGGAACGGCAGGCGGAGGCGGAGATCCGGGCGGCGGTGTTGACCCTCCGCGGGCACCGGGCCGCGGCGACGGCGAAGGCGGCCGAGGTCCGGCGGCTGGCGGCGCGGCTCCAGGAGATCGAGAAGCGGGCGGAGGCCGGTCAGCAGGTGACCGCGGACCTGACGAAGGCGAAGCTCGAACTGCTCAAGTCACAGGGCGACCTGCTCAAGGCCGCGTCCGACTGGAAGATCGCCGAGGCGAAGCTCCGGCAGGCGATGGGGCTGCTCGTGCGGGAGTAGCGGGTCCCGCCGATCGCGTCGGGCGGCAACCGGGGGCGAGATCGAGTTCCAGGGCCGCCGTGAACCGCCGACTTTGAGAAGGCCGTGCAGGGCGGTGCAGTGGTGGCGCAAAAAGCGGTGCATTCAGGAACCGGCAGCAAGCGACAGGAAACGACACCGGAGAGCGAAACGCTGGAAATCCAGGCGTTTAGTCCTCTGGTGTCATCTCCTGACACTTACTGTACACACGACCAAGTGAGCCGGGTGGGACTCGAACCCACGACCAGCGGATTAACCTACCGCACGGGCTTTCGCCCGCCGTCACCGTTGCGGTCTGGACTTTACCATCTCCCCCGGCCGGGGCCGGTCGGGAGCCGCTCGTCAAGTCTCTGAGGATTCCGGCCGAAGCCGGTCTTTCCTGCTGATTGCCCAATCCGGCGGGTTGTCACGCACGGGGTGCGTACCGACGGCTCTCAGGGGGTTCCAGCATATGGAGCGGTTCTACCTCGGACCTCCCGGCCCGGGCACTCCGACTGAAGTCCGCTGCTCTACCGACTGAGCTACCGGCTCATGCGTTTCATGCTAGAACCCTGACCCCGGGGCTTCAATGCGTCGTGCGGATGTCTTCCATTCCGCATTCCGCATTTCTTCAGACCCGTTCGACCCGGAACGCGACCGGGTACGCCGCGTAGTCGTAGGACGACACCTCGTTATGAGTGGTCCCGGTGTACTCCCGCGCGGTCCCGTCGAGGATCGTCACCCGGACGAGCCCCCGTTCCCCGACCCGGACCGCGCCGGCGTGGACCGCCGCGGCGGCGAGCCGGCTGTCGGCGGTGTAGGCGTCCGTCCCCCAGACGCTCCCGTCGGTCCGCCCGACCACCTCGAACAGGAAGTGGCGGCCGACCTCCGCCGGGCCGAACTCGACGAGGTTCCCGGGGTCGGGCCGCACCCCGAGCAGGTCGCCCCGGAGCTGGCGGACCCGGGCCCGGATCGCCAGCGCCTCGTCCAGCTTCCCGTCCCGGGCGTACCGCTCCTGCAACCCGCGGAGGGTCTCAAGCAGGTGCCGGACGAGCGGGGCCAGTTCCCGGGTCGTGTCCTGCTGGACGCCCGCGACCTCGGCCTCCGCCCGGTCCCGGACCGCCGCGCACTCCTGCTCCACCTGGTCGCGGATCGCGGCGACCCGCCGCTCGGCCCGGTCCCGGACGGCGGCCACCGCGCGCTCGGCCTCGTCCACCGCGGCCCGGGCGTCCTCGGGGATCTCGTCCAGTGCGAACAGGTCGGGGTCCGGGTTCATCGGAGGCCCTCCCCGGGGCGGGTGTGAAACTTCGGGGTGCGCCGCCATCGTAGACCGTGCCGGCCGGGGCTACAATGCCCGCGACCGGACGAACCCCTCCCGGAACCCCCCGCGATGAACCCCCCGACCACGTTCAAGGCCGTCCCCGGGCAGGACGAACTCGGCGCGACGACCCGCGACCTGTCGTTCCACCCGTGTACGAACCCCGCCCCGAAGGTGCTCACCCCGGACCAGATCGCCCGGTTCAACCGCGACGGCTACCTGATGCCGCTCCGCGTCTTCTCCGCCGCCGAAATCGCCGACCTCCGCCGGTACTTCGACGGGCTCCTGGCCCGGTACACGGCCGAGGGGAAGGACAGCTACTCGATCAGCTCCGCCCACCTGCGGCACAGCCGGGTGTGGGACGTGCTCACGAACCCGCGGGTGGTCGGGATCGTGTCGGACCTGCTCGGCCCGAGCGTGGTCGGCTGGGGGTCGCACTTCTTCTGCAAGATGCCGGGCGACGGGAAAATGGTGAGCTGGCACCAGGACGCGAGCTACTGGCCGCTCACCCCGTCGAAGGCGGTGACCGTGTGGCTGGCGGTCGACGACGCGGACCCGGATAACGCGAACATGCGGTACATCCCCGGGACGCACGTCCTCGGCCACCTCACCTGGCAGCTGAGCGAGACCGACGAGAGCAACGTGCTGAACCAGACGGTGCCGGACGTGGACCGGTTCGGCGCGCCGGTGGACGTGGCGCTGAAGGCCGGCGAGGCGTCGGTCCACTCCGACCTGCTGTTGCACGGGTCGGAGGCGAACACGTCGGCCCGCCGGCGGTGCGGGCTGACCCTGCGGTACACCCCGGGCGAAGTACGGGCCTATCTCGGGTGGGACGAGAAGGGGGTGGTGGCGGCCGGTGAGCCGCCGCCGCACTGGGGCAACCGCCCGCGACCGACGGACGAGTAGGGCCGGCTGTGCCGGCCGCGGAGACAGCTGGTCGCTGATCGACATCCGGTAAGGCCGACCGGCCAACGTTCGATCGCTGGTCCGTCTTGGCGAGACCGAGCCCCGCTGGTATACCCCCGGGTCACACGACCCGGAGGGACGCCCATGCTGGTCCGCAAATCACTTCTTGCCCTCGTCGGCGTGGCGTGGTCTGTCATGTTCGGACGGGCTCTCTCCGCCGACCCCCCGGAGGCGGGGGGGTTTCTCAAGCGGTGCAGCGAAGGGTTCCTACAACAGGCCATCGCCTGCCAGGCCCGAGGAAAGATCGACGAGGCCATTCAGGCTTACGATCAGGTACTCCGATTCGACCCGGGGAACGCCAAGGTGTATTCGGACCGGGGGCTTTGCTGGAATGCCAAGGGAAAGTTCGACGAGGCCATCCACGACTTCGACCAGGCCATCCGCCTGAACCCCGCGGAGGCGATCCCCTTCAACAACCGGGGCGGTAGCTGGTTTGCCAAAGGAGAACCAGAGAAGGCCCTCCGGGATTTTGAAGAGGCCATTCGGCTCAACCCCGGGTTCGCGAATCCGCTCATCGGCCGGGGCATTATCCGACGGGACCGCGGGGATCTCGACGGTGCAATCCGGGATTGCACCGAGGCCATCCGACTGAATCCAAGACTGACCGAAGCGTTCCTGGCCCGGGGCTTGGCGTGGAAGATTAAGGGCGAACCGGACAGAGCGATCGCGGACTACACCGAGGCACTCCGGCTGAACCCCCGACTCGCGGGCACGTACGCCGACCGGGCCGTCGTCTGGCAGGCCAAAGGAGAGCTGGGCAAGGCCATCCAGGATTACGGTGAAGTCATCCGCCTCGACCCGGGGGCCCCGTTCCCGCTGGTCGGCCGGGCGAACGTCCGGGTCATCCGGAGGGAACTGGACGAAGCCATCCAGGATTACACCGAGGCCCTCCGCCTCAACCCAAAACATGCGGATGTCTTCTATTACCGGGGCTTCGCGTGGAAGATCAAGCATGACTTGGACAAGGCTTTGGCGGACTACACCGAGGCGATTCGGCTGAACCCCCACCTCGCGGGTGCGTACCTCAACCGGGGCATCGTGTGGAGGGAGAAGGGGGAGCTGGACAAGGCAATTCAGGATTACGGCGACGCCATCCGCCTCGACCCGAGCAAATTTGAAGCGTTCTATAACCGCGGGATTGTCCGACGGGCCCGCGGGGATTTGGACGGGGCAATCGCGGATTACACCGAGGCCGCCAGGCTGAACTCGAAAGTCAGCGCGGTCTTCGGCAACCGAGGTTTCGCCCGGATGCTGCAGACGCAGTTCGAGTTGGCTCTTGCCGACTATGACGAGGCCATCCGGCTGACCCCCACGAACTCGCACCCGTTGGCCGGTCGAGCGTGGTTGCGGGCGGCATGTCCGGACGGCAAATACCGGGACGTTGCGAAAGCCTTTGCGGACGCCAAAACCGCCTGTGAGTTGACCCAGTGGGGTGACTTCGCATGTTTGGGCGCCCTCGCGGCGGCCTACGCCGAGAACGGCCAGTTCGAGGAAGCCGTCCGGTGGCAGAAGGCGGCGCTTGCCGCCCCGGGATGCCGGGAGCGGCGAGGGGAGGCATACAGCGAACGACTCAAGCTTTACGAGGAGGGGAAGCCGTGCCGGACCGTAAACCCCTGCGCGGGGTCGATCCCGGGCCAGTGCGAAGCCGCTTGTCCTACTACATCCCGCCTCCGAGGGCCGACCGATGGAGATCACCGCCCCGGCCCTGACCGGCCGGTGGGTCCGGCTCGAACCGCTCGCCGGGGACCACCGCGACGGGCTCCGGGTCGCGGCCGACGACGACCGGATCTGGGAGCACATGACCTTACTCGCCCGGGGGCCGGGGTTCGACGGGTGGTTCGACAGCTCCCTCACCCAGCGGGCGGCCGGTAAGCGGATACCGTTCGCCGTCCGCCGGCTCGTGGACGGCGCGCTGGTGGGGAGCACCAGCTACCTCGACCCAGTGCCCGAGCACCGACGGGTCGAGATCGGGGCGACGTGGTACCGGCCGGACGTGTGGGGCACCGCCGTCAACCCGGAGTGCAAGCTGCTCCTGCTCGCCTACGCCTTCGAGGCCCTCGGGCTGAACCGGGTGGCGTTCGTGACGGACGTGCGGAACGAACGGTCGCAGGCGGCGATCGCCAAACTTGGGGCGGTCCGGGAGGGCGTCTGCCGGGCCCACATGGTCACGCGGGACGGGCGGGTGCGGGATAGCGTGCTGTTCGGCATCATCGCGGCGGAGTGGTCCCACGCGAAGGCGCAGCTGCTCGCCCGCCTGACTGCCTTCGACGGCGTGAAGATGGCATGAAGGCATGCGCTGCGGACCGGCCGGTAGACGGGCCTGGGTCATAGAACAATGGACGTCTCAACTCTTGTGGTGAATCCGGAGGATTCTCGCGCATGACCCGTCGGCTCGCGGCCGAGTTCGTCGGCACTTTCGTGCTCGTGTTCGCCGGGACCGGGGCCATCGTGTTCGACGCGGCCAACCCCGGGAAGATCGGGCACTCCGGGATCGCCCTCACGTTCGGCCTCGTCGTCATGGCGATGGCGTACGCGGTCGGGAGCGTGTCCGGCGCGCACCTGAACCCGGCAGTCACGATCGGGTTGTGGCTCGCGCGGTGGACCTCCCGCCGGGACGTCTTGCCGTACCTCGCCGCCCAGATTGCCGGCGCGTTTATCGCGAGCGGGCTGCTATTTGCCATGTTCCCGGCCCACCCGACCCTCGGGGCCACCCTCCCGCACGGCCCGCCGTGGCACTCGTTCGTGCTCGAGGTGTGGCTCACCGCCGTCCTCGTGTTCGTGGTCCTCGGGGTGAGCGTCGCGCGGCCGGAGGTCCGGCCGCTCGGCGGGGCGATCGTCGGCGGGGTGATCGCCCTCGAAGCCCTGTTCGCCGGACCGATCTCCGGGGCCAGCATGAACCCGGCCCGGTCTCTCGCCCCGGCGGTCCTGTCCGGGTCGCTCGACTACCTGTGGATCTACCTGACCGCCCCGGTCATTGGGGCCGTGGCCGCCGTCCCCATCTGCGCCTGCGTCCAGCAGCCCGGGTGCTGCGCCTCCTCCAAGGAAGCCTGCCGATGACTCCCGCCCGGAAGGTCCGCGTCCTGTTCGTGTGCGTCGAGAACTCCAACCGCAGCCAGATGGCGCAGGCGTTCGCCACCATGCTCGGCGGGGACCGGGTGGAAGCCTTCTCCGCCGGAAGCCGGCCGAGCGGGCGGGTGAATCCGAAGGCGGTCGAGGCGATGCGGGAGGTCGGCTACGACCTCACCACGCACGCGTCGAAAGGGTTGGAGCCGTTCAACGGCCAGGCGATCGACGCGGCGGTGACGATGGGCTGCGGCGACGCCTGCCCGCTCGTGACCGCCGCCCGCCGAGTCGACTGGCAGATCCCCGACCCGCGGGAGATGCCGCCGGAAGAGTTCCGCAAGGTGCGCGACCTGATCCGCTCCAAGGTGGCCGATCTGCTCAAGGAGCTGGGCGTTGGGAGAGAGTCATAAGGTCGGAAAGTCGAAAGTCGAAAGTCGAAAGTCGTAAAGTCGTAAAGTCCCGAGCCGGAAGCCAGCACTCTGCTTCTCGGCTCGGGACTTTACGACTTTACGACTTTACGACTACCGCTTCTTCGGTGTTGCTCTCCCCTCCACCTCGATCATCACCGGGACGACCGGGTAGCTCGGCGCGAGCCGGGCCTGCGGGCCCTTCGGCTGCGGGGCACCGGGCTGCCCGCGAAGCACCAGGGAATACCTCCCCGACAGGAGGGTCGGCGGGATGTCGAGGCTCACCTTCACCTCGGACTTGTCGGCCGCGATCGTGGCGAGTGGCGGGAGGGGGTTGTTCCCCTGCTGCCGCGGCCCGATATTCGGCGTCGCCGAGAACACCTGCACCGCGTCCTTGAACCCGTCCTTGCGGGTGAGCTTCAGCGCGACCTCGACCTTCTCCCCGACCTTGACCTTGATCGGCGCGTCGTCCGCCGGCACGAGCGCGAACGGGGCTTCGCCGCGGATCGCGAGGGCGAGCCCGACACCACGGTCCTTGCGGGTGATTACGGGGGTGTTCGGGGGAGGCTGGGTCGGATTCACGCCCGGGAACGGCCAGACGACGGAGAACGGCCGGGCGGCGGATTCGAGCTTCTCCCCGCCGGCCGTCGCCGTCCCCTTGATGGTGACGAAGCCGGCCCAGTCGGCCGCGCCGGGGGCGGCGGTCAGCACCAGCGTTCCGCGGGTCTGGCCCGGCCCGATCAACTGCGGCGGACAGCTGACCCCCGGGGGCAGGTCTGCAGCCGAAAGTGGGATCGGGCCGTCGAACCCGTCGAACCGCCAGACGTACACGGCGAACACCACTGCCCCGCCTTTCGCGAGCGTCCCGGCGTCGGGGAAGTGGGTGCCGACCGGCATCACGGCGAGGCGGAAATCGGGCTTCTCCTTCGCGATCCTCAGGACGTACTGATCTCGCACCCCGAACTGCACCGACGCCTCGCGGGTGGACACCATCACCTTGTACTTGCCGTCGGCCGGCACCGCGAAGCGGTAGCGGGCCGGATCGTCGGACTTGGTGTAGAACTGGTTCGGGCTGAGCGTGTCCGGACTGTCATCGACCTCCGCGATCACCTTCCCTTTTTCGTCGGTGAGGATGAAGAAGGCGTCGACCGGCGAGCCGATCCGGTCGGCGAACACTTCGAGCGTCCACACCTCGCCCTTCTTGGCATCGAAGACGTACCAGTCGCGGTCGTTCTTCTTCTCGATCCGCCCGGCGATGTCGCTGGGGACCGGCACCGGCTGGGCGGTGTCGGGGGTGTCGTTCTTCTCGTTGTCGAGGACGACCTGGCCGGAGGCGAGGAGTAAGAGGTTCCCGTCGAAGCCGCGGTTCGAGGAATCGACGGCGTCCAGCATCCCCGCCGCGGGGGTAACGAGCCGGTCCGTCGTGAGCGTTCCGGGCGGAACGTCACGGTGTGCTTTGTCCAGGGTCTTGATCGTTTCGAACGGTCGCCCGTCCGGGCGGATGAACCGCCCGCTCTTGTCGAGATCACCGACATTCCGTCCGAACACCGCCCCGGCACCGCCGGCGGGAGTGGCCGGTGGGAACGCGGCATCATCCCACCGGCCGGTGGTGATCGTGAGCCGGTAGAAGTGGTCCGGGCCGCCGGTGGTGTACGCAAACTGCGCCAGCCGGACGAGGTACTCGCCGTCGGAGGGGGTCTGGAAGTCGAGGACCGCATCGCCGTCGCGGTAGCCGCGGTTCGCCGCCAGCGTCCTACCGTCGGGCGTGACCGCCATGAGGTCGGCTTGTAGTTTGCTGTCGAGCGTCGTGGTCAGGCAGTACACCACCACGGTCTGTCCGGCTTTCGCGCGGAACGAGAAGTAGTCCACGTCCGTCGGGGCGGCGATCGTCCCGTTCACGGTCGTGTCCAGCTCCACCTTCTGGGCCTGGCCGATGTCGTTATTCGGTTCCTGCTCGTTGGCCTCGGCCAGGTGTCCGACGGCGAACGCCCGCGGGTTACTCAGCCCGCTCTTGCTCGCGACGCGCACGTCGAGTACGCCAGGCGACACGTCCTTCGGTACCGTCACCTTGAACTTGACCGCAGCCGTCGGCTGATTGCCCTTCATCCCCGGTTGCGCCGGCTTCACTTTCGGGTCGATCGCGACCGCCTTGGAGGTGGATTCACCTTTCACCTTCGGGTTGCTGAACAGCAGCTGTTCGTTTCCGTCGAACCCGCCCCCGGAGAAAGTCACCTCGGTCGTCTCGCCGGCCTTGGCCCCGGGCGGGAAGACGGTGAGCAGCGTCGGCCCCGGATCGGCGGCGGCGAGTGAGGCCGAGAGGACGAGCACGCACCAGGCGGCGAGACGGCGGAACATGGCAGCAGCCCTTGGAAGAGCAGGCGGGGCGGAATTGCAGCGTAATCCGGCCCGGTCGCGCGGACAAGGAGGATTCCCGCCGCGGGGCCTCTGAGAGTAGCCCGCCGCTCCGCGGCGGTTCTTGGTGAAGACTGCAGGAACGGCGGGCTACTCTCAACAACCGAATCCCAGGAAGCGGCAAACCAGACCGCCCGCGGGGCGAGCGGACCTCACTGAAAGATCCTGATTCCCGCCGCCCGCGACCTATCATGACCGGAGCGGTTTCGCCCGGAGGAGATTCGGATGAGTGTGGGATGGGTGCGACGAGCGTCGGTCGCGGCCGTCGGGATGGTACTGCTGGCCGGGTGCGCGGCCGAAGCCGACAAGCCGCTGCCGGTGCCGATGGCGACTGATGGCCCGAACCAGGTGGTGATCCTCGTCCCCGGGATGGTGTGCGAGTCCTGCCCGGACAGGGTGACCGAGGGACTCGTCATGCTGCCGTGGGTGGACAAGGACTCGGTCCAGGCGGACCGCAAGCTCCGCCAGGTGCGGTTCACGGTCAAGGACCGGGCGGCGTTCGACCTGGCCGCGGTCCGGGAGACGATCGCCCGCAAGGGGTACAAGGGCGTGAGCCTGCTCGCCGGCCCGACGGAGTCCTGACCATGCCAAGCTTCGTCCGCCCGACCCCGCTCACCGACAAGCTCTACGAATACGCCCTGTCCGTCGGGGTGCGGGAACCGGAGGTGTTCCGCGAGCTCCGCGAGGAAACCAGTCAGCTCCCCGAGGCGGAGATGCAGATCGCCCCGGAGCAGGGGCCGCTCCTTGCCCTGCTCGTTCAGCTCATGGGCGCGAAGAAGTGCCTCGAAGTCGGCACGTTCACCGGGTACTCGGCCCTGTGGGTGGCCTCGGCCCTGCCGCCCGACGGCAGGCTGATTTGCTGCGACGTGAGCGAACCATTCACAGCCCTCGCCCGGAAGTACTGGGCGAAGGCCGGGCTCGCCGACCGCATCGACCTCCGGCTCGCCCCCGCCCTCGACACCCTGAACCAGCTGCTCGCCGGCGGCCACGCCGGCACGTTCGACTACATCTTCATCGACGCCGACAAGGTGAACTACGACGCCTACTACGAGCTGGGCCTGAAACTCCTCCGCCCCCGCGGCCTGGTCGCGATCGACAACACCCTCTGGGACGGGAAGGTCGCCGACCCGGCCGTCACCGACCCCGACACGGTCGCCATCCGCAACCTGAACGCGAAGCTACACGGCGACGAGCGGGTGAGCCTCAGCTTCCTTCCGTTCGCGGACGGGCTCACGCTGGCGGTGAAGCGATAGTTCCAAGTTCCAGGTCCTCAGCCGTTTCACGACTTGGAACCTGGAACTTGGAACCTGAAACCGTACCCTGACTCATCAATTGCCCGTACACCGAGGTCCGTCATGGCTGCCACCCGGGGCGAACTGTTCGCCGGCGTTACCGTCGCCATCGTCACCCCGTTCAAGAACGGCGAGATCGACTGGGACGACCTCGGCAAGCTCGTGGACTGGCACGCCGAGCAGGGGACCGACGCCCTCGCCCCGTGCGGGACCACCGGCGAGTCCCCGACCCTCGACCACGACGAGCACGAGCGGGCCGTGGCGTTCGTGTGCGAGCGGGCGCGGGGCCGGCTGAAGGTCATGGCCGGGACGGGGTCGAACAGCACCCGCGAAGCGATCCGTATGACCAAGGCGGCCAAGAAGGCCGGGGCCAACGGCACCCTCCAGGTCGGGCCGTACTACAACAAGCCGACCCAGGAAGGCTACTTCCGCCACTTCGGGGCGATCGCCGACGCCTGCGACCTCCCGCAGGTCATCTACAACATCCCCGGCCGGACCGGGTCGGAGATCGCCGCCGAGACGATCGCCAGGCTGGCCGAGAACTACCCGACCGTGGTGGCCGTGAAGGAGGCGACCGGCAAGCTCGACATGGCGTCGCAGGTCGCCGCGCTCACCGACCTCACCATCCTCAGCGGCGACGACAGCCTCACCCTGCCGATGATGAGCGTCGGGGCAAAGGGGGTCGTGAGCGTGGTCGGGAACATCGTCCCGCGGGACATGATGGCGCTGGTGAAGGCGTTCGCCGCCGGGAAGGTGGCGGAGGCTCAGCAGTGGCACCGGAAGCTGTTCCCGCTCTGCCGCGACATGCTCGGCGTGGCGACCAACCCGATCCCGGTGAAGGCGGCGATGAAACTCCTCGGCCGCGGGACCGGCGAGCTCCGCCTGCCGATGTACCCACTCGACGCCGCTGGCGAGGCGAAGGTCCGGCAGACGCTCGTCGGGTACGGGCTGCTCAAGGGGTGATCCCGCGCCCGATCGGGTCGCCGGCCGGCCCATCTCATACCGAATGGCTTTGATCATTTCCCGACCGCGTGGGCCTCGAAGACTCGACCCACCCGACAAGAAGTCTGTTCTTCTGTAGGGTGGGTCGAGTCTTCGAGGCCCACGCGGAACCAGCAACACATCAACCCGATTCGGTATCATCCCGCCCGGCGGCTCCGCCACAGCCGCACACCCCACAGGCCGGCGAATAAGGTCGTTACCGCGAGGAGGGCACCGGACCGGACCCGGCGGCGGCCCGTTCGGCCCACATGTCCTGGTCGGCCGGGGTGATGTCGAAGTACCCGTTGAACATCTCGTCCGTACTCTGGAGCCCGGTCCGGACGGTGGCGGCCGGGTCCGGGTTGGCCGGGTTCCCGGTCGAATTGTCGAACACCGCCGTACACCGGATCACCGTGCCGGCCGGGAGTCGTTTCGGTTCCGCCAGCTCGTACCGGTGCTGCCAGTTGAAGTCGTACCCCGGGATGTCGAGCAGGATCTCGGCGGTGCCGTCCGGGTACTCGGCCGCGTACCGGAACGATTTGCCCCGCAGGTGCATGTGCGGGAACATCGCGAGCAGCAGGTAGTCCCGGTCGGCGGTCCAGGTCTGCTCGACCCGGTGGGCGGCCGCGTGCGGGGGGATCACCAGGTCGGGGTCGTCCAGCAGCTTGGTCCCGACCTCCTTCCGGACCAGGCCCGGGTCGAGGAACCGGAGCCCGAGCTCGGTCCGGTCGGTCTACGGCGTCCCGACCGCGGTGTAGTGAACGATGAGGTGGAGCCGCCAGCCGGCGGGGATCAGCTTGGCCATCCCGTCCGGGAGCTCGTCGGGCCCGCTGCCAGGGGTGAACGCGACCAGGTTGGTCGACCCGAGCGATCCCGTCTCGAACAGCTCGTCCTTCCCGGTGGCGGTCGGCGGCCGGAGGAACACGTTGCAGTGGTGGACGACCCGCCGGTTCCCCGGCCGCACCTCGGCCGCCTGCACCCACGTATCGGCCGTGAACCCGGGGTCGATGACGAAGTGCTGGTACTCGATCAGGCCCTCGGCCGGCACCGGGAACTCGACCGGGATGGGGTACACGGCGTTCGGCGTCCCGATCCGCCAGCCGGTGCCGGGGGACAGGTCCGGCGACCGCCCCGGCTCCCCCTCCGGACACCCGAGCCGGGCCCACTCGGCGATCAGCTGTTTCTGCCCGGCCGTCAGCCGCCGCTCGTTGCGGAACCGGCCGTGTTCGGGAGCAGCGTGCCAGGGCGGCATGGTCCCGTTCTCGACCACCTCCGCGATCGTGGCCGCCCGGTGGCGGGCGTCGGCGAACGACGCCAGGGTGAACGGGCCGATCTCCCCGGGCCGGTGGCACGGCAGGCAGTGGGTCGCCAGGATCGGGGCGATGTCGCGGGTGTGTACGTCACCGCGGGCGGGGCCGCCGGCGCGCGGGGTCGGCTGATGAAGCACCCGCCGCACTCCGTGACGGGCACCGAAACCGCCCGCCCGGCGACTACTTCCCGGACGGCTTCGGCCAGATCCTGCCGGGACGGCTGACCCCGGTTCTTGCCCCCGGGCGCGTACTGGTCGTCGATCCGGCCGCGGTACCGCACCCGCCGGTCGGCGTTCAGCACGAACGCCTGAGGGGTCCGGACCGCGCCGAAGAGGTCCGCGACGTGGCCGTCCGGGTCTTTCAGGTACGGGAAGGTGAGGCCGTGCTCGCGGGCGAACGCGGTCATCGATGGGACGTCGTCGTGGTCGTTCGAGTTGACGGCCAGGACGCGAATGGTCTCCGGCGGGAATTCCCGGGCGAGCTCCTTGAGGCGGGGGTGTACAGGTTGGCCAGCGGGCAGTCCACGCCCAGGAAGACGACGACGGTGGCCCGGACCGGGACCGGCGAGGAAAGCCGGACCGCGGTCCCGTGGACACCCCGCAGCTGGAAGTCCGGGACGGGCCGATCGACCAGAGCCGCGGCGACCAACAACCCGAGGGGTAGCGACATCGGGAACTCGTCGAAAAACCGGGTGTCAGGCTCGTGCAACCGTAGAACGGGTCACGGCATCGGGCAAGGCTCGGTGGGGAGCCGGCACCTGCGACGATCGAATTCTGTCCACCGCGAAAGGGGTTTTCGGTCACACCTCGCGCCAAAATCCCGATCAGGGCCGCACCGCGTTTCCGTCGCACGACCTCGGATTCTCTGACGGGTACGCCCGTGGTAGGATCGTGTCGGACGGCGGGAGTTGGCGGAGTTGCCGAGGGAATCGCCCGTGTCACCCACAGCGCCCACGGTCGCGGTACTCGGCGGAATCAACGGGGCGGGGAAGACGACCGCCTCGCAACGTACCTTGCGAGACACGCTGAAAATCCCGGCGTTCGTCAACGCCGACGCGATCGCCCGCGGGCTGAATGCCTTTGATCCGGAGTCCGAAGCCGTGAAGGCGGGGCGGATCATGCTCGACCACCTGCGTGATCTGGCCGTCCGCCGATGCAGCTTTGCCTTCGAGACGACCTTGTCAGCGCGGACGTACGCCCCGTGGCTCGGCGAGCTGCGGCAGGCGGGGTACGCAGTCCACCTGTTCTACTACTGGCTCGACAGCCCACGTCTGGCGATCAACCGCGTTGCGGAGCGGGTCCGGGCTGGTGGGCATCACGTCCCGGAGGATACGATCCGTCGACGGTATTCACGAAGTGTGCAGAACTTCCTCGAACTCTACCGACCGGTAGTCTCGACGTGGCAGGTGTATGATAACAGCAACGGCCGGTCGAGGTTGATCGCCTTCAATAACAGCTTCTTCGATACGGTCCTCGACCCGGACCGGTGGGAGCTATTTACCAGGAGTGCGACCGATGGCGGAGCAGACCACACTACCGGTGACTAATCTGATCGACCACTCCGCGATCGACCGGGCACACGAGCTGGCTGCCCGGGACGCCCTGCTCGAACACGCCCGGATGGGCCGGTCGGTCTGCGAGTCGCGGGACGGGCAGGTCGTCTGGGTCACGCCCGAGGAGATCTTCGCCCGGTACGGGCTGGACGCGAACGGGAAACCGGTCACGTCGTGAGGCCGGAGGAACGACTCCGGAGGCAGTCGTGCTGCCGGAGTCGTCGACGACGGCGGTTCTCCCCTGCCGCCCGGCAAGTGGCGGACGAACCGTTCCGGAGACTGCCAAAACCTGCCGCCCGGAACCGGAGAGCAACCGGCCGGTTACAATGCACCCATGCACTCGATCCTATTCGTCGGGGCGGCCCTGGTCGGGCTCCCGATCATCCTCCACCTGATCATGAAACAGGAGCCCAAGCGGCTCCCGTTCCCGGCGTTTCGGTTCCTCAAACAGCGCCTCAAGACGAACCAGCGGAAGCTCCGGCTGCGGCACTTCCTCCTGCTCGCCCTCCGGATGCTCCTCATCGCCCTGTTTTGTCTCGCGCTCTACCAGCCGTCGGTGCTCAACGAAGGGTTCATCCCGCTCCACGGGGACCAGCCGGCCGCCGTCGTCGTCGTGGTCGACACCAGCCCGAGCATGGGGTACGCGGACGGCGACAAGACCCGGCTGGAAGAAGCCTGCCAGCGGGCGATCGAGCTGATCAACGACCTCCCGGACGGGTCGCGGGTGGCGGTGGTCGAGACCGGCGACCCCGGCGGGGACTGGCTCCCGTCCGTTTCCGACGCCCGGACCAAGCTCACCGACCTCGCCAAGCGGGCCCCGAAGCCCGGCCAGTCGGCGCCCGCGACCGGCGGCGGGCAGTCGGTCACGGCCGCCCTCGCCACCGCCTACCAGCTGTTGCGGACCGTGGACGAACAGACCGAGGCCGCCGACACGCTGCCCCGGCTCGTCGCCGTGTTCACCGACCGGGCCGCGTCGAGCTGGGACCCGTCCCGGGTCGACGACCTGAAGAAGCTCCGCGACTCCGTCCCGGACCCGAAGCCGGCCCACGCGGTCGTCGACGTCGGGACGGACAAGCCGGTGAACGTCGCCATCCTGGCCGCCGAGATGACCGAGGGCCGGGCGCAGACCGTGCCGGCCGACCAGCCGGTGTCGGTCACCGTCACCCTGGCCGCCGTCGGGCTCGACGCCAAGGCGACGGTACACGCCCTCCTTGATGAGACCAAAATCCCGCCCCGGGAGGTCGACATCCCGGACGGGCAGACGCGGACGGTCGCGTTCGAGTTCAAGGACCTCAAGCCGGGGGCCCATCAGGTCCGGTTCGAGCTGGAGAAGAAGGACGCCCTGATGGCGGACAACACGCGGTTCTTCACGTTCCGCGTGGTCGAGCCCCGGAAGGTGTTGGCGATCAGCGACAACCCCGGCGACCCGGCCAGGGGGGTCGTGGGCGACCCCTACTTCTGGGTGCTGGCCGTGGACGCGACGCGGGAGTTCTCCTGCGACGTGAAGAAGCCCGACCAGGTGGCCGCCGCCGACCTCGGCGGGTACGAGGCGGTCACCCTCCTGAGCGTGGCCCGCCCGTCCGACCAGCTCTGGGGCGAGATCCGGAAGTATGTCGAGGGCGGCGGGAAGCTGATCGTCGTCCCCGGCGGGGAGACGACCTCCCTCGACGCCTACAACGGCGAGGCCGCGACCAAGCTGATGCCCGGGGCCCTGAAGCGGGTGGTCGAAACCGCCAAGGAGTTCCCCGCGCCCAAAGACCCGAAGGCGAAGGACCGGCGGGCCGGCGTCGTGTGGGCCGTGTTCGCCGGGAACGACGACCGGGCGATCCAGCACCCGATGCTCGCCCCGATCAAGGAGTGGAAGGCGAAGGGGAACGTCGACGCCGACCGGAACCCGCGGCCGGTGTGGAAGTACTGGGAAGTCGAGCGGCGGGGCGACGGGGCGGCGGTGGTCGTGACCTACGACACCGACGACGACCCGGCCAAGCGGCACCCGGCCGTGCTGGAGCGGACCTTCCTCGACGCGAAGGACAAGGCCCCGAAGGGCAAGGTCCTGCTCCTGACCACCCGGATGGACATGCCCGACGACAAGGACCCGTGGAACAACTACTGGGATGGTCAGAATTCCTGGGCGGTCGCGTTCCCCCAGCTGCTCCTGCGGTACGCCGCCGGGGCCGCCGCCGACGCGAACTTCAACTACCCGACCGGGCAGGTGGTGACCGTCCCGCTGGCGAAGCTCCTGGGCGGGAAGCGGGACAATCTGGTCCTCACCGGCCCCGGGGTCGCCGGGACCGACTCGATCGTCCGCCCGACCGAGCGGCAGACGGAGCTCCGGCTCGGCCCGCCGCGGACGAACGCCGCCGGGAACTACACCCTCACCCCCGCGACCGCCGACGGCCCGACCGCCCCCCCGCGGTGGCAGGAGGGGTTCAGCCTGAACGTCCCGGCCGAGGAAAGCACGCTGGACAAGGTGCCGGTCGAGGGGATCGAGGCGCTGACCGGGGCGAACACCGTCGTGCCCGTGGGGAAGAACCTGGAACTGAAGACCGCCCTGGACCGGCAGGAGACGTTCCGGCACCCGGTCGATCTCTTCCCGTGGCTCCTGATCGCGGTCTTGTTGCTGCTCGCGGTCGAGGGGCTCCTGGCCAACCGGTTCTACCGCCGGCCGAAGTAGCCCGGGGCCGGCACCCCAGTTCCGATAAGGACGGCACCGAATGCAATACCGCCCGCTCGGCCGCACCGGCCTGACCGTCTCCGCCATGTCGCAGGGCGGGGCCGCGATCGGCCAGCAGTACGGCCCGGTGTCCGTGGCCGAGGTCGCCGACTGCGTCCACGCCGCGATCGACGCCGGGGTGAACCTGATCGACACGTCCGCGTTCTACGGCCTGGGCCGGTCCGAGGAGATCCTCGGGGAGGTCCTTCAGGGCGGCTGGCGGGAGAAGGTCCACATCTGTACGAAGGCCGGCCGGCTCGACCGCACCGTGTTCGACTTCACCCCGGCCGGGATGCGGGCGTGCGTGGACGGCTCGCTCCGCCGACTCCGCACTGACCACGTCGACATCCTGCTCGCCCACGACATCGAGTTCGCGACGGACTACGAGCCGGTGTTCACCGAGACGGCCGAGGTCCTCCACCAGTTGAAGAAGGAGGGCAAGACGCGGTTCATCGGGATGTCGTGCTACCCGCTCGGGCTCCTGCGGCGGGCGATCGAGCGGTGCGACCTCGACGTGGTCATCAGCTACGCCCATTTCACCTTGCAGAACACCCAGCTGTTGACCGAACTGCTGCCGGTCGCGGAGGCCCGCGGGGTCGGGGTACTGAACGCGAGCCCGCTGTCGCTGGGGCTGCTGACGAATCAGGGCCCGCCGCCGTGGCACCCGGCCCCGGCGGAGATCAAGGAGGCGTGCCGGGAGGCGGCCGCGCTGTGCCGCGCCCGCGGGGCCGACATCGCCGCCCTCGGGATGCGGTTCTGCTTCGCCGACGAGCGGATCCCGAGCACGATCACCGGCACCGCGAAGAAAAGTGAACTGGAGGCGAACTTGCGCGCGATGCGGGAGCCGCTCGACCCCGTCTTGCTCGCCGACGTGCTGAAGGTGCTGGAACCGGTCCGCGACCGGACGTGGCCGAGCGGGAACTGGAAGGGGTGACGCGAGCGCGGCCGGCGTCACTTCACCCCGGTCGTCTTCACCTTCCGGACGTACTTCGTCTCCCCGACCCACGCCGTCAGTTGCTCCCCCTCGAACCCGAGATGCTCCATCTTTCCCGGGGCCGGTGCGGTCACCACCCCGCACAGCCGGCCGGTCGGGTCGAACACCTGGATTCCGATGGGAGTGGCGGCGTAGATGCGGCCGTCCTTGTCCGTGGTCAGACTGGGGACGGTCGCCCCCTTCTCCCCCCGGGCGAGACGGAGCGGGGCGTACGGAGACCGGGCAACGGGTTCGCCATCCGGCCGCGTCTGGGCGGCGTGCAGGAACCGCTCTCCCGGCGACCAGGTGAAAATGGTGCTGCGGTCCGGCGATGTGGTGGACGGTTGGCCCGCGGCGGACGGCCGCGGGCCTGGTGAGTCCGTCTTCTTCCACCCCTCGCCGTCGATGAGGATCTGTGACAGCGGCATGTCCTGGGCTGCGGCCACCGGGGCGAGGAGGAGCAGCACGGGGAGGGAGAGTAGTATGCGGGTCATGGGAAGAAGGTGGTTTTTAGGCCGCCCAGGGCGGGAGCCCTGGGCTTGTGGAGGCAAGTTTCCAACTTGCCCAATTAGGTATCCGGCAGGTGTAAAGCGACCCGCAGAATGCCGGAGACACTGGGGACAACCCGTCTTGTAGGGCACGCACCGCGTGCCGCTTCGCCAGGCAAACAGCCGGCACGCAGTGCGTGCCCTACGAAGCGTGCGGGCGGGTCGATTTTCTCCTGCCGTCTGCCTTATTCGGGCACCAACTGGGCAAGTTGGAAACTCGCCCCCACAGTTAAGTGCCCCGGGCGGCCAACCGACGGGCGGTTACTTGGGCGTCGTCGGGGTATCGCGCCAGAGCCACCGGAGGCTGTCCGGCAGGATCACCCCGCCGTGCTTCCCGTTGTGGCCGCCGTCCCCGTACGCGAACGTGTAGTCGTACCCCATGAACTTCAGCGCCGACGCCATCTGGACGTTGGCGAGCGGCCAGTGGCCGTGCAGGTTGTCCAGGTCCCCGGACCCGTCTTGTAGGTACACCCGGAGCGGCTTTCGCTCGGTCTTGCGGATCAGCCCCGGGTACACGTCACCGCCGCGGATGTTCGTGAAGCTCCCGACGTGGCTGAGCACCTTCGAGAACAGGTCCGGACGTTCCCACGCCGCGGTAAACGCACAGATCCCGCCGGAACTGATCCCGCAGATCGCACGACCGGACGCATCCGACCGGAGTTTTACCCCCTTCCCCACCTCGGGCAGGATCTCCTTTTCCAGGAAAGCGACATACTGGTTGGAAAGAGTGTCGTACTCGAAACTCCGGTTCGACCGCCAGTCCTTCTCCTCCTTACCGGGGACGGGGAACTTGCCGGGGTTCACGAAGATGCCGACGGTGACCGGCATCTCCTTCTTATGAATCAGGTTGTCGAACACGACCGGGGCACGGAACGGGCCGCCCAGGTATCCACCCCCGTCCTGGAACACCATCACGCACGCCGGCTCCCCCGGCTTGTACTGGGCCGGGACGTACACCCAGTAGTCCCGCTCGGTCCCGGCGAAGACCTCGCTCTTCCACCGGACCGGGCCGGTCACCTTCCCCTTCGGCACCCCGGCCTGGGGGACCGAGTCCGGGCCGTGGGCGTAGTCGTCCGCGGCCGGCGCGGGGCCGAACAGGGCGGCAAGGAGGACAGCGGGCGGGGCGAGCAGGACGCGGCAGCGCATCGGGAGGGCCTTTCCGGGTGGCAGGAGTCGACCGGGCGGCGGCCCCCAGCCCGGTCCGGGCCGGGGGGACGTGAACCGGCCGACAAGGTAACACGCCGCCGGCCGGTTCGCAACGGGTCGGGTGAAGTGTCGTCCCTCCCCATTGCGAGGAGGGCCGGGCAAGGGGCAGGGGGGACGACCCAATGACCTCCGCCACCGAGACGCTCGAAGACCTGCTCCGGGAAACTCTGGACCGGCTGGACCGGCAAGAGCGGCGGACCGCCTCGCTCGAAGCCGTGCTCCTCCACTCCGCCCCGCCGACTGGCCACACCGCCGACACCCCGACCGTCGGCCACGAGACCCCGCTCCCTCTCCCGCGACCGCCGAAGCGGCCCGGCGGGCCTTTCCGCCCTGCGACCGCCGACGGCCGGGACGCCCCCGGCCGGCCGACCCGGAGCCGGGGGGCGGTCCCGGCCGAAGTCCTCGCGTCGCTCGAGGACGTGATCTGGTCGATATCACCCGACGGCGAGCTGGTGTTCTCCCTGGCCGGCGGGGTCGAGCGGACGTTCGGGCGGGCGGCGAACGAGTTCATCGAACGCCCCGGGCTATGGCTCGAAGTCGTCCCCGACGACGACCGGACCGCCCTGCGCACGGCACTGCGGCACCTCCCGGCCACCGACGGCTTCACCCTGGAGCACCGGGTCGAAACGCCGGCCGGGTCGGTCCGGTGGGTGGTCACCCGCGGGCGGCTGGTCCGCGGCCCCGACGGGCACCCGGTCCGGGTGGACGGGATCACCACCGACACCACCGCCCGGGCCCGCACCGAGCGGGCCGGGCTCACCGCCCTCGAAGCGATCGGCCCCGCGACCGGGGCCGACTTCGTCGCCCGGGTGGTGGAACAGCTCGCGACGGTATTCGACGCACGGGCCGCCGTGGTCGCCGTCCCGGCCCCGGCGGACCTGGCGGAAGCCCGCACCGCCGCGGTCTGGATCGACGGGCGGCCCGCGGACGGGTTCACCTTCTCCGCGGCCGGCGGGTTCGTCCGCCCCGCCCTCGCCGGGGCCTCGCAGTCCGTCCCGTCGGCCGCCCGGGACCGGTTCCCGGCCGACGAGTTCCTGGGCCGGCTCCGGGCCGAGGCCGCCGCCGCCGAGCCGCTCGTCGATGCGGCCGGGGAGCTGCTCGGGTTCGTCGCGGTGGTCGACGACCGGGCGGCGCGGCCGGGCGGGCCGGATGTGCGGGCCGTCCTCCGGGCGATCGCCCCGCGGATCGTGTCCGAACTGACCCGGCCGGCCGACGCGACCGCCCGGGTGCGGGACCTCGAGACCCAGCTCGCCGCCGCCGAGGGCCGGGCGGACCGGGCCGAGGCCCGGGTGCGAGAGGAAGCCGGCCGGCCGCCGGAGCAGGCGCGGCAGGCCTCCCGGCTGGAGGTGGTCGGCCGGCTCGTCGCCGGGGTGGCCCACGACTTCAACAACCTCCTCACCGTCATTTCGGGGAACGCCCAGCTGGTCCGCGACCTCCTCCCGCCGGCCGACCCGCTCCGGGAGCCGACCGACCTGATCGCCGCGACCGCCGACACGGCCGCCCGGGTCGCCGGCCAGCTGCTCACGTTCACCAAACCGGCCGCCTCGAACCCGTGCGCGATCTGCCCGAACGCGACTGTCCGGGCGGTCGAGCGGATGCTCCGCCGGCTGGCCGGCGACCGGGTCGAGCTCGACCTGCTCCTCACCCCGGACGTGCCCCCGATCCGCGTCGACCCGGCCCAGTTCGACCAGGTGCTGCTGAACCTCGTGGCGAACGCCCGGGACGCGATCCCCGGGACCGGCGTCATCACCGTGCGGACGGCCAGGGCACCCGTCGGCCCGGACCGCCGCGGGTGGCCGGCGGCGTGCCCGGCCGGGGAGTACGTCGCGCTGACGGTGACCGACACCGGGTGCGGGATGACGGAGGAGGTGAAGGCCCGGATGTTCGACCCGTTCTTCACGACGAAGGGCGCGAACGGGACCGGGCTCGGGCTGGCCACGGTCCGGGACATCGTCCGCGGGGCCGGCGGCCACGTCGAGGTGGAGTCGGCGCCGGAATGGGGGACGAGTGTGCGGGTGTTCTGGGCGGCGGCCGAAGGGTCGATCGAAGCCGCGCCGGCCCCCCGGAAGGACCCGCCGCCGGGGGGGGAAACGGTCCTGCTGGTGCAGGACGGGGACAAGATCCGGGACGTGGCGGCGATGGCGCTGCAGCACGCCGGGTATCGGGTCCTCGAGGCCGCGGACGGGGAGACGGGCGAGGACCGGGCACGGTTGTACGCCGGGCCGATCGACCTCCTGGTCACGGACCTTGGGCTACCGAACCGGGACGGCCGGGAGCTGGCCGGGCGGGTGCGGGTCGCCCGCCCGGGGGTGAAGGTGCTGTACGTTTCCGGGTACCCAAAGCCCGACGCGGGCGACGGGCCGTTCCTGGCGAAGCCGTACACGCCGAACCAGCTGCTCGAAGCCGTGCGGCGGGTGCTCGACAGCTCCCCGTAGCGCTCGGTTCGGGCCCGATCGCGTCGGAGACTCGAAGTCCCCCGGCAACCGCCGGGGCACCCGAAGCCTGCCGAACTCGGACGGTTATCCTTGACTCCGAGATGGTTATCCGGGACGATTTCTGAGAGCCGCCCGCCGCACCTCCGGGGACGCCAGTGCCCCGGCCCGCCTGACCGCACCACCCGGCCCCAATCCCACCGGGGTTTCGCCATGCCCTCCCGAGCCCTTTTTGCCGTCGCGCTGGTCGCCGTTTGCGCGCCCGCATTCGCCGCCGATATGCCCCCCGGCCCGGCGAAGGAACTCGTCGTTTACCCCAAAGAAGTGAAGTTGTCCGGGCCGCGCGACGAGCAACAGCTGATCGTCCTCGGGGTGTGGGCCGACGGCCGCAAGTGGGACCTCACCCGGGCCGCCGCGTACACCAGCGCCGGCCCGGCGACCGCCGCCGCGGACAGGACCGGCGTCGTCCGTCCCGCGGGCGACGGCACCACCACGATCACCGTCGCGGCCGCCGGGGCGACGGCCGCGATACCGGTCACGGCCGAGAAGGCGGCGGCCGACGTCCCGGTCAGCTTCGCCCGCGAGATCGAGCCGATCCTGACCAAGACCGGGTGCAACGGCGGCGGGTGCCACGGGTCGCAGCACGGCAAGGGCGGGTTCCGGCTGAGCCTGTTCGCGTTCGACCCGGCCTCCGATTACGCCCAGATCGTGCAGAGCAACGAGGGCCGGCGGGTCGTCCCGAACGACCCGGAGCGGAGCATCTTCCTGGCGAAGCCCGCACTCGTGATGGAGCACGGCGGCGGCGAGCGGCTGAAGCCCGGCCGCCGCGACTACATTCGCATCAAGACCTGGCTCGAAGACGGCGCCCCCGCCCCCGGGGCGCAAGATCCATACGTCACGAAGATGGACGTCTTCCCGCCGGCGCGGGTGATGGTGCCCGGCGAGCAGCAACAGCTCGCGGTCACCGCCACCTGGTCCGACGGGCGGCGCGAAGACGTCACCGCCGTCGCCCAGTTCGACGCCCTGAACGACTCGGTCGCCGGGGTCACCCCGGGCGGGCTGATCACCGCCAAGGCGACCGGCGGGACGCACGTGATGATCCGGTTCGGCGGGCAGGCGGAAGTGTCGCAGGTCACCCTGCCGTTCGCCCGGGTCGCGACCTACCCCGCGGTCCCGGCGAACAACTTCATCGACCAGAAACTCATCGCCCAGTGGAAAGACCTCGGCCTCGTCCCGTCGCCGCTCTGCTCCGACGAGGCGTTCCTCCGCCGGCTCTCCCTCGACGCCATCGGGACGCTCCCGACCCCCGAGGAGGTCCGGGCGTTCCTCGCGGACACGGACCCGAAGAAGCGCGAGAAGGCGGTCGACAGGGTTCTCGACCGCGGCGAGTTCACCGACTGGTGGGCTTTGAAATGGGGCGACCTGCTGCGGATCAACCGGACCGCGCTGCAGGAAAAGGGGATGTGGAGCTTCCACAACTGGGTCCGGGCGCAGATCCGCGACGGCGTGCCGGTGGACGCCTTCGCCCGCGAGATCGTGACCGCCGAGGGCAGCACGTTCATCGACGGGCCGGCGAACTTCTACCAGATCGGCCGCACGTCCGAGGACTGGGCCGAGACCACCGCCCAGGTATTCCTCGGCATCCGGATCGGGTGCGCCAAGTGCCACCACCACCCGTTCGAGAAGTGGAGCCAGGACGACTACTACGGGATGACGGCCTTCTTCTCCCGGCTCGGGACGAAGAACAGCCAGGAGTTCGGGCTGTTCGGCCAGGAAACGGTCGTGTTCCTCCGCCCGGCGGGTGAGGCGACGCACCCCCGCAAGCGGGTGGTGGTCAAGCCGCTCCCGCTCGACGGGAACCCGGCTGCGGCCTGGGAAGACGAGTTCGACCGCCGCAAGAAACTGGCCGACTGGCTGACCGCCCCGAGCAACCGGATGTTCAGCCGGAACGTCGTGAACCGGTTCTGGGGCTACCTGATGGGCCGCGGGCTGGTCGAGCCGCTCGACGACATGCGGGCGACGAACCCGGCGAGCAACCCCGAGCTGTTGGACGCCCTCGCCGCCGACTTCGTGAAGGCCAAGTTCGACCTCAAACACCTGTTGCGGACGATCTTCACCAGCCGGGCGTACCAGCTCGACGCGGCCCAGACCCCGGGGAACGCGGCCGACGGGGCGAACATCCACTTCACACGATACACGGTCAAACGGCTGACGGCCGAGCAGACGGCCGACGCGATCGACCTCGCGACCGGGACGCGGGAGAAGTACACGGGCCTGCCCGCCGGCACCCGGGCGATCCAACTGCCGGATAGCGAGGTGAAGTCGTACCTGATGGACACGTTCGGCCGCCCGGCCCGGCAGGTGCTGTGCGAATGCGAGCGGACGACCAGGCCGAACATCGCCCAGGCGATGCACCTGCTCAACGGCGACTTCCTGAACAAGAAGATCGCCGACAAGACCGGCCGGGTCGAGAAGCTGGTGACGGACAAGACGCCGGTCCCGAAGGCAATCGAGGAGCTGTACCTGGCGACCTGGTCCCGCCGGCCGTCGAAGGACGAGCTGGCCAAGGCCGAGGGCTGGGTGAAATCCGCCCCGACCATCCGTGAGGGGCTTCAGGACTTGCTCTGGGTGCTCATCAACAGCCGGGAGTTTTTGTTCAATCGGTGAAGACGGATTCACCACAAAGGCACGAAGATCACACAAAGACCACGAAGAACACAAATGAGAATCGCATCAGACCTGATTCGTTTTCTTTGTGGTCCTTTGTGCCTCCTTTGTGTCTTTGTGGTGAATCCCGCGCCCGCCCGGGCCGCCGACCCCACCTACTGGGGAGACGTGCGGCCGGTCCTGCGGAAGCACTGCACGGTCTGCCACAGCGAACGGAAACTGTCCGAACCCGACGTGTCCGCCGGCCTCGCGCTCGATCAGCCTGATCTCGTCCGGAAGGGCGGGAAGGTCCCGGTCCTCGTGCCCGGAAAGCCGGACGAGTCGCTGATCGTCACGCTGCTCACGAGCAAGGACAAGAAGCGGGCCATGCCGCTCGACGCCGACCCGCTCCCGGCCGCGGACGTTGCGACCATCCGCAAGTGGGTCGCGGCCGGCACGCCGGAAGGCACCCGGCCGAAGGACGACGACGCCACAATCGCGAGACCGGCCACGCCCGCAAAGGTCCGCAAGCTCGACGTCACGTTCGCCACAAAGGCCGCCCTGCCGAAGACCGTTGCCACGCCCGGCCCGCTGGACGTCACGCTCCCGGTCGGCCCGCTCCCGCCGGTCGCCGCGGTCGCGTTCTCTCCGGACGGCAGGCAGCTCGCCACCGGGACCTACGGCCGCGTCACCGTTTGGGACCTCGACGCCGCGAAGCCGGCGAAGGTGCTCACCAACGTCCTCGGGGCGGTGAACGACCTGAAGTTCTCGCCCGACGGCACGCTCCTCGCCGTCGCCGGCGGGCAGCCGTCCGCCCGCGGCGACCTCCGCCTCTTCGACACGAGGGACTGGAAGCTCGTCGCGTCCCTCGGCGGCCACCTCGATACCGTGTCGGGCGTGTCGTGGAGCCCGGACGGCACCCGGATCGTCTCCGCCAGTTTCGACAAGACGGTCCGGCTGTGGGACGCGAAGACGGCCGGGGTGCTGCACACGTTCACCGGGCACTCGGACTTCGTGTACGCGGTCGCGTTCTCCCCGAAGGGAGACTGGTACGCGACCGCGAGCAAGGACCGGACCGGGCGGGTGGTCGACGCCGCCACCGGGAAGGGGCTGGTCACGTTCAGCGGGATGGAACAGGAGGTGCTCACCGTCGCCGTGCGGCCGGACGGGCAACAGGTGGTCACGTCCGGGTACGAGACGCAGCTGAGTTGGTGGGACGCGAAGACGGCCGAGCGGGTGCGGCGGGCGGGCGGGCCGGGGGGCGCGACGCACGAGGTCGCGCTCGACCCGAAAGGCACGCTCGCGGCCGCCGCCGGCGGCGACGGCACGATCCGGTTGTACAAGCCTGAGGCCGGGGACCAGACGAAGGCCGTGATCACCGGGTCGCCCGTGTTCGCGGTCGCGGTCGACCCGGCCGGGAAGCGGGTGGCGGGCGGCGGGGCCGACGGGACGGTGAAGCTGTGGGACGTCGCCGGCGCCCGGCTCCTGGCGACGTTCTGGAGCGGGGCCGGGACCGGCGAACAGGGCGACTGGCTGGCGTTCGCCCCCGAGGGGTATTATTCGGCGTCCGACGGGGTGGCGGCGAAGGCCGCGTGGCGGGCCGGCGGAAAGCCGGTGGCGGACCTCAAGCTGCTCGCCCCGCTCAAGAACGCGGGCGGCGTGGCGAAAGCCGCCCGCGGGGAGAAGGTGCCCGAGCCGGTGTTTCGGTGAGACGGGCATAGAGGGAGCGGGGGTGTCCGATCTCGCGCGGCGTGAGCCCCGAGAATGGAGTGACGGGATGGCGGGTCGTTCGTGTCCGCGGGGGGCTCACTCGTCCCGCTCGCCGCGCGATCCCCGATCCCAACACGCCCGATCCCCGACATACCCGACCCACGCGCCCGGCCTATACTACCCCGGTTCGTCCGGGATGCGCCCGGGCCTGTCCCAGTACGAGACATACTCAGGAGTTACACGGATGCGTCGGACCTTGCGGTTAGTGATCGGGGCGGCGGTGATCCTGGTCGCCGGGACGGCTTTGGCCCAGCCCCCGGGCACCGACCTGTTCCCGCTCAAGCCCAAGTCCAAGTGGGTGTACAAGCTGCCCGACGGCCAGGAAGTGACCGTCGTCGTCGTCGGGAACGAGAAGGTCGGTACCGAGGACTGCGTCAAGCTGGACGTGATCGTCGGCGGGCAGACGAAGGCGAGCGAGCTGTACTTCGTCAAGGCCGACGGGGTTTACCGGGCGAAGGTGAAGGACGACAAGGTCGACCCGCCGATCAAGATCCTGGCGCTCCCGGTAAAAAAGGGCGAGGCCTGGAAGATCGACTCCAAGGTCGGCACCCAGACCGTCAAGGGCGAGTACAAGATCACCGACGACAAGGCGAAGGTGAAGGTCGCGGCCGGGGACTTCGAGGCCGTCCTGGTCGAGGCCGGGGACATCGACGTCGCCGGGACCAAAACCAGCCTCAAGCAGTGGTTCGTCGCCGGCAAGGGGATCGTCAAGACGACGTTTTCCATCCAGGGCACCGAATCGGCCCTGGAGTTGAAGGAGTACGTGGAAGGGAAGTGAGCCAGGCAACTCCTCCCCCGGCCCAGGGCGTTGCCCTGGGCTAAACGCTTGCTTTGTCGAGATCCTCGGTGGGATGTGGTTCTTTCACCCCGACGGGGTGGGAGCGCATAGCCCAGGGCGATGCGCTCTCAGCCTTTCAGGCTGAAATCCCTGAGACACCAAACCCCTTGTGGATGTCGACACAGCACTAAACGCTCTCACCCCGTTGGGGTGAAGATGGAGCTCCGCTCCCCGGTTGGTTTCACCCCAACGGGGTGACAGCACTTAGCCCAGGGCAACGCCCCGGGCGTGTTTCGCGAGGCATCCCATGCGCGCGGCACTCGGCCTGCTGGTCCTGACCCTGGTCCCGGCCGCGGCGGCCGCCCAGAACTCGTTCCCGATGGTCACCCACGTCACCCCGGTGGCCGTCCAGCGCGGGGTCGTGTCCGAAGTGACCGTCGACTGCCGCACGAGCACCCTCCACGGGGCGTACAAGGTGCTCGTCGGGGGGACCGGCGTCACCGCCGAGGTCGTCCCGGCGAAAGACACGAAGCCCGCCGACCCCAAGGCGCTCCCCCCGGTCGTCCCGGTGGTCAAGCTGAAGATAACGGTCGCGGCCGACGCCGCCCCGGGAGTACGAGAGTTCCGGATCGCCTCCACCGTCGGCCTGTCGTCGCTCGGGCAGCTGGTCGTGGTGGACGACCCGGTGGTGGCCGAACTGCCGGGGAACAATCTCCCGGCGAAGGCCCAGCCGATCCCGGTCCCGGCGGTCGTGTGCGGGCGGGTCGAGGCGGCGGAGAACGTCGACTACTACAAGTTCGCCGCGAAGGCCGGGCAGGTACTGACGTTCGAGGTGTACTGCGCCCGCATCCAGGACAAGATCCACGACCTCCAGAAGCACGCCGACCCGCTGGTCACCGTGTTCGACGCGGACGGCAAGGAGCTGGCCGCGAACGACGACGGGTACTTCGCCGACCCGGTGCTCGAGTTCAAGGTGCCGAAGGACGGCGAGTACCGGGTCGCGGTCCGCGACGCGAAGTACGACGGCGACCCCCGCTGGGCCTACGCCCTGGCGGTCACCGACAAGCCGTACGCCCGGCACCTGTTTCCGCTCGCCGCGAACCCGGGTCAGGAAACGACCGTCGAGCCGGTCGGGTCGGCCCGGCTGCTCCGGCCGGCCTGGACGGTGACGGCCCCGAAGACGCCCGGGCCGCACCTCGTCACCCTGCCCTATCCCGGCGGGCAGACGAACCCGGTGCCTCTGGTGGTCACGCCGCTCCCACTCGTCACCGAGGCGGAGCCGAATGACACCCCGAAGGAGGCGACGCGGATCACCCTCCCGGGCGGGGTGAACGGCCGCATCGGGGGGAAGCGCGACCTCGATCACTTCGTCTTCAAGGCGGCGAAAGGCAAGGCGGTCCGGCTCGAAGTCTTCGCCCGCCGGTTCGGGACCGTCCTGCGGAGCCAGCTCGACTCCCAGCTCGACGTGATGACCCCGGACGGGAAGGTGGTCGCGTCGAACGACGACCTGAACGGGAAGGACGCCGGGCTGATCTTCACCCCGCCGGCCGACGGGGATTACGTCGTCCGCGTCCGGGACCTGAACAACAAGGGCGGCGACGGGTTCGTGTACTACCTCGAAGCCGACTTCGCCCGCCCGGACTTCACGCTCAAGTGCGACCCGTCGAAGGCGATGATCGGGCCCGGGTCGCGGACCGCGTGGTACGTCCAGGTGGTCCGGGCGAACGGGTTCGCCGGTCCGGTGAAGGTCGAGGTGGCGGGGCTCCCGGCCGGGGTGACGGTCAACCCGCTGACCGTCCCCGCGAACATGACCCAGGGCTGTCTCGTGGTGTCCGCGGCCCCGGACGCGAAGGTCGACGCGGCGGTCGTCGGCGTGGTCGGGACGGCGGACGCGGCCGACGAGGCCGGGAAGCCGGTGACGCTCGTCCGGCCGGCCGTCGCGGTCGAGGAGATCTACTTCCCGGGCGGCGGGCGGGGGCGGTTCGACGCGGGGATGCAGGCCGCCGCCGTGACCGGCCCGTCGGACGTGATGCAGGTCAAGGTGAAGCAGACCCGGGTGGCGCTGAAGCCGGGCGAGGAGGTGAAGATCGACGTCGAGGTGGTCCGCCGGCCGGACTACGACAAGGGGCTGACGCTCGACGTCCTCCTTCAGCATCTCGGCGGGGTCCACGGGAACCCGCTCCCGCCGGGCGTGACGATGGTGGGCGGGAAGAGCAAGACCCTCCTGGGGACCGGGAGCGTCGGGCACATCGTCCTGAAGGCCGCCCCGGACGCCGCCGAGTGCGCCGACGTGCCGATCTGCGTGCAGGCCTACGTCCCGATCAACTTCGTGGTGAAGATCGGGTACGCGAGTGAACCGATCTTCGTGACGGTCAAGAAATGATTCGCTTGGGCGAGCGGGGGGCGTGAGCCCCCCGAGTTCGCAGCCACGTCTCCGGGCGCGTCCGGGTTTACTCGGGGGGCTCACGCCCCCCGCTCGCCAGGGTCACTGGAATGGCTTCGTTCGCCGACCGTCTCGCCGACGCCGTCCGCCGTAAAGGCCCGCTTTGTGTGGGAATCGACCCCCGCTGGGAGATGCTCCCGAAGGCGATCCGGGACAGGCTCCGCGACGCTCCCCTGGAAGAGAAGGCCGCCGTCGGGTTCTGGGAGTTCGGGCGGAAGGTATTGGAGTTGGTCCGGCCGTTTGCCGGCGTGGTGAAGCCCCAGGCCGCGTTCTTCGAATTGGCCGGTCCGAAGGGGCTGGAGTTCCTTCAGCTCTTGCTTCGCGAAGCCAGGCTGATGGATCTCGTCACCATCCTCGACGCCAAGCGCGGGGACATCGCCAGTACCGCGACCGCCTACGCCGACGCCGCCTTCGCCGGTTGCACCATCGAGGGCAAAACCGTTCCGGTGTGGGACGCCGACTCACTGACCATCAATCCCTATCTCGGCCGCGACGCCGTCGAGCCGTTCCTGTCCGCCGCGAAGGCTGCCGATCGCGGCGTGTTCGTCCTCGTCCGCACGAGCAATCCCGGGGCCGGGTTGTTCCAGGATCTGGTGTGCGACGGGAAGCCGGTGTATCGTCACGTCGCGGACGCGGTGGCGAACTGGAACGCCCCCACCGTCGGGGCCTGTGGCCTCGGCGACGTGGGGGCGGTGGTCGGGGCGACGCACCCGGCGGAGCTGCGCGAGCTCCGGGCCGCGCTGCCGGGCGTGTGGTTCCTCGTCCCCGGGTACGGGGCGCAGGGCGGGACCGCGGCGGACGTGAAGGCCGCATATCTCCCGAACGGCCTCGGGGCGGTGGTCAACAGTTCCCGGGGGGTGACGTTCCCGTTCCACCCGGACGACCCGGACTGGGAGCTAAAGGTGGTCGCCGCCGCACAGAAGGCGGCGGCGGAGCTGCGGGCCTGACGGCGGGGGGCGCGGTGATTCCGGAGTCGAACCTGATCGTCTTCGGTGTTGCCGCAGGGGTGCTGCTCGCGGCACTGTGGGTGGCCGACGGTCGGAATTACGTCTTCTGGATCCGGGTCACCGACGGCCGCCCGGTCGTCCGCCGGGGCGTGATCACAGCGGCCTTCCTCGAACACGTCGGGGAAGTGTGCCGCGAGTACGGCGTGCGGAGCGGGTGGGTCGGGGGTGTCCGCCGGGGGCGGAGGACCCGGCTCGTGTTCTCCCGCTCGCTCCCGCCCGGGTGCCGGCAGCGGTTGCGGAACGTGTGGCCCCTGGTCCACTGAGCCGACGGAGGTCGTCATGCGGCCCGAGTTCGTGACCCGGTTCCTCGGCGAGTTCCACGAGAAGTTCCGGGAGGGTGATCCACACGCCGACCACAAACGGGCGGAGATGGACAACGTCGGCGCGCTCCGCCGGCAGTACGAGGCGGTCGTCGCCGGGGACTTCGCTACCGCCCTCGGCCTGATGGCCGCCGACGTGGAACTGGACATCGTCGGCCCGCCCTGCTTCCCGTTCGCCGGCCGGTGGCGGGGCCGCGACGAAGTCGGGCGGGCGCTCGGGCGGAACGTCGCCCTCGTGGCCGACCAAGAGCCGGAGGTCGTATCGCTCACCGCCCAGGGGGACACGGTCGTGGTCGTGGCCCGGGAGCGGGGGCGGGGGGTCCCGACCGGTCGGACCTACGACGTGCACTGGGTCCAGGTCTTCCGGTTCCGGGACGGCGAGCTCGTCCACGTTCGGGAGGTCGCCGACACCGGTTCTCTGTTGGCGGCCACGTGACGGGTCGACGGCGGCAACGGAACCGCCGCCCGCGAAGACGGCGGGCGGCGGGGTGCGGAAGGGCCGTTCGCGGGCCTCAGTTCTTCTTGGTGGGCTTCGTGTTGCCGCCGTCCGCCGGCGGGTTCGGGTCGTGACCGACGATGATCAGGTACCGCAGGCGCATGTCGTTCTCGGTCACCTTGTCCGCCGAGATCGACTTGTCCCGGATCACGTACGCCTCGACCACCGTGCCCTTGGTCAGGTCGCTTTTCGAGGCCGCATACCCGGGGACCGAGTACGGAACCTTCATCTCGTCCAGTTCCTTCTCCGTGTACGACACCTTCTTCCCTTCGGCGTTGGTCTTCGGCGGTAGGGTCTTGACCCGGACCAGGCTCTCGGGCACAAACGGGATTTCGTAGTCGTGGTGCTCCCATTTGACTTTGATATTCTGACGGCGTGTCGAGTAGGGGTTCATGGCCGTCTGGCTATTGTTCTGCAGGTGGGGCCGGCCCCCCCGCCCCTTGGGCTGGGCGGCGACCGGCCAGTAAATCCGGAGGGTCGCGCTGGTCTCGTTCGCCGCCATCACCTCGCCCATCACCGTCCCGACCGACACGTATCCGGAGAAGTCCGGGGCTTTCCCCTTGTCCACGGCGGGAGTCTTCGGGACCGTGTCAGTCGATTTGGGGTCGGCGGCGGGGGTGGCCGCGAGCGTGCCCAACCCGAGAGCCAAACACAAGCCGATCTGCAACATCCGCCGTGTCATGGCCGGTCCCCCGCGTACCCGCCTCTCGCGCCAATTCGGGTCGTTGTCGAACGGTCGTCTCGCCGACAAAACAATACCCGACGGGCGCGCCGAATTCATCGCTATTCCATAAACGCTCGATCGGACGAAAGGTTCCGTAAAATCAGGTGGCCCGCCGGAACTTCCCGGCGGGCCACGACTTCGGCCGATTCTATACTCCCCAAGTCGTTCAGCGCCGGACCGGCACCGAAGTCGGCATGACCGGGGTGTTGAAGCTCTTGTACTGCGTCGACGGGAACAGGAACGGGGCCGGGAGCGAACTCCGCCCCGGCTGGGTCGGGGTCGCGAGCGTCTTCCGGAACCCGAACAGGTTGTTGATCGTCTTCACGTACCCGTTCTGCTCGATCGACCCGGCCGCCGTCTTCCCGACCATGTTGATGGTCGCCGACGTCAGGGCGGCGGCCGCCTTGCTCGGCTGGACCACCAGGTTGTTCGTGTCGATCGGCTTGAACTGGATTTCCCCGGCGGTCGCCGGCCGGCCGGCGACGACCGCCAGAGCGGCCACCACCCACAACACGTGCCTCATCCGGTCCCCCTTCCGTGACGCCGCGCTCGGGCGTGCGGCCCCGAACCGCCCGCCCCCACGCCGCCCCGTCAGCTCGTTAGTTCCGTGGAAAATGGACGGACCATACCGAGCTCGCGGGGCGTGTCAAGACGGGTTTCCGCGACCTGTCGAGGGGTCGGATCGACCCGCTTGCCGGGTCTGCCTCGCTTGCCCCGATCCCTCGGACTTTCTCATCCGTGGGCTTCACCATCACCCAGACCGTCACTTCTTTCTGAGAACCATCGCCTCCCCCGGGGTGCCGGTGTCGTGGACCAGCTCGTCGTCCTCGAAGACCACATTGGCCTCGGACCGGCTCCCGATCGGCCGCCGGAGTTTCAGCCCCTTGCTCCCGACCAGCCCGGCCACCGTGTACTTCCCGGACACACTTTTGGCGGTTCCGCCCGTGGTGACGGCATGGTCGAACGTCCCGTCCGCCCGGTACTCGACCCGGTGGGTCGACCCGTCCGGGGCGGTCCCCTCCCACCTGCCGGCCAGTCGCCGGGTGAGGTCGTCGGTCAATTGTCGGCCCTGGGCGGAGTTCGCAAGCGGGGTCGGGCCGAAGATCCCGGGCGGGCCGCCTTCGGCATTTCCCATGCCCGCGGGGTCGGGATTCTGTGGTGGGGGGAAAGGAACCCCGTTGGGGACGGGCATGCCGGCGTTCGGCCCCCTGGGGCCAGGCATGATGGCCTTCGGGTTTCCCCGCGGCGTGTCGTCGGAGTTCGCCGGGGCCGGGGCCTGGACGTCTTCCTTCTCCTTCTGCCTCTTCTGGTAGAGCATGTACCCGAGGACCAGCATTACGATCACCAGGACGCCGAGGATGGTGTACCGGATCCACGAACTCTTGTACGCCCTGCCATTCTCGTCGTCCTCGTCGTCGTCCTCGTCCCGCCGCTTCTTCTTCCTCTTCTTCGGCCGGTCGTCGTCGCCGTCGTCCTCGTCCCGGGAGGCGACCGCCTTGACCGGCTTTTTCGCGGCGGCCGCCTTCGCGGGCGGGGCCGGTTCGTCGTCCGGGTCCTCGACCGTGAAGTACGTTTCGCACTTCGGGCAGCTGACGGTCTGGCCGGCGGCGAATCCGGTCGGGGACTTCAACCCCGCCCCGCACTCGGGGCAGGTGATGCGGGTGAGCGGCACGGCGAGACTCCCGGAGTCGGGCGAGGGGAAGGGGAGAGGACACCCGACAGTGTACCCGCCCGCGCCGGCGGTGCAACCGGTCGCCTCCCCCCACGGTCCCACCCGGCCCCGGGAGAGCGATTTGCGGAGGGGCGGGACGTAGGCTACGGTAATACCGAAACCAGCCGACGAAGCCGCCGGCATACGTCCGTCGAAAAGAACCGCGTCCGGGTGTCCCGCGCCGGTTGCGTCCGCAAACCATCCACCCATCCTTTCCGGATCACACGCCCATGCCAGACACCGACGACGCCCCGCACAACTGCAAGTGGATGAACCAGCAGAGCCTGCACACCGATCTCCGGAGAGGGGCCAGGGCGGTCATGACCGCCGGGTCGCTCGCCATAACGGGGGCCCAGATCGGGACCGGGGTCTCGACTATCGCGGTCGGGGCCGCCGTGGCCACGGGGGTAGCCGTCTCCGCCACCGGCATCGGCCTCGTGGCGACCGGGGCGGCCCTGACCCTCGGCGGGATGGCCCTCGGGGCGAGGTCGGCTTACAGTACCAACAAGCACATCGACAAGCTGGTGGCCCTCAGCATGCGGGGCGGCCCGCGGGGCGAGGCGTTCTCGTGCCGGCTACTCTCGGCGGACCCCGAGCTTCAGGGCCTGCACGCCGTCATCAAGAGCGACGTGCTGCCCTACATCATCGCCCAGAAGCGCAAGAAGCTAGGCCGCAAGATGACGTCCGCGGTCGGGCTCGGCCTGTTCGTCGGGATCTACACCGGCCTCCGGTCGCTGTTCAAGGAGAACAAGGGGAAGGAGCGGTTCTGGAACGCCGAGATGCTGGCCCGGCATTTCATCACCGCGCGGTGCGAGCTGGCCGCCTCGGTCATCGCCGAGCTGTACTCCTTCGACAATCTGTCCCACCCCGCGCTCTTCGAAATGATGCTCACGGACAGCGACACCCTGGGGGTCGCGCTGATGGAGAAGATGAAGTCGATCTGACCCGCGGGCGGGGTGGGTTACGGGAGATCTTCGGATTGAGGCATTTCACCACACAGTCACGACGGAAACACACAGGATCACCAAGAAGACGGCGAATGTGGCCGGTAGATCTCCTCCCGCCCCATGCCACCCGGCCCGGGCCCTTCTCCGTCACAACCCTACTTCAGGCCGGCCAGTACCTCTAGCGGGTGCAGGGCCGGACGGCCGGTGAGGTCGCGGATCTGGTGCCGGCACGAGGTCCCGGTCGCGACCACCACCGCGGCCGGGTCTGCTTTTATCGCCGGCACCAGTACCAGATTCGCCACCGCCACGCTCACGTCGTAGTGCTCCTTCTCGTACCCGAACGCCCCGGCCATCCCACAGCACCCGGCGTCCAGCACCGTTACGTCGAGCCCGGAAACGAGCTTCAGCGCGTCCGCCGAGCCCCTCACCCCGACCAGCGCCTTCTGGTGGCAGTGGCCGTGGAAGAGGGCCGTCCCCGCGGCCGCGGGCACCTCCAGCGACACCCCGTTGTCCCGGACCTGCCGGGCGAGCCAGCCGTCGGCCATCTCGGCCGCCGCCGCCACCCGCTTCGCCGCCGCACCCGGGACCAGTTCCGGCCACTCGTCGGCCAGGGTGAGGATACAGCTCGGCTCCAGACCCAGGATCGGGACCCCGGCCGCCGCATACCGGTCGAGCTTCGCGACCCCCTCCCGGGCCAGCTGCCGGGCGTCGGTCAGGAACCCCTTCGAGATCATCGCCCGGCCGCAGCAGATGCCGGCCAGCTCGACCGCGTACCCGGCCCGCGCCAGCAGCCCCACCGCCGCCCGCCCGATCCGCGGTTCCTGGAAGGTCGTGAAGCAGTCGTCCAGGAGAACCACTTTCGAATGCGGAATGCGGAATGCGGAATGCGGAATGGAAGAACCATCTTGCCCGCTTCCATTCCGCATTCCGCATTCCGCATTCCGCATTCGAGAGAACCAGCGGCGGAAGTGGTCGCGGTGCAGGTCCGGCAGGGTCCGCCGGCGGTCGATCCCGGCCACGCTCTCCAGTACCCGCCGCACCCACGGCCGGCGGGCCAGCCAGTTCCCGACCCCGGCCCAGTCCGCCGCGAGCGGGGACAGGCGGTGGATGTTCTTCACCAGCAGGTGGCCGGGCGGGCGCGGCCGGGCGGCGTAGAACGCGTGCAGGAACTCGGCCTTCAGCTTCGCCATATCGACGTTGCTCGGGCACTCGCTCTTGCAGGCCTTGCACGACAGGCAGAGGTCCATGACCTCGGCAACCCACCTCTGGCCGATCACCGCATGCCGTCCCTCGTCCTCCGTCCCTCGGCCCTCGGCCCTCGACGAAGGGAAGGCACCAGGGCCGAAGGACGGAGGACGGAGGACGGAGGACGATGCGGCGATGCGGAGCGCGTTCGCCCGCGCCCGGGTGGTGTCCCGCTCGTCCCGGGTGGCGCGGTACGAGGGGCACATCGCCCCGCCCTGGGTCTTGCGGCACACCCCGACCCCGTTGCACAGCTCGACGCTGCGGAAGAACCCGCCCTGGCCCGAGTAGTCGAACACCGTCGCGACGTCCGGGAGCGGCCGGCCCGGCGGGACGCGGAAGTTCTCCTCCATCGCCGGGCCGTCCACCACCTTCCCGGGGTTCAGGACGTTCCCCGGGTCGAACCCCCGCTTCACCCGCCGGAACGCCTCGTACACCACCGGCCCGAACATCTTCCGGTTCCACTCGCTCCGGACCATCCCGTCCCCGTGCTCCCCGCTCAGGCTCCCGCCGAACGCCAGTACGAGGTCGGTCACGTCCGCCATGATCGCCCGCATCGTCCGCACGTCGGCCGGGTCGTGCAGGTTCAGCACCGGGCGGATGTGCAGGCACCCGACCGAGGCGTGCCCGTAGAACGCCCCGTCCGTCCCGTGCCGGCGCAGGATCTCGCGGAACCGGGCGGCGAACTCGGGCAGCCGGGCCGGGGCGACCGCGCAGTCCTCCACGAACGTCACCGGCTTGTGGTCCCCGACCATCCCGAACAGCAGCGGGAGGGCGGCCGACCGGAGGTTCCAGAGCGGGTCCCGGGTCGCCGGGTCGAGGGCCGGGACGGCCGCGGTCAGCCCGGGCACGCCCCGCAGCCGGCGGCCGAGCTCGTGGACCCGGTACGACACGTCGGCCGCGTCGTCGGAGCTGAACTCGACCATGAGCAGGGCTTCCGGCCGGCCCCGGACCGCGGCCATCGTGTCCTTCAGCGCCCGCTGGCCGCGGGCGAGGTCGATGAGCATCCGGTCCATCAACTCGACCGCAGACGGGCCGAGTTCGAGGCACGCGGCCAGAGTGTCGAGCGCGGCCCCGAGCGAGGCGAACTGCGGGACGAGCAGGCCCCGGTGCTTCGGCCGGGGGAGGAGGTCCAGCTCGGCCTCGGCGACGACCGCGAGCGTGCCCTCGGACCCGACGAGCAACGGAACCAGTGAGCGAGGGGATGGGGGGTAGGGGACAGGGGCCAGGCCCGGGCGGGACGCTCCTTGGGCCGTGGCCCCGGGGTGGCCGTTTTCTCGACTACCCCCTATCCCCTCACCCCTGCCCCCTGCGAGCAGCCCGGCCAGGTTGTACCCGCTCACCTTCCGCTGGATTTTGGGGAAGCGCGCCGCGATCTCGGCCGCGTTGTCGTGGACCGCCTGGGCGGCCGCCCGGTAGGCGTCGCCCTCGCGGGTCCGCAGTTCCAGCTTCCGCTCGTACTCGGTCGGGGCGAGCGGGCCGAACTCCGCCGTGGTGCCGTCGGACAGCACCGCCGACAGCCCGCGGACGTGATCCGCCGTCTGCCCGTATACCACCGACCGCGACCCGGCCGAGTTGTTGCCGATCATCCCGCCCAGCGTGGCCCGGCTCGCGGTCGCCACGTCCGGGCCGAACATCAGCCCGAACCGGCCCACCTCCCGGTTCAGCTGGTCGAGGACCACCCCCGGCTGCACGCGAACCCGCCGGCCGGTCACGTCCACCGGGCCGATGCGGGTCAGGTACTTCGAGCAGTCGATCACCACCCCCGGCCCGATCGACTGGCCCGACAGGCTCGTGCCCGCCCCCCGGGCCGTGATCGGGACGCCCAGCTCGGCCGCGATCTGCACCGTGACCGCCAGGTCATCCGGGGTCTTCGGGACGACGACCCCGAGCGGTCGGACCTGGTAGTGGCTGGCGTCCGTCGCATAGAGGTGGCGCGTGGTGTCGTCGAACCGGACCTCCCCGGCCACGTGCCGGCGGAGGTAGCGGACCAGGGATTCCCGGCGGACGGCGGCGAAGTCGGGCATGGAAACGGGTATACCGGGTCTCTCGGGGATCGGGTATCCGGGAACGACGAGCGGGAAACGGGTGGATCGGGTATCCGGGGAGTCCGGGAAAGCGGCGCCGAGCCGACGGCCGGCCGAACCAACGGTTCGAACACCTTCTTCCCGATACACCCGCCATATCCGGTAACCCGGGCAAGCGGCGCCAGGCGGCCCGGACCGGGCTGACGTCCTCCGGCTTACCCATCTTCACGATACACGATACCCGATACGCCCGGCAGATCTGGCCTAGCCCGAATTCCCCCTCAAGCCGAACGTCCGGCCGTGCCGATTGTTCCCGATAGCAGGACGAAGGCATTGTCCGGGTGGGGGCGGGTGTCGGGGGACGCCCACCGGCCAACGAGATGGCCGCGCGCCGGACGCGGGGGAGTATTCGGCCGGCGGACGCCTCGTCCCGCCACGGCTGGCAGAGCAGGAGCGTGCCATGCGAAAGGGTATTCTGGGATCGATCGCGGGACTGGCGGCCGGAGCCGGCGGGGCCTGGGGGCAGTCGCCGCTGCCGCCGGTCCCGGCGGGCGATCCGCCCCCGCCGGCGGCCGTCGGCCCGGCCGGGGAGGTGATCCAGGCGAACGGGGCCCTCTTGCCCCCCGGTATCGGCCAGCCGGTCCCGCCGGCCCCGGTGATCATGCCCCCGCTCTCGTTCGGCCCGCCGGGCGACCCGCAGGGGCTCGGCCCGGTCTCCGGGCTCGGGCCGCCCCCGGGGCCGATGTACCCGAACCCGGGGCCGTACGGCGCCCCGATGTTTCAGCCCGCCCCGCCCGCCCCCACCGGGTCCGGCGGGTACGGCGGGGCCCCGCACTGGTGGGCCACGTTCGATTACCTGCTGTTCTTCAGCCGGGCCCAGCCGGTCCACTTCCCCCTCCTGACCACCAGCGCCCCGGTCGACCAGGGGATCCCCGGCCGGGCGAGCACCCTGGTCCTGGTGGGGAACAAGCACCTGAGCTATAACCCGTTCAGCGGGGGGCGGGTGACGGCCGGGTTCTACGGGGACGCGGACCGGCGGTACGGGTTCGAGGCGTCCGGATTTCTGACCGAGACGAAGTCGAACGTCACCGACATCGCCTCGTCCCCGAGCGGCATCCCGACCCTGGCCCGGCCGTTCCTCGACTCGGCGACCCCGCGCGCCTTCAGCACCCTGCTGGCCGCCAACCCGGGCTTCGGGTCCGGGCGGGTGGTCCTCGGCACCAGCAGCCGGGCCTGGGGGGTGGAAGGGGACGGGCTGCTCAACCTGTACCGGTCCGAGCCGGGGTGCAAGTGCACCTGGAGCCTCGACCTCATCGGCGGGTACCGGTACTTCGAGCTCGACGAGGACCTGGGGATCAGGTCGTCCACCACCCTGGGTCTCCCGGCCACCACGACCCCGATTTTCGCCACCGGCCCGTTCGGGATCCTGACCCAGGTGGGCACGACCACCACCCCGGGCACGACCACGTTCGGCGGGCTGACCGTGCAGACCCCGGCGACCATCCTCGTCCAGGACATGTTCAAGGTGACCAACCGGTTCAACGGCGGCCAGCTCGGGTTACGGACCGAGATCCGGTACGGGATGTTCACCGTGACCGCGACCGGGAAGTTCGCAATCGGGGACATGAACGAGCGGTTGGAGATCACCGGGGCGAGCGCCGTCGGCGACATGACCCGCAACCAGTTCGGGACGGCGTTCGGCGGGCTGTACGCCAACGCCCGGAACATCGGCCGGTTCAGCCACGACGAGTTCACGTTCATCCCGGAGGCGAACCTCAACCTCGGGATGAACATCTCTCGCGGGCTGACCGCGTTCCTCGGGTACAACTTCATCTACGTCGACAAGGTCGCCCGGCCGGCGGACCAGATCAACCCGATCGTGAACTCCGCGACCGTCCCGTTCAGCCCCAACTACGGGGCCGCGGGCCGGCCGGCGACCCTCAGCCAGCTCTTCGTCCAGGACAGCTACTGGCTGATGGGTATCAACTTCGGGATGATGCTCCGGTATTGAGGATTGTGGGCGGTGAGCAGTGGGCAGAAAAGATCTGGAGCCGCGGAGCGGCGCCGGCCGGTAGCCCGGGGTGAAACCCCGGGCGGACGAGGCCGGTACTCACCGGGGCCGGACCGACGGATGCAGCTCCCGGCGAATCGCAGAGGGACCGGGTGGGGTTCGCCCGCCCGGGATTTTATCCCGGGCTACCGGCACCCGCCCCGCCGGGGCGAAAACCACCGGCCACCGGAACGGGCGACCGGTCGCACCCGGTTTTGATTCCGCATTCCGAACTCCGCATTCCGCATTTCACCGGATCTCGATCATCCGGCACTCGCCCAGCGGCACCTCATCATCCTCCACCATCAGAAGCTTCCCGCCGACACACCGGATCGGGCCGCCGTCCGGACAGACGCGGTCCGTCTCCAGCCCGACCGCGAACACCCCGTCGGCCGCGTGCGACCCCGGGTAGACGAGCGGCAGGTGGACGGGGTAGTCGATCCCGTCCCGCAACCGGACTTCCGCCGGGCGGAACAGCCGGTCGAGGGAATACTTCGCCGGCCCGAGCTTCACCCGCCGGACCGCCTCCCACGGGAACCAGATGGGCTCCCCGCCCGCGAACGCCTCCAGCACCGACGCGAACCTGTCATCCGCATCCCGCAGCCCGTCGAACTGGCGGCCGTCGAGGAACCCGGACACGTCCGGGGTGACCGCGTCCGCCCGGTCGGCCCACCGCACCGCGTCGTCGGGATGGCCGTCCCGGAGGCTCTTCACCGCGAGCCACCGCCGCTTCGCGTGCCGGGGGATCGGTTCCGGGAGAATGGTCGGGCGCCGGACCCGCACCGATCGCCGCCGCTCCGCCCGGAACAGCTGGCGGAACGACCGGGCGGACGCGGGCCAAGCGGGGTCGGCGGAGTCGATCCGCGCGAGCTGGGTGCGGGCCTCGCCGAGCCGACCGGCGAACGCGAGCAGCTCGACGAGGAACAGCCGGGCGGCCGGGTCGGCGGGTCGGTCCGCGACGACCGCCTCCTGGAGGGCGATCGCGTCCGCGAGCTGACCCTCGGCAAAGGCGTCGTGCGGGGTCATACCGGTAATGTAGTCGGGGGGCGGTCCGCGTGCGCGAGTTGAGTGGTCAACTCGCGCACGCGGACCGCCCCCCCGAACCCCGGTCGCCCCCGGTTTACTCGTCGCCGGGGTCTTCGATCACCTCCCCGCCGGCCCGGGTAATGTAGGCGTTGAGCGTCTTCCGCGCCGGGGGCTTGGCGAACGACCGGACCGACCCGTCGAAGAACGCCGCCTGGATGCGCCCGCCGTGCACCGTCCCGAGGAGCTTGGTCATGTCCTTGTCCGGGTCGAACGCGAGTTCGTCCGGCTTCGTCCACGGGACCGCCTCGGCCGCAGTCACTGCCATGATCGTGTTCGACGTGCCGTCGGTGATCTCGGTGAGCTTCGGCCCCTTGAGGTAGTCGAACCCGGCCCCGTTCCCGACGAACACCCGATACCGGGTCTCGGTCGGCTTCGTCTTGGTGTCGCCGGGGATCGCGTACACGCCCGGCATCTTGTCGAGGAGCTTCTTGTTGTGGTCGCTGTCCCACGGCTCGTCGAGTTTGAACTGCTTGTAGAGCGCATCCTGCTCGACGTACGGGAGGATCAGCACCCGCCAGCTCAGCATCGGCTTGCCGGTCTTGTCCACGACCGCAGCCGGGGGGAAGGTCCCGTTGACATCGTGGTACGCGTGCATGGCGATGCCGATCTGCTTGAGGTTGTTCGCCGACTGCGCCC
This sequence comes from Gemmataceae bacterium, assembly GCA_028288765.1. GTDB lineage: Bacteria > Planctomycetota > Planctomycetia > Gemmatales > Gemmataceae > Urbifossiella. Next base: position 5,309 of record JAQGHQ010000496.1, on the reverse strand, counting down.
GGACGGCCGCCTCGCGGGCCTTGGCCACCGCCGCAGCGACGGCCGGGCCGAACGGGAGGTCGGCCGGGATCGCCACCCGGGCCCGGGTTTCCGTCCCGTCGGTGGTGAACCTGGCGTCCTTCAATCCCGTCTGGGCGTCCTTCAGGAGAACGAAGAGGTCCTTCAGGGCCGGGTCCTTCTCGTTGTCCTTCCCCAGTTCCTTCGTCCCCCGGGTCAGGCCCTCCTGGAGCAGGTTTCGGATCAGCCCGAGGGCCTTTTCGGCCTCGACCGCCTTGGGCGGGGTGGCGGCCCGCACCCGGACCTCGACCGACAGGTCCTTGTCCAAGTCCACGATCCCGACGACCGACTCGGCCCGGAAGAGCGGCAGGAACGGCCGGATGTCCGGCGGGGGGTCGTCGCTGCGGATCACGTCGGGGAGGTTGGCGGTGGTGGTCCCGGCGACGACCAGGTGCTTGCCGGAAGCCGCCTCCCGGATCGCCCCGGTGAGCGGGCCGGTCTGGTCCGCCGGGCGGGGGGTGGCGTACCCGCCGTCGAGCCCGACGAGCAGGACCGCCACCCGGTCGGACGGGGCGTGGATCGTGACCTTGGCCTCCGCCGGGAGGAGCGTCCCGAACCCGGCCTTGAGCTTGTCCTTGTCGTAAGCGGCGTTAAACGCGAGCACCACCCCGAAGGCCTCCGAGTCCTGCGGCCCCTTTAACTTGGGCCAGAACGCGGTGACCGACCGGAGCGCGTCCGGGGTGACCCCGAAGAGGCTCTTCGCCTGGGTGGTGAGGCCGTCGAACGTTTTCGGGTCGGCTGCCCGGACGGCTTTCCCGAGCGGCCCACCCCAGAGCTTTGCCGCGTCCACGTGGTAGAACACCGCGGCGTCGGCCGGGACGTACTCGGGGCCGACCACGGGCGGGTTCGCGGGTTGGGCGGTGGCGGCCCGGTCCGCCGGGGCGAGGGCAACAACCCCCAGCCCGGCGGCGGCGAGCCCGAGATACAGGAAGGCCCGTACGGCGGGAGATTTGCGAGATGAGAGCCAGCGCATCGGCCCCTCCTTCGAGGTCGGGATCAGGCGACGGAGTTCTGTGTCCCTGCCCGGGGGTTTCCACACAGAGACGTCGCTCCGGAGGACCGGTTTCAGACAGCCGCACTTCGTGAAATCCAGAATCAGTAGAGCGGCATCAGTCGCCAGGCCGGTGCCGGCATTCCAGTCTACAAACTGGTTTCACCCGTCCGAATTGGCTTCGTTCGGTAGAGTCGACCCCGGGCCGGCGGGCGTTGGTCGATCGTCACGACATAAGGCAGAACGTCAACGGGAATTGGGTTCGGTCGGCAGAATCAGTCCGTAGACCGGCAGGAGCCTGGTGATGGCAGGGAATGGCAGGATCTGGCAGTCCCACGACAACAGAGAGGCCGATCTGGTGACCTCCCGGTCGGGATCGGCTGGCAATCCGCCGGGGAACACGCGCGGGTGATGACAATCGGGTTCGTTCTGCAAAACCGACCCCCTCCGGGCGGGAACCGCTCCCCGGATTGGGTTCGTTCCGCAAAACCGACCCTGCCCGCGTGGGTCGGATCGGCCCGAGTTGTGAAGGGAGCGTGTCGATTGGGTTCGTTCTGCAAAATCGACCCCCAACCGACGTTCCGACCTCCGGCCCAACTCTCCCCCCCTTATCGGAGTCCACCGGCCACTCGATCCGGCCTCCCAACCCGGGGGCGCGTACCACGCCGAAGTCGAGGACAGGGAGCCACGTCCACCGCACTGCCTCCAGTATACCCGGGCGACGTCCCGGTCCGAAGACGAGCTGGGCGTTGAAACGGGGAGATCCAGACTCGCGAGCCCGACCGGGTACGCCCGAATCAGTACCGCAGCTCCATCCCCAGTGACAGACCCTGGGCCCAGAAATCGGTCGTGTCGGTGCGGAGCGTGGGGCCGAGGGCGTACAGCTCCTGAGCCCGGCGGACCCGGCTCCAGTACAGGAGGTCGTACCCGAAAGTCAGCCTGACGTGGTTGATCGGCTCCCACCCGAACTTCACCCCGAGCTCGGGCACCACCGCGAAGTAGTCCGACTGGTTGTGGGCCGCCAGGACCAGGGGCGGCGCGCCCGGGACCGGCAGGCCGGGGACGGCCGGGAGACCGGCCGCCGGGCCGAACCCGCCGAACAGCGCCCGCGTCCGGCTCTGGTCCAGGTCGCTCACCGTCACCCCGAGGGCGATCGTCGACCGCATCTCGACGGTGAACCGGCCGCTCCGCCCGGTCGTCGCGAACCCGACCTGCCCGCCGTGGAAGTCGTTCCGGGTGCGGACGCTGTCCTCGCCCATCAGCCGGGGCGAGAGCGGCCCGGGGAGGGTGGCGGACACGACGTCGAACGAGTCCGCGAGCGAATCGCCGAGATGGACGAACCGGTACCCGCCGATCAGGTCGAACCGGAACGCGTCGCCGGCCCGCAGCGCCCGGCGGAGGACCGTGTCGCCGCCGAACAGCTGGGTCTGGACCGAGCTGGTGACCGTCCCGCGGGTGAGCCCCGGGAACCCGACGTACAGCGGGACCTGCACCGGCCCGCCCGGGAGCGAGAAGACCTGCGGGAGGTTCACCACGTTCGTCCCGTCGCTCCCGCCGGCCAGCTGCTCGCTCCGCGACCCGAGGTAGAAGAAGCGGTGGGAGGCCGCCCACTGCCCGCCGTCGTCGAGCCAGGCCCCGGCCTCGATCCGGAACCCGGACCGCAGGCCGTTCAGGACCCGTTCGCCGCCGAGGAGCGGCTGGGTGGCGGGCTGGCCGATCGCCCCGGCAACCCCAGGGCCGAGCACGGCCGGGCCGGTGGTCACGAGGGGCGGGGCGGACGGCCCCTGCGTCGCCCAGTACAGGTATTCGAGGGTCACCCACCCGACGCGGTCGGCCGAGCACTTGTACGGGTCGTCGCAGGAGTTGTTGATGTAGCGCCCCGGGGCGCGGGTGGAGAAGGTTTCGCGGTTCCACCCGGCCGGGGTCATGTCGAACACGTTCTCGCCGTGCTTGACCCCCGTGGGGGTGATGACCGGGGCGGCGAGCGGCCCGCCGCACGGGATGACCGTGCCCGGCCCGGGCGGGAGCGGGGAGCTGAACAGCGAGTACAGATCGGCCGAGGCCGTGCCGGCGGCGATTCCCCACACCACCCCCGCCGCCAGGAGTCTCTTCCAGTGCATGACCGCCCCTCGGACGGACGAACCAACCCCCCGTCGCCGCCGTGACACCGGCAGCGCTGGTAAAGTGGGAAAGTCCGGTAGTGGTGGAATCGGCAGATGTGGGAAGGCCGATGACGCCGGAAGAATCGGACGCGGGCGAAGGGGTGTGAAACGGCGCAAACTTGCCGCGGGGTAGCGGTCGGAGGGGAATACCCCCGGGAGCACTCCCCGCCGGGGGGTGGCGGGCGGACGCCCCGCGCCCGGGTCGGGCCGGTGTCGTTTCGGTGAAGGGCTGGGCGATCCACACCCGTCCCGCTACCTTTCCGGCGACGGGCTTTGCCCGTCAACTCATCTCACAGAGGCCCGACCCATGGTGCGTCCACTCGCGTTCGTCGTCGCCGCGTTCCTGTTCGCCGGCACCGCCCCGGCCGAGGACAAGAAGGACAAGGACAAGCCGGCCCTGTCCGGGACCTGGACCCGCGAGGCGAACGGGCTCGACCTGAAGTTCGAGTTCGTGGGCAAGGAGACCGTCAAGATTTTCGCCTTCCACGACGACAACGGGGTGATCGCGACCTGCAAGTACACCGCCGACAAGGACGGGCTGGTGAAGGCCAAGATCACCGACGTCGAGGTGAAGGGGGAGTTCAAGAACAAGCCGGCGAAGGGGGCGGAGTTCAGCTTCAAGTGGGCGGTGAAGGGCGACACCGCCACCCTCGACGACCTGAAGGGCGACGACCTGGAGCACGCCAAGCCGGTGCTGGAAGGGGAGTACGCGAAGAAGAAGGACAAGAAGTAAACGGGCAGCCGGGCGGGTCCGGGTCGTGTCGGGGTTCCGGCGGGACGACGGCTACCGCCGGTCGTCCCGCCGGGCCTCCGCGGCCGGACCCGCGGAAATCGCGACCCCGGGCAGCTGGTCCCGCAACCACACCAGGCCCCACGTCCCGCCGGTCGGCCGATCGGGCACGTCGACCGTCACCCGGCGCAGGCCGCGCAGGACCGGGAACATCGACCACCACCGCGCGGGGTCCAGAGTCGTACACGCGGACAACCCCACCTCGCGGACCGGCTGCCGCCCGCGCACGGCGGCCCCGTGGGTCAGCCAATCCTCGGCCGGGCACGCCACAACCTCCACGAACCCGCGGCTGAACCCGAGCCGCTCGGCCCCGTCCACGTGCATCGCGGTCAGCGGGTTCGCGGCGTCCTCCCGGAACATCACCCGGACGAGTTCCGGGCACGCTTCCGCCGCCCACAAGGGGTGGAAGTACGACACCGCCCCCAGGAAGGCCCGTTCCTTCGCCCGCAGCCGGTCGGCCTCTGGGCTCGCGCCCAGGCCGGCCGCCGCCAGCCTGGCCAGGTCCACCTGGACGCGGATAAACGCGGCCCGGTCGCCGTCGCCGTGCTCATCCAGCCAGTCGGCGGCGACGAGCCGGGGCGTGTCGTCGTCCGGCGCGGCGACGATCGCGGCCAGGAAGGCAGCCCAGTCGGGGTGATCCATATTGTGGGGTGCGAGATTGCGAGATTCGGGACGTCGATCTTCCATCGTTGCACGACGGGGCAGGTCAGTCACTCGGAAAATGTCCACACGTGGGCGTCCGGGGTCGCCGGGCGGGTGCCCCAACGGCCCTCCGTGGCGCCGGTGCGAGGGCGGCGTTCACCGAGAAACTCCCGCCGTTACCCGCACGGCCGAGGACCGCCTCTTGAATTGCGCAAATTGTTCGGCCGAAATGATCGACTTACAGCTGATCGGCTCAATCCGACCAAGTTTGGGCCGGTGCTATACCTGTCTTGCCCCGCGCCCGGGGAAACCCGCGGCCTGGGCCGGCGGGTGTTTTAGGCAGGCAGTAGGAAGTGAATTATCCTTCTGCGGGTGCCACGGGCGGCTTGTCCGCCCGTGTGATCGGGAGCGCGAACCACACGGGCGGACAACAAGCCGCCCGTGGCACCCACCCTCTTATCGGGTCGATTTTCTCCTGCCGCTCGCCTGATACAGGAACCCGGTCCGGCTTTCGCTCGCCGGAAATGCGACACTCCCAGTGGGTTGAATGGCACTTCCGTGAGTTTTGGGTTGGCTCGGCGCAGCCCGGTACGGGGGCACCTACGAGTACCCGAATTCGTCCGTCTTTGGCGGCTCGGCCGCCTGGTCATCGCATCTTCCGCCGGTA
>JAQGHQ010000489.1 GCA_028288765.1 Gemmataceae bacterium | reverse complement strand
TTTCGGCGGGCCGGCGTCGCGAAGCGGCGGGCTCACGTCATGGGGATCTGATCGGCATCTCGGCAAACAGGCTCGTCAGGGCGTCCGCCTCCACCGGCTTGATCAGGTGGCGGTCGAAGCCGGCGTCACGGGTTCGCTGCCGGTCGTCGTCGGTCCCCCAACCGGTCAGGGCCACGAGGAAGGGTGCGGCCCCCCCACGGCTCCGCCCGGATGCGGTGGGCGGCCTCGGACCCGTTCAGCCGCGGCAGCCCGAGGTCCATCAGGATCATTTCCGGTCGGAACTCCGCCGCCGCCACCCCCCCGCCACCCCGTCGGGGGCCGTGCGCACCTCGTGTCCCATGATCCCCAGGATCATCGCGATCGACGCCGCCGCGTCCCGGTTGTCGTCGACTACGAGGATGCGGCGCTGCGGCCCGGGCGCCTTCTCGGTCCTGGCGGTCTGCGGCTTTGCGACGGCGGCCGCCGCCGGCAGGCGGACGACGAACTCGCTGCCTTTCCCGGGGCCGTCGCTGTGGGCCTCGCCCCGGCCGCCATGCAGCCCGACGAACTCCTTGACCAACGACAACCCGATCCGCCAGGTGCGAAAATGTTGTCCACGGCAAGCCCCGGGTCGGTCGGTGGTTCAGGCAAGCCTTCGGTCATCGGGTTGTCGTCATACCGACGTGAGAAGAAGGGCCGAATCAGGCCTGTTGAGTGCGGACGGACGGAGCAGGATCGCCGGCTCTCCGTGCGGTCGCCGGTACCGGCTGGAGCGACCCAGTTGCCGGGCGGGACTTCCACCCGCGAGGTCTCACCGACTTTCCATGGCGCACTTCGAAGAGTGTTCCGCTCGGGGAGGTAGGTGACGACCGGGCGGGGCTGCTCCTGCTGACCCAGGTGCTGGCCCGGCTGGCGGTGGCGACGACCCGGTGACGGGGCGGGCATCCCGTCTTCACCCGACCTGCGTCGGGCCGAGTGACACGTCCGGACGGTTCCGAAGGTCCTTCCGTCACATCGCGGGCTCAGCAGGCGGGGAGCCCGATTGCACCCACATGGCCGGCGCGGTCTAATACCAGCGTGGGGAGCCACGTCGAAGCCGCATTAGGATGAGCCACCGGAAAGTGGATGACACCGGCGGTCGTTGGGCGAAGTACCGGCCTCATCACCGTATGGCCGGAGACGCTGATCCCCGCCCGGATCAGCCGAGAAGACCCGATGCTCACGCGGCAGAGGGGCACCTCAACCAGTCGCATCTTCGGCCTGCGGAACGGGGAAAGCCTGATGGAGCCAGGTGCGGCCCGGTAAGCCAACCGCAAGGACGGCCGAACTCTCCAGCAGGTAAAGGACGTCGGAGGAAGCGAACGCCGGCGGCCGAAAATACCACAGTCCGGCGCGGGGAGTTCCTTCCCGAAAGGCGTGCGGCGATGGATACCCAGAAAAAGGTTCGGCGTCCGACAATCGTGCTGGCGGTCATGGTCGTGACGGTGGTCGCGATCGGGTTCGGAATCGTCGCGTGGGTGCGATCACGTCAGGGGCCAAATAACGCCGAGAGCAACGGCACGAACCAGCCGGCATTCTCAAAGCCGTCTGGAGAATTCGCCGACCTCCCGGTGGTAGGAGAGCAGCGCGGATCAATACGCAAGGACCAAGGAGGCACGGTGGAGATGCCGGACGGTGTGCGGTTGACGGTGCCGGGCGGGGCGCTGCCCGCGGACACAGACATCACGCTCCGCCGGATCCAACTTCCGATGCACGGGACGGCACCGATTGCGATGATCGACGTTGACGCGGGCGGGGTGAAGCTGTCGTCGCCGGCGACCCTGACGATCCCTTGCCCACGCGGGAAGAAGGGTGCCGCGCCACCGAGCGGGTACAAGATTTATCACATCCACGGCAAAAAGCTGACGGAGTTGCCCTGCCGCTACGACGCCGGGCGGCAAACGGTTTCGTGCGACGCGAGTGAGTTTTCACCGGTCATCCTGGTCGCCTTGGGAATCTTCGTCGGTTCGCTGGAATTCACATTTGGGCCGGGGCTTTCACTGACGGGTCCGGAGGAGTTCCTGGCGTCGCTGCCGGCAAAGCTGTGCGACCCGCCGCTGCCGGTGCCCTACTATGCGCAGGGGGACGCCTCGTGGTGCTGGGCGGCCGGAGCCCAAATGCTGATGATGTCGCATCGGGAAAAGCGGGACGTAGAGATCTGGGATCTGGCATTCGACAAGGAGGCCCCCACGACGCGGGGCCTTCGGCCGGTCGAGCAGGCGCTCGGCGTCCTGCCGGACATGTTCATTCAGCGCAACATCCCGGTCGAGTACGATATCCTGCCGTGGAAAAGCCATTGGGTGACGGCCGGCTACATCGCCGCCCAGTTGAGCAAGGGGCAACCGGTTTGGTTGGGGATTTACGGCCAGAGCCACGTCCTCGTCGCCGTGGGGTACAACCGCCGGGGCATTTTCGTTCACGATCCGTCCGGGGCCATCATCAGAGATGAGCTCGGCAGTTCGGGCGTCGTTTCCCACTTACTGGACTGGCCCCAGTTTTACGACGTGCTCAACGCTCATAGCCCGAACTGGGTGCATACGATGACGGTGCCGCTGCCGATGCGCGATGCCGTTTCTCCCGTCGGCATCGCGCTCATGCCGGATCAGTTGCAGTTCCAGCACCCCGCCCAGCCCTGGAAGCCGAAGGCGACGCCGTACATCCAATTCGCCTGGGACGGCCAAGCCAAGCCAGGATACAAGTTCGTCCCCGGCGGTTCGTCGGAGACTCAGATGCTCTACCCGACGAACTCCGACAAGTACACGCTGAGCGTCAACGTCTCCAACGGCCCCCGCGACGGCGGCGCGCCGCTCGTGGCGGTGACCGCGGCCATCGACGACAAGCCGCTCGGCGAGATGGAGAACGGGATCGGTCCCCAGACGGACAACCTGAAGTTCGACCTGACCCCGCCGGCCTTTGTGAAGTCGTTGCCGGTGGCGTTTACCCCGGGCCCACACACGCTCCGCATCGAAGCCAAAGTCGGGGGGGCGCTGGTGGATGAGATCGAAGTCAACCTCACCATCGCTCCGTCCCAGGTGACGGGCCTGCGACTCGAAGCGAAGGAGAAGGAAACCTGGCTCGCCTGGGACGCGGTCCCCGAAGGGGGGTGCGATTACGACGTCTACTTCGTCTGGCCGACCGAAGGTGCCGGGGTCAAGCAGGCCACGACCGGACAGCCCAGGTGGCGCGTGGAATCGGGCCTGCTCGACTTGAAGGAATCGAAATGGCTTTACGTCGTCGCGCGGCACGCGCCGTCCGGCCTCGCCGGGGTGCCCTCCGCCTTCCTGCCACTGACCCCCTCGCTTCCGGACAAGACCATCCTCCTCGGCCAACTTGAATCCGACATGGGCGTGAAGGCGACGAGTGTGGTGCCCGACCGTACCGTCGACCGGAAGATCTGGTCGGGGTGGAGGGACACCCCGATCGGCGCGCTCATCAAGATTGACAACGAGGAGATGGAGTTGACCGGCGGCGGCGACGTTCGCCGGTTCGTCGATCGTGGCGTGAACGGCACCGGCATCGCCTCGCACGCCAAGGGTGCCAAGATTTATCTGATCAAGGAAAAGAAGTAACTGAGTTGGGAGATGGATACGAGGAAGCAAAAAGGGAATATGTAGTTTTACTGTGAGAAACCAAGGGGCCGGCCCTTCCGACGCTGTTGTTCCGTCGTTGTCTGCGGGCCAGACGTGACGTCACTGCTCGATGGAATCGGTGAGCAACCCGCCACCACGAAGAACACGGCGATCCGCCTCGCCCGCCATGTGCGGAAATGCTGTCCGCGGCAAGCAGCGGGGCGGTCACCCTCGACCGACTGATCGCCTTCGCCAGTTCGTTCGCTCCTGGCCGATGCGGTGTCATCACAACGGGGTGGATCGAGCGGGACGGGCAGCGGATGACGGAGGTGTACGACTGGTGCGACTGCTGGGTCTCCGGCCCTCATCCCGTGCTGGCTTGGATCGTTGCACGCCGCGGGTTCGGGCCGCCGGGCGAGAACCCCGCCGAACCCGGCGCTGCGGCATTCGGGCAGGGCTAACGCATTTGCCCGCACGTGAGATCATTCGTTCGGCGGCGGAGATGCAAATGAAGCCGGTGTTTCGGGTCGGGGACCGCGTCGCCAACAATCCGACGACATGGCTGCCGAACGACTTCGACTCCTGGGGACGTGGGCAGGGCATCGGGGTTGTGGTCGAGTCGCCATTTGCCCTCGCCGCAAGCGGTTCAACCCGTCCGTCGGGCTGTTGCTGAAATTCACCGGGGACGTCGTCACGCGGGTGCTGATCCGGGGCAGTAACCTCGGTCTGGCGGTGAACGGGAGGGGCTTGAACCGGACCGGCCGGGGGTGGCAGCGGCACCGCGTTACCTGGATTCGCGAGATGGACGAGGCCGAGTTGAAGCGGGTGGGGGACGGCGGACCCACCATCGGCCGGATCGAAGTGGCCGAGTTCGAGTCGGTCGAGGAGCAGCGGAAGTGGCTCGCCAAGGTCGCTCCGGTCTTCGTCCGGCACGCTCCGGAGGTTGATCAGCCACGGACTCACAACAGCATCAACGGAGTCGCACAAACTGAGTTCTTCGCCGAGTTAGTTCAGATCGTTCATTGGAATGTCATCGCATTTTCCGCTTTCCGTCGCCTGTCGCAGGAAGCCGGGGCATGTCATTTCCCGCTCTGTTGGCCCAAGCGGCGACACCCTGTGCCAACCCGGTGGCTTTGTTGCTGGTCCGAGCGGCCTCGGGTATACTCCGTGAAATGAGCGAGGTTACTCTCATCCTGTCTGCCGTCGAGCGAGGTGACCTCCATGCGGCCG
>JAQGHQ010000106.1 GCA_028288765.1 Gemmataceae bacterium | reverse complement strand
CCCGGCCAGGGCCCCCCCGGACAGGGTCACCCCCCGCCGGGTCAGCCGGCCGGCCAGCAGCCGCCGGGCCGAGGCGAGGCGGGTCGCGAGGGTAGCCGGGGCGACCCCGAGGTGTTTGGCGACGGCCCGCTGGGTCCGGCCCTCCAGGTCGCACAGGACGACCGGGAGGCGGAGCTTGTCCGGCAGCCGGGCGAGCTCCTCGTCGATCACCGGGTGCAGGTCCGCCCACGGGTCGGCGGGCGGCGGGGCCGGCGGCTCGGGCATGACGTCGACCTGCTTCTCCCGCGACCGGCGGCGGGCCAGGACCATCCGGGCCTTGAGCGCCGTCCGGTACGCCACCCCGTACAGCCAGTTCCCGACCTGCTCCCGCGGGCGGACCGCGGCCGCCCGCCGGGCCAGGACGAGAAACACCGCCTGGAACGCGTCCTCCGCCGCGTGGGCGTCCCCGACCACCCGCCGGCACACCCCGAGGACCATCGGCCCGTGCCGGCGGACCAGGACGGCGAATGCGTCCGGGTCCCGGTCGTGGACGAAGGCGGTGAGGAGCTGGCCGTCGGTCCGGTCGGCGGTCTCGCGGGCGCGGACGACCCGCCGGAGGGCGGGCAGGAGGCGGTCGGCATAGCCGATCGGCATGTGAGGACTCCGGGGCCGAACTCTTGTCCGTCAACCATCTATTGCCCGGAACCGGGCGGGCGCTCGGGGGAGTTTTTGAACCGGTGCCCGGCGGAGGCCGGGACGTGGACGGGAGGCGGATCGGCCCCGGGACGACGCCCCGGGTCGCTGGCCGCCGGGAGACGTCTCGTTTCTCTTTCGCCTGCCGCGTTTCCGCCGTGTATCATACACCCCGCACGGGTTACTCTCACGCCGTTCATCAATCGCACCAATCGAAAGGGGCTCCCATGTCGGAGCGCGGATCTCTCTCCCGCCGCGGGTTCATGGGGCGGTCGATCGCCGCCATGACCGCCACCGGCCTGCCGGCCTGGTACGCCGAGACCATCTTCGGGACCGCCGCCCGGGCCGCCGCCGAGAACAAGCGGGTTGCCGCGAACGGCAAGCTGAACGTCGGGGTGATCGGGGTCGGCCCGGAACCCCGCCGGTCGAACGCGCTGTACGGGGCCGCCAGGAAGTTCAAGCACGTCGCCTTCACCGCCGTCTGCGACGTGGACGGCCGGCACCTGAAGTACGCCGAGGACCAGTACAAGAAGGGCGGGTACGACGTCAAAGGCCACAAGGACTTCCGCCAGCTGATGGACAGCAAGGACGTGGACGCGGTCATCATCGCCGTCCCGGACCACTGGCACGCCCTGGTCGCCCTCGAAGCCCTCCGCAAGGGCAAGGACGTGTACTGCGAGAAGCCGCTGACCCTCACCGTCCAGGAGACCCTGCTCCTCCAGAAGGCGGTCAAGGACACCGGCAAGGTGCTCCAGACCGGGAGCCAGCAGCGGAGCGAGATGACGCAGTTCCGGCTGGCCGCGGACGTCGTCCGGGCCGGGCGGATCGGGAAGGTCAAGGCGATCGAGTGCCGGATCGGCGGGAACCCGACGAGCGGGCCGATCAAGGCGGTCGAGCCGCCGAAGGAGCTCGACTGGGACATGTGGCTCGGGCCGACCGCGAAGGTCCCGTACCGCTACGAGAACGACGGCAAGACGAACTGCCACTACCAGTTCCGGTGGTGGTACGAGTACAGCGGCGGGAAGATGACCGACTGGGGCGCGCACCACATCGACATCGCCCAGTGGTGCCTGGGCAAGGACGGGAGCGGGCCGGTCGGGGTCGAGGTGCTCGACGCGGCCAAGCCGTACGACAAGGGCGACGGGTATAACTGCCACCCGACGTTCAAGGTCCAGTACACCTACGCCGACGGGGCGAAGGTGATCGCCATGGACGGCCGCGGGACGGCGGTCAAGGAGCTGTACCGGGCGGACGGCAAGCCGCTCACCAAGAAGGTGAAGAAGGACGGCAAGACCGAGGAGGTCGTCCTCGACGGGATCAGCGGGGACGAGAACGGGGTGATGATCTTCGGGGAGAACGGGACGGTGTTCGTCAACCGCGGGATGGTGGTGGCGAGCGACCCGAAGATCCTGTCCGAGCCGCTCACCAAGGACGACCCGAAGCTCTACCCGACCCGCCCGACCGACCACATGGGGAACTTCCTGGACTGCGTGAAGACCCGGGAGCAGCCGATCTGCCACGTCGGCGTCGGCGGCGGGTCGGTGATCGTCTGCCACATCGGGACGATCGCCCTCCGCACCGGCAAGAAGCTGACCTGGGACCCGGCCGCCCACCAGTTCGACGACGCCGAGGCGAACAAGCTCCTGTCCCGCGAGCTGCGGGCCCCGTGGAAGCTCGAAGGGTAGTCCGGGCGCGGAACGCGGAGTGCGGATCGCGGAACGGAAGACGGCCGACCCCGCGAGCCGGGTTCGTCCTGGGTTTCAGACGGAAAGGTATTCGGAGCCCCACCGGGGCGGCCCGCGGCGCGAACCCGGGTCGGCCCGGTGGGGCTCCCTCATTGCGTGCGTTGCCCCGGTACACTGTCGTACCTGCCCCGGGGCGACACCCCTCACGAGGGGCCGGTATGTCTTCCACTCCGCGCTCCGGGCTCCGCGTTCTGCGCTCGACCTGGTCGTCGCTCCCCGAGCCCCAGCTGCTCGCCCAGTGCGAGGTCGACACGTACCGGGCGAGCGGGCCGGGCGGGCAGAAGCGGAACAAGACCAGCTCCGCCGTGCGGCTGCGGCACCCGCCCACCGGGCTCATCGTCATCGCCGAGGAGTCCCGGTCCCAGCACGAGAACAAGGCGAAGGCGCTGCGGCGGCTGTGGCACGCCCTGTTCCTCCACCTCCGCGACGACCTGCCCGCCGAATCCCGCACCCCGGACGCCCTCGCCGCCCACCCGGACTACCACGCCGCCCGGGACCCGACCGGCAAGTTGAACATGAATGCGAAGAACCCGCGGTTCTGGCCGGCGGTCGGGGTGGTGCTGGACGTGCTCCACGCGGTCGAGGCCCGGGTCGGCGAGGCGGCCGACCTGCTCGGGGTCTCGACCGGGAACCTGATCGACTTCCTCCAGACCGACCCGAAGGTGTGGCAGGAGGCGAACCGGCTCCGGACCGCGGCCGGCCAGAAGCCGCTACGGTGAGTGGTCTCGGAGGTTTTCAGTGTGGTCCGCTCGCTCCGCGAGCGGTTCCGGCGACGGTCCGGCGGCGCCTCGGCCAGACACGGCCCGCCGGACCGACCCGCCGATGCACCGCTCGCGGAGAGAGGGTGTGAAGAAATCCGAGCGGCCGGGCGGGGTGGCATGTCCACGGCTTGGGGACATGTACGACACCGACAGCCCCGATCGCTGTGTCGGTAGCGGGGTGGAATCACATAGGCGATGCCGACAGGTACCCGGGCAACCGGTTCGGCCACAGTCTTTCCCATGTCCACGCCAAGCCGTGGACATGCCACCCCGCCGTTTTGCCGGG
>JAQGHQ010000376.1 GCA_028288765.1 Gemmataceae bacterium | reverse complement strand
GCACAGGTCTCCAGACCTGTGCAGCTGCACAGGTCTGGAGACCTGTGCCACAAGAAAGCAAACCTGACCGGCCCGGTTTCGTGGGTCAGTTTTCACCCGCCGCTCGCCTTATCCCGTCTAACACCCTTCATCTTTTCCGCTTGGCCGACATCGCGCGGTCGATTTCGCGCCTGGCATCGGCCTTCTTCAGCGACTCCCGCTTGTCGTGGGCCTGCTTGCCCTTGCCCACCGCGATCTCGATCTTGGCGACCCCGCCCTTGAAGTACATCTGGAGCGGGATCAGCGTGAACCCCCGCTGCGCCGCCTTCCCGGCGAACTTGTCGATCTCCCGCCGGTGCAACAGCAGCTTCCGCGTTCGCTTTGGTTTATGGTTCAGCCGGTTCCCGAACGGGTACTCGGGGATCTCGGCCCCGACCAGCCAGACCTCGTCGCCGTCAATGCGGGCGTAGGCGTCGTCGAGGCTGGCGTGCCCGTCCCGCAGGCTCTTCACCTCCGTCCCGACCAGCACCATCCCGCACTCGATCCGGTCGAGGATCTCGTAATCGTGAGTGGCACGGCGGTTCCGGCAGATGTTCACCATCTCGTCGGCACCGGCATCTGCTTTCCCGGCCTTGGCCATGATGCAATACCCAGTATCGGCTGAATCGGGTGTATCTTAACAATCCACCCGCGATCCACGTAGAGCATTCCTGGATCGAGTGGATGACCCGGCGCCGTGTCGGAAATACCGATCTCAGCGTATGTTGAGAGGGCAAACATCGTGCCCCGGTACGTCATTCTCGAACACGACTGGCCGGTGCCACACTGGGACTTGCTCCTGGAAGCCGGGGGTGTGTTACGCGCGTGGCGGGTGTTGGCCGAACCTGTCATCGGGATGGTACTTCCGGCGGAATCGAACTTCGACCATCGGCTGCTTTACCTCGATTACGAGGGACCGGTCTCGGGCGGGCGAGGGAATGTGTCCCGGTGGGATGCGGGCACGTTCGACTGGGTCGAGGACGGTCCGGAGCAAGTGGCTGTCGAGTTACGCGGGGAAAGACTTGTCGGGCTGATCCAGCTCGACCTGAGGCGGTCAGACCATACGGTCGGCCAGTAGGTTCAGCCGGGCAGTCCCCTCGTCAAGCTCGCGGACAACTTCGGCAGCAGTCTGCACCCGGTCGGCCGGCTGCTTCCGGAGCAGACGGATGATCAGCTGGTCCAGCCAGTCCGGGACCCCGCCCGGAACGCATTCGGATGGCGGAGTCGGCTGGGCGTACAAATGCTGGTCGAGGAAGCCGACCAAAGACGTGGCATGGAACGGTGCCCGGCCAACGACCAGCTGATACAGAAGCAGACCGAAGGAGTAGAGGTCGGTGCGGTGGTCGACTGGCGCGCCGGTGATCTGCTCAGGGGACATGTACTTCGGCGTACCGACGACCACCCCGTGGCGGGTGATGACCGGGCCGCCGTCCTCGCGGGCCAACCCGAAGTCGGTGATCCGGACCCGCTCCCACCCGCCGGGCCCGGGGTTGACCGCACCCGCCTCCAGCTCCTCCAGCAGCACATTCCCAGGCTTCACGTCCCGGTGAACGACCCCAACGGCGTGGGCGGCAGCCAGCCCGGCGGCAACCTCCCGGCCGATTCGGAGGGCCTCGTCCAGGGGCATCGGCCCACCCCGTTTGAGCCGCCGGGCGAGATCCTGCCCGCGGACGTACTGCATGACCAGGTACGGGCGGTCGTCAGCTTCGCCCAGCCCATAGACCGGGACCACGTGGTCGCTGGCGATCCGGGCGGGGGCCTGGGCCTCCCGGACGAACCGCCGGCGGGCGTCGTCGTTCTCGGCCAGGGTGGGGGTGAGGATCTTGACGGCCACGAATCGGTTTAGCACGGGGTCGATCGCCTTGACGACGATGCCCATGGCACCGTGTCCCAGGACCCCGACAACCTCGTACGGCCCGACCCGGCGCGGCACGGGCGGGCCGCCGGACGCGAGGGTGAAGTCTGTAAACTCGCCCGTGGCGCGCGGCCAGGCGGTGTCGCCCCCTTCGGCCGGCGATACGAGACGGGTTTCCTCCTCCACCTCCGGGCGGAAGGCCGGGAGGACTTCGACCCGTGGCGGGGCGGCGGCCAATCTGACCTGGCAGTCCTCGCAGTCCTCCAGGTGGCGGAGCAAATCCGTGCTGCCGTGAGGCGGGCGGGCCCCGTCGAACACGAGCTGCAACTGGTCGAGGGGCGGGCAGGAGGGAGGGGCCATTCGGTCCTTCGCATCGAGTGCGTTGCCGGGGCTGGGCGTGGTCCTGGCGTACACCGCCGGAGCAAACCGGTGGATGCGGGGCGTCTGCCGCGCGGTAGCCGTACGCGGGTAATAATAGTGCAGATTCCGTCGCGGACCGGCGACAACCGACTGCTTTCGTCGACCGCCAGCCTTGCAGTCGCGTCCCCTCCTCGGCCGACCGACAACCGCCGACCGGCCGGTTTTCCGTCCGTACAATTCGGCTATGTCCGACCCCCTCGATCCGGGGCCCGCCATGCCGCCGACCGACCCCAAGCCGAAGAAGAAGCTTCGTCGCCGGGACGAACAGCCCAAAGTGTCGAGGACCGCCAAGCCGGAGGGCATGTCGCTCGAGGAGTGGCAGACCTACCTCCGCCGGCAGTTCGGGCGGGACCAGAAGTTCCTGCTCAAGAACCTCGGCGGGCGGGCGGCGTTCTCCGACTTCCTGGTCACCAACCCGCAGTCCCGCGGCACGTACCGGGTCACCATCCGGGGAACGACTCCCGGCGACAACACCTGCACCTGCCCGGACTTTACCACCAACACCCTCGGCACGTGCAAGCACATCGAGTTCGTGCTCGCCCGGCTGGAACGGGGCAAGGCGGCGAAGGCCGGGCTGAAGGCCGGATACCGCCCCGAGTCCGGAGAGGTGTTCCTCCGGTACGGGGCGCGGCGGGAGGTCTGTTTCGTCCCTCCGGCCGACGCCCCGCCGGCCCTCGCCAAACTCGCGGCCCGGTTCTTCGACCCCGCCGGGCGGCTGAAGCCGGACACCGCCGCCGGCGTCGAGGGGTTCATCGGCGCCGCGACGGAGCTCGACCCGGACCTGCGGGTGGCGGACGACGCGTGGGCGTTCCTGGCCGAGCTCCGGGACGCCGCCGAGCGGACCCGGCGGGTGGCCGAAGCGTTCCCGAAAGGGGCTCGCAGCGCCGCGTTCGACGACCTACTCAAGGTGCCGCTGTACGACTACCAGCGGGAAGGCGTGCTGTTCGCCGCCCGGGCCGGGCGGTGCCTCCTCGGGGACGAGATGGGGCTCGGGAAGACCGCCCAGGCGATCGCCGCCGCCGAGGTGATGGCCCGGCTGTTCGGGGTCGAGCGGGTGCTGGTCGTCTGCCCGACCTCCCTCAAGCACCAGTGGAAGGGCGAGATCGGCCGGTTCACCGCCCGCCCCGTCCGCGTGGTCGAGGGGCAGAGGCTGAGGCGGGCCGAGGCGTTCGCCGACCCGGCCCCGTTCTTCAAGGTGACCAACTACGACACCGTCCACATGGACCTGGACGCGATCGCCGGGTGGGGGCCGGACCTGGTGATCCTCGACGAGGCCCAGCGGATCAAGAACTGGGCCACCAGGGTCGCCCGGAGCGTCAAGACGATCCGCTCCCCGTACGCCGCCGTCCTCACCGGCACCCCGCTCGAAAACCGGCTGGAAGAACTCGTCTCGATCGTCGACTTCGTGGACCGCCACCGGCTCGGGCCGACGTTCCGCCTGCTCCACGACCACCAGGTGCGGGATTCGGTCGGGAAGGTGACCGGGTATCGCGACCTGGACCGGATCGGCCAGACCCTCGCCCCCGTCCTGCTCCGCCGGCAAAAGGACCAGGTCCTCGACCAGCTGCCGGAGCGGATCGAGAACACCGTCTTCGTGCCGATGACCCCGTACCAGCGGGACCTGCACACCGAGAACCAGGAAGAGGTGGCCCGGCTGGTGGCCAAGTGGCGGCGGTTCAAGTTCCTGACCGAGGCGGACAAGCAGCGGCTGATGGCGGCCCTCCAGAACATGCGGATGGCGTGCGACTCCAGCTACCTGCTCGACCCGAAGACCGACCACGGGCTGAAGACCACCGAGATCATGACCGTCCTGGGCGAGGTCCTGGAGCGGCCGGGGGCGAAGGCGGTGGTGTTCAGCCAGTGGCTGCGGATGCACGACCTACTCGTCCGGGCGGCGAAGAAGCGGAAGTGGGGACACGTGTTCTTCCACGGCGGGGTGGACGGCCGGGACCGCGGCAAACTGGTCGACCGGTTCCGGGCCGACCCGGGGTGCCGGCTGTTCTTCAGCACCGACGCGGGCGGGGTGGGGCTGAACCTGCAGTTCGCTTCGGTCGTGGTGAACGTCGACCTGCCGTGGAACCCGGCGGTGCTGGAGCAGCGGATCGGGCGGGTCCACCGGCTCGGCCAGCGGCAGCCGGTGCGGGTGGTCAACTTCGTGTCCAAGGGAACGATCGAGGAAGGGATGCTGTCGGTGCTGAAGTTCAAGAAGGGGCTGTTCGCCGGGGTCCTGGACGGGGGCGAGGCGAACATCGACATGGGCGGCACCCGGCTGAACAAGTTCATGGAGACGGTGGAGGCGACGACGACCGGGATTCCGCCGGTGCCGCCGGCGGAACGGGAGGACGCGGTCGAGGCGAAGCGGGAGTTCGGGGGCAAGCCGAGGACCCCGGCCGATGCCGCCGCTCCGACCGCCGCGGACCCCTGGGCCGCCTTCCTCCAGGCCGGGGCCGCGCTGCTCCAGCAGGTCGCCGGAGCCGGCCAGACCGGGGCCGGGTCGCTCGTGCGGAAGGACGAGCAGACCGGGGAAACCTACCTCCGCCTACCGGTGCCGTCCGAGGCAGTTTTGACCGAGGCGCTGTCGGTGATCGGCGGGTTACTCAACGGCCTGCGGCGGTGATGGGCTGACCCGCGGGCGGAATGGATGACCGGCGGGATCAGTTTTCTTGTGGCACAGGTCTCCAGACCTGTGCAGCTACACAGGTCTGGAGACCTGTGCCACAA
>JAQGHQ010000371.1 GCA_028288765.1 Gemmataceae bacterium | reverse complement strand
ATCTGACTGCAGGTCCGCTTCGTGCCGTTCTTCGCGGTGGTCGCCGGTCCGGTCCTGGCGTGGAACCTCCAGGACGTCTTTGCCCGCCGGCCGCCCCCGCCCCCCCGCCGGCCGTGGGCCCGGCTCACCATCCGGGCCGCCACGGCCCTGTTGGCCGTGGCATTTCTGGCCTGTCTGTGGCCCGGGTGGTTGCAGGGCCCGCCGTTCGAACCCCGCCGGTGGGCGGGCGACCCGCCGCCGGCCCTGGCGCGGGGGGCCGAGGTCTTCCGGCAGTGGCACGCGGCGGGAGCCTGGCCGCCGGGCACCCGGACACTCCATCTGTCGCCCGATACTGCCAATGCGTTCCGCTGGCTCTGTCCTGAAGACGACCAGCTGCTGGACGCCCAGTTGGCGGCGGATGTGGTGGCCGCCGCCGGTGGCGGCGAACCGGTGGACGACCGGCTCCGCCAGGCCCGGGTCAGCCGGATCGTCGTGTACGGCATGGACCGCGGTCTGTCGGTCGCGGTCCTGGAACGCCTGCTGGCCGCCCCGGACCGCTGGCCGTTGCTCCATCTGGGCGGTGGGGTGGTCGTCTTCGGGTGGCGGGATCCGGCCCGGCCCGGGGCGGAAGATCCGTTCCGCGACCGGGAGGTCGACCTCGACCGACTGGCGTTCCACCCGACCACCAACGAAATGGCCCCCCCTTCGGGTCCCGCCCGTGGGGGCCGCCGGTGGTGGGATGCGTTCTGGAAACCCGCCCCGTCCCGGTCCCCCGACCGGGACGAGGCGACCGTTCTGTTACTCAAGGCCGATGCCATGCGGCAGCTCGCGCCGGCGCGACACCTGAACGCGTGGGAGGCCGGTCAGGTCGCAGCCCTGGTCGGTGCCGGCGGCCGGGTCGGGCCGTTTGCGCCGACCGACCACGCCCTCCGGCTGGCCCTCCTCCGGCCCCCGTTGCCGGACCGCAGCTCGCCGGGGGAGGCGCCCCCACCCGTTACCCAAACCATCTTCTCGCTCCAGAGACAGTTCGTCTTTTTGCGGGGCGACACACCACCGGGTGTGTTATTCGCGGCCGTCCGGGCCGCCCGGCGGGCGGCGGCGGCCGACCCGACGGACGCGGGCGCTCACCTCGTGCTCGGCCAGGCCTACCTGCGGCTGTTGGGGTCGACCACGGAGCGGGCGTGGGCCGGTCGGCTACCGCAGCTGGCCCGCCTCCGTCAGGCGCAGGCGAGTACCGCCTTGAACCGGGCCCTTGCTCTCGATCCCGGGCTAGCCCAGGCTCACCTGGAACTCGGCCGGTTGTACCAGAATCTGGGCTGTTTGGACCTCGCCGCCGCCCACCTGCGGGCGTACCGCACCGCCGCGGCCCGGCCCGGCCAGAACGACACGCCGGTCGATACCGAACTGGCCCGGCTGGAGGAGGAGGTCGAGCGCCTGGTGCACAAGTTCTCCGAGGAATCCGCGCGGAGCTCGGTGGCCGACCGGGCGGCGAGGGCGGCCAACCTGGGGCTCGGGGGTAAGGCCCGCGACATCCTGCTGGAGTCCGACGTCGCGGCCTTCGGAACTCAGGGGACGGAACTGGAACTCGATCTGCTCCTGCGGACCGGACGGGCGGACGACGTGCTCGACTGGACCACCCCAGAACTCAAGGGGTCGTTGGGGGTTCCCTTCTACCACTGGTCGCGGGCTCAAGCCTTGGCCGCGATCGGGAACTATGCCGCGGCCGACGCCGAGCTGGTCGAGTTGATCGGCCCCGCCGGCCAGAGGCTGGACGTCGACCAGGTTGCCGGTGTATTCGGCCTGCTGGTCGGGCGGGCCGTACTCGACGAACAGACCGGCGGACCGTTCCTGCCCCATCTGATCCGTCAGGCTCTCGGCCGAAAATCCTTCCAGTCCGGGATCGGGGAGACACTCGCCGAATTGGCCCAGCTGTCCGACGGCGCCACGATCCGCGGCCTCGTCGCCCTGGAAGCCGGGGAGATCGCCCGGACCAGGGAGGCGTTCCACACCGCCCTCGCGCTCTCGCCCGACCGGTCGGCGGACACCAGATTCGGGTTTAGGGCGTGGCCCATCGCCCGGGGATATCTGAGGTGGATCGACGCCGCGAGCCCGGACCGACCTGAGACTTTTATGATGACCGTTCCGTAGTCCGGGGCGGGATGTTCGCCGGGTGATACCCGGGCCGGCCCCGATACATCCCTGTGGCTATCGAAGCATCGCCCGCCGGTTCCATCAAGCCCGGCGGGGAAAAGTGTCCCGGTCCGCCTCATCCAGGAACCCGGTAACGATGTCCGTTTCTGGTCCCCCTTTCCCCTTGAGGAGAGGGAGGCGGGGAATGGCCCGGGTGGCATGTCCACGGCTCGGCGGGGACATGCGGGTGCCCCGGAGCCCGGGTCGGGGTGAGGTTTCCGCCCGACGAGAAACACCCCTGTCCACCCCGAGCGGTGGACATGCCACCCGATGCGACAGGCTTAACGAGTTGAATGGCACTTCCGTGCCTGAATGCTATACAGTTTCGGTCTTTGTATCGCCCGACTTATTTTGCCCTGTGCTCAGCAATGCGGCCCGTCCGATCGTGCGAGGGCGCGTCATGAGCGGGAAGACTT
>JAQGHQ010000369.1 GCA_028288765.1 Gemmataceae bacterium | reverse complement strand
GTCGGTGGTCGCCACCTTCCTGGGCAACACGGCCACCAGCGGGCTCCCGCCGACTGCCAGAAACGGCAGCGCCGACCCGGCCCCGGTCACCTCGTCGATCAGGCCGCGGAGCAACCGCCGGCCGGTGTCGTACTGTTCCCGCGCGGTCTTGAGCTGGGCCATCAGCTTGGTCGCCCGGTCTCTCTCTTTCGGCTCGGCGGTCTTGTCCGGGAACGCGGCCAGGAGGTCGTCGGTGTACTTGTAGCGCCCGGCCTTCAGGGCGATCTCGGCTTCGGACACGACCAGCTCGGCGGTCGCCCCGTCCATGTCCTTGAGCAGCTTGTCGAACTGTTCCTGGGCTTCCTTCGGGAGAGGGGCGGGGACTTCCTTTTTCAGCCGATCGACCTCCTCCTTCGCCAAATACAGCCACCCGGCGTCCTTCATGAACCGGGCGATGGCGATCCGCTTCACCGGGTCCGGTTTCCCGTCCGATTCGACCAGTTCGGGATGAGTGGACAGGAGTTTTCTGACCTTCCGCGGGTCCATCTCGGACGTCCGGAACGACTGGCTCCAGGCGAAGTTCGAGGAGACGACGAAACAGCAGTAGGGGTCCAGGTAGGTCAGCTGTTGGTCGACGAGAACGAACCCGTCGGGGGTTTTGATGTTGAGCGTCCGCCGCCACTTGTCGTTGAAGTCGGGCATTTCCTTCGCCCCGAGCATCTGGGGGAGCTGGTTGTTCGCCCGGCGGTTCGGCAAGGGGTTCGAATACGCCTTGTAGTCCGGGCGGACCTTCACGTCCTTGGAGATCTCGCCCAGCTGCTTGTGGTGGCTGCTGAAGACCACCACCCGCGGGCCGTCGTCGACGGTGTCGAACCCGGCCCCCTTGAACACCAGGACCGACTGCCCGGTCGCCGCGTCGCGGACCGATTCCATCTCCTTCCGGACGTTTCCCTGAATGACGAACCCGTCCTTCAGGATGACCACGTCCGCCGGGGCCGAGGCGACCGCACACGCGACGAGCAGGGCGGCGGCGGCCGCCGACCGGACGAGAAACGAGCGGCGGCGGGAAAGGGTCGACATGGGAACAACCCTGAAGGGTGGGCGGTAGAGTCGTGCCCTCTATTGTTCCGGGCACGGGCGTGAGGATCAAGGCATTCGCGCGACCCGGCCGGGGACGCATGGAGTCGCCCCGGCCGGCGGATCCGCCGCTATACTGGTGTAAACTGTTGTCGCGGGCCGTTCGTTGGCCAGTCGGAGGGTCGGGAATGCCGATCCGGTTTCGGTGCCCCCACTGCACTCGTCTACTGGGAATCGCCCGGCGAAAAGCAGGGTCACAGATCAACTGCCCCCAGTGTGCCAGGCCGGTCACGGTCCCCGTCCAGGAGGACACGGGCGAGCTGGACGAGCTGGAGGTTTTGCTCACCCCGGCCGCCCCGCCGGCCCCCGCCCCGGAGGTGCCCGGGCCCGAACCCGGGGAGCCGGCCGTGGCAACGGACCGGAACCGGTCTCCGGTCCCTCAACCGGGGGGGCCGGCGGTCGCCGCGAAGCCGTCCGTCCCCAGGCAGGCGCCGCGCCCCCAACCCAGGCGGGAGCCCACCGGCGACGATCCGCTCTTCGAGCAGGAAGACGTGGACGCCATCCTCGGGGTGAAGAAAACGAAGGCGTTGGATCTGGACGAAGAGCCCGACACCGGCCCCAAGCCGGTGTCGGGGTTGGACGCGATGAGTCTGGAAGATGGACCCGGGAAAATCGTCCTCTCGTCCCAGAAAGCGACCCTTCTCGTCGTCGCCGTCGTGGTTCTGCTCGGGATCGCGTTCGCTGCGGGCTTCCTGATCGCGTCGCACCTGTGACAGATTTCCACCGCACACGTTCGCGGGCCGAGGGCGATTGCCGTTCACCCGCGAATAAGGTGTGACGTCGTTGAGCTGGGTTGGCTGCCAGAGGGCAAGAGACAACCCCTGAAGAGGCGTCGGTGTGTCGGACCGACGCGCGCAACGATCCGAACGGGCGCGGGCGCGCCTCGTTCGTCCCTGCGACTTCGCGCCAACGGGAAGGGTAACTTCGAGCCGTCTCAGATCGCCTTCTAACAGGCCCGGGTCGCACTCCTGCTGGGTTAGCGACCATGCGTTCTGCGAGCAGTCATTCAGGGAGGGCGAGCGATCCGAGGTGCGGGCTTCGGGTGCAAACGAAGGCACGTGGCTCGAGCTTTGGAGCAACCTTCTGTCCCAGGACTGTTTGCGTCCTGAGCGAGGCGACCACGCTCCCCACACGCCAGCACGCGAAGGTACTGCTTCCGCTGGTGCCGATGCAAAGAAGTGGTAAAATATACGCCGTTGGACGGCCGAACGCCAGGATCCGTGCCTATGTGACCCACGGCAGCGGCAGGCGAGAGGTAACTCGATGAATAGTCTCGAAGAGATCGGGCGGCCCACGCTGTCCACCGACGGCACGGCCGGCCCCTACATCATTGTGGGGAGGGACCAGCTTGAACTCGTCCGGCACGAGTTACTCGCCGCGCATATCCCCCACGACGTGGACGAGGACGCAGTTCGTCTGAACGGGAAGCCGGCGCTCGCTGTTATCAACCTCGGCTACGACCCGGATCTGTCGAAAGTTCGAAGCCTTCTCGATCGCGTCACTGCCGCATTGAACTCACGAAGGCCACGCCACCGACCTCCCGTCGAGCGGGAGCTCGAACTCGTCATTCAGGTAGACCCGAAGGAGATGGGGCAACTCACGCGTCGGCTCGAAGCCGACCTCCCTGGCGGTTGGGGACGCCGGCGTGATTTAGAGGAGCGGATGAAGCAGGCTCTTTCACGAGAGCCTGTGGTATACTGTTTCTTCAAGCAAGTGCCGCCAACGGGCCGCGAAGTTGCCGTCTGGCTGCAAGCTCGCGGCCGGGGAGAGCTCTACATATCCAGCGTTCTACCCCTTCAGACCCGTGAACCGTTCGGCGTCGATCTATACAATGCGGCTTTGAGGGACTTCCAGAAAACGCTCATCGAGCCCGTCTCAAAGGGCCTGAACGCCCGGGCGTTGGACTATCCAAGTCCGGACGAGCCGAGCCTGGAAGACCTTCTGTCCGCAGAGGCCCTTCACCGCCTCCGAGCGTTCAACGCAACGGCAAACAAAACGAGCCTCCACCCTCTAGACCTGCAGCGGTGGCACGCATTCATCACCAAGGCCCACCGGGATAACGCGGCCATCAGTTCTGACGCCTTGGCATCGTGGCTTGAGGACGAGGGCTGGCCTGAGCCAACACGGAAGCAACTCGTCGATACCTACGAAACAGCTCGCGCTGTCCTGAGCGCTTACGATGACGAGCTTATCGCCCGATGAAAACCATTGCCGAAGCTGCGACAGAGATCGCCGCAGCACAGCGCCCCGTATTATGCCTTGACACGTGCGTGTTACTGGATGTGATCACACTTGGCAACCGCGGCCAAGCCGACCAAATTGGGCTGAACCGACGGCTTCTAGACGTGGTCGTCACCACGCCAGAGCGCGTGCAGCTCGTGGTGAACGACCTGATCGACTGGGAGTGGAATCAGCGCAGGGACGACGTAAAAAATGAAGCCATGACATGGCTGGTCGAGACGGACAAGCAAATCGCACAGATTCACCGTGCTCGCGAAGAACTGCTCAAGCCGCTACCGTTCGAGGCGAAGACCTACACCGACCCCCAGCTCATTGATGACCTCGCTGCTTTGGGGCAAGCGATCCTCGGGCAGGCTCTGGTGCTCAAGCAAGACACAGACTGCGTGCTCAAGGCCATCGAGCGAGTGAAGAAGAAGCAGAGGCCGTCCCACAACAAGCAGGTCAAGGACTCCATCCACCTGGAGACCTACCTCCAGTTCTCCCGCCAGCTCAGGGACAAGGGTCACACCGCGGGACGGTTCTTCCTGAGCACAAACGCCTCGGACTTCTGGCACGAGACGTACGGGGCGAAGGGGGCACACTCGGAGTTGGCCAACGACATGAACGATGCAGGCCTTACCTTCCTCGGCAGGTTGCCGATCGTGATGAAGGCTCTGGGCATCCTCAGGTAAAGCCCGCCAACCTCAGCCCTTCACCAGCCCCACCCACCTCGCCAGCGCGGCCAACCGCCCATGGAACTCCTCAAGCGTGCGGCGGTTCGGGACGACCTAGCTATTCGATCGCCCGGTCGTACACCCCGACGACATCATCCAGGACGATGTTCGCCAGCTTGACCGCAGAAGCTGCAGATCACTCATGGAGAACGTTCATTCCGTGTGTTTCGAGGCACGAAGCCTTGCCTGCTCCGGTCACATCGACCGCCTGCATTCGCGGTGCTGCGATGCTTGCGGCTTCTCCCTGAATAGCAGCCCGTGCGGGCTGGTTTCGCCGGATAGCCATTCCCAGCGGATGCTGGGCGTGACCAGTGCATCTACCTTGTTATTCTTTGTTACCCTAGTGTCCTGAGTTGCAAGTTCGTTTACAAATATCCTCGACCTTCTGGAGGATCAGATCGGCGGTCGCGGTCCATCGGAACGGCTTGGGATCGGCGTTGTGCTCGGCCAAGTACGCTTCGATCGC